>CALVHP010000001.1 GCA_944328405.1 uncultured Clostridia bacterium
CTGGCGGAAGATCATCGCGAACGTGATGGATCTGCCCGTCGATCTTCCGCAGACGGAGCAGGGCCCTTCCTTCGGGGCGGCGATGCTGGCGATGGTCGGCTGCGGCGAATATGCGACAGTCCGCGCGGCGGCGGAAGCCATCGTGCGCGTGCGCGAAACGGTGCTCCCCGATCCCGCGATCGCGCGCCGGTATGAAGAGCATTATGCAGTGTTTCGCTCGCTGTATCCCGCACTCCGCGGCGCCTTTGCCGAAATGCGGCCGTAACGGAGCCGCGGGGCAAACCGCCCGGGTTCAAAGGGCCGATACCGTACAACGGGGCGTCCGCAGGAAGCGGGCGCCCCGTTTTTGCCGTCTGCGCCCCGGCACGGCCTGCTGTTTCGCGCGGTCCTCGGGCGCACGGTCCGCGTCCCGCATAGCCTGCGCCCGGAATGCGCATACTGCGGTCAAGGAGGGAAGGGTCCATGAAATATACGTTCAGCCGGGGAGGGCTGCAGGCTCTTTCGGCGCTGCTTACGGCCGAAGGGCTGGCCGCCAAAAAGGCGCGGCTGTATTCCAAAACGCTGACCGACGTATCGCTCGCGGCGCGCATGCAGGAGATCTCCGTCCGCCACGCCGACCGGTACGCGCAGCTTTTAGCGCTGCTCGGCGGCAAGGAGAGAGAAGATGTTTAAGCCCTGCAAACGCGACACGTCGCTCAACGAACGGGACGCGATGCGCGATATGCTCGCCTGCGAGCGCGAACTTCTGCGCCTGTACGCCGCCGCGGCGGGGGAAGGGTGCGCCGCGGAGTGCCGCGCCCTGATCGCCCGCCTGTTCGCGCAGGCGGCGGACGACGCCTGTACGGCGTATACGGAAGCGGCGGCGGCCGGCGAGCCGTTCGGTACGGCGGAAGCGGAAGAATGCGCGGCCGTGGCGCAGCGGTTCGGCAAAGAGAAAAAAGAAATCCTCTGCGACTGATCGGGGCGGCGCCGCCTGCGCGCGGCGTTTCCCGATCTGCCGGTTTTCGGGGGCAAACGCCCTTCGGCCCCGGCGCGGCTTTCGGAAAAAACAAATTACAGGCGGGTTTTTTTGCAAAGAAAAACCCGCTTTTCGCTATACAAAACGGCAGGGGTGTGGTATACTGTTAACGATACCCGACCGAAAAGAGCGCCTCTCGCCGGATCGGCTTTTTGGCCCGCCCGGCAGGGCGCGGCGGAAAGGACGCCGCTTTTCGTGCGGAATGAAAAATCGGAAAGCTGTTTACGGAGGCTGATCATGATCCGAAAGAAGGGACAATTTGTCCGCATTGACACGCCGCACACCACGCTCGTGCTCGATCCCGAACGCGGCGAGGCGGTCTATTATGGAGAAAAATTGGGCGCCGCCTGCGAATTTGCGGCGTTCGCCGGCGCGGGCCGCCGTATCTTTACCGTCTTCGGGAGGGCCGGCGGCACCGAACACAGCGTCGCGCTGTACAATGCCGACGGGGGAACGACCGCCGATTTCCGCCTTTCGCGTTCCCGGATTTTGGCGGAAAAACCCGCTCTTCCCGATCTGCCTTCGTCGTACGGCGAAGGCAAAACGCTCGAACTCCGCTATACAGACGCCCCCACCAAAGTGGCGCTCCTTCTGTATTTTACGGCGTTTGAAGACAGCGACGTCATCGCCGTTTCGGCGCAGCTGTGCAACGGGTCGAAAAAGCCCGTCCGCCTGCGCCGCCTGATGAGCCTGCAGATCGATCTGCCGGGGGCGGGCTACCGCGTCCATACCTTCGAAGGCGGCTGGGCGCGCGAGCGGCACGAAGAAGTCCGCCGGCTGGACAGCGGCGTGTTCGTCAACCAGTGGACGACGGGCTATTCGTCGCACGCGCGCAATCCGTTCGTCGTCGCCGAAGGCGATCGCGGCCTGTTCGGGTTCAACCTCGTCTATTCGGGCAACCACAAAGAGGTCTTCGAGTGCGACGGGATCCTTTCGACGCGCGTGCTGATCGGCATGAACGACTTCCTGTTCGATTGGGAACTGCTCCCCGGCGAGTCGTTTGCCGCGCCCGAAGCGGTCATGTGCTACGCGCCGGACGAAGACGCGCTCCGTTCGCGCATGCAGGCTTTCGTTTCCGAACACATCGTCCGCGGCAAATGGAAAAAGCGCGAGCGCCCCGTCCTCATCAACAACTGGGAAGGGACGTATTTCGATTTTACCGAAGAAAAACTGCTCGATCTGTGCGCCGCCGCGAAAGAGGCGGGGATGGAACTGTTCGTGCTCGACGACGGCTGGTTCGGCAAACGCGATTCGGATACCTGCTCTCTTGGCGACTGGCAGGACAATCCCGAAAAGACGGGCGGCGGCCTGGATTCCCTCGCGGCCAAGATCCGCGAACAGGGCCTTGCCTTCGGCATCTGGATGGAGCCGGAAATGATCAGCGAGGACAGCGACCTGTACCGCGCCCATCCCAATTACGCCATGAAGATCCCCGGCCGCGTGCCCGAGCGCCAGCGCAACCAGCTCATGCTCAACCTCGCCGACGAACGGGTGCAGAACTTTATCGTGCGGTCGGTGTCCGACGTGCTCACGCGCAGCGGCGCGGCCTATCTCAAGTGGGATTTCAACCGTTCGATGAGCGATTGCTTCGGCAAAGGCGTGGCGGCGGGCGAATACTTCCATCGCTACATGCTCGGCTATTACCGCGTCGTGGCAAAGCTGGTCAAAAAATTCCCCAACGTTCTCTTCGAGGGCTGTGCGGGCGGCGGCGGGCGCTTCGATCTGGGCATCTTGTGCTACTTCCCGCAGATCTGGACCAGCGACGATACCGACGCGCGCATGCGCGTCGACATCCAGCGCGGCACGTCGTACGCCTATCCGCAGTCGACGATGGGCGCGCACGTGTCCGCCTGCCCGAACCACCAGACCTTCGACGATAACCCGCTGTCCGCGCGGTTCCATGTGGCGTGCGGCGGCGTGCTCGGCTACGAACTCGACCTGACCAAATTGTCCGCCGAAGAGCGCGCGCAGATCAAAGAACAGGTTTCGTTTTATAAAGAAAACAGGAAGCTCCTGCAATTCGGCGAGCAGCACCGCATTTCGGGCAGCCCGGCCGTCGAGGGCTTCATCACCGTCGCTAAAGACGCGTCCGCGGCGATCGCCGTCGTCAACATCCTGCAGGTGGTCCCTTCTCAGCCCGATCTGTTCGTCCGCTTTGCGGGGCTGAACCCGTCGGCGGTTTACGAAGTGACGCAGGTCGGGACGGACGAGCGCTTTACGGCGGGCGGCGATCTCCTGATGAAGGGGTGTCTGCCCCTGCGCTCTCTCTGGCTGGAAAAGCGAGACAAAAGCTGCAGCGGCGGGATCATCAGCCGGATGTATCTGATCAAAAAGTGCAAGGCGCGCTGAGCGCGGCGGGAGGAATGCCATGCAGGAAACGTTTTTGCAGATCTTCGACGAACAGATCCGCCGCGAGGGCGCGGCAGAATTGCGCGCCTATCTGCTGCGGTCCGACTTTTTCCGCGCCCCGGCGAGCACGCGCTACCATTGCGCGTACGAGGGAGGCCTGTGCGAGCACAGCGTCAACACCTACCGCCGCCTGCTCAGAAACGTGCAGAACGAATACGGCGCGGAGTGGGAACAGAAATTTTCGCACGAGACGGTCGCGATCTGCGGCCTACTGCACGATCTGTGCAAGATCGACTTTTATAAACAGGATTTCCGCAACGTGAAGGAAAACGGCGAATGGGTCAAAAAGCCCTATTTCGCGCGCGAAGAACTGTTGCCGTACGGTCACGGCGAAAAGTCGGTGTACATCATCAACGGCTTCCTGCGCCTGACGCGCGAAGAAGCCGTGGCGATCAACTGGCACATGGGCGGATTCGATTCGCGCGTGCGCGGGGGAGACGGTTCCGTCAGCGAAGCCTTCTGCAAATTCCCGCTGGCGCTCCTGCTGCACGTATCCGATCTGGAAGCGACGTACATCGACGAAAAGCGCGGCGTATGAATTTTTCGCCCCGCGCGCAAAAAGGTGGAAAAGGCGGGGTGAAAATCGTTGACAAAATGCGGAAAAAAAGATAAACTAAATCATGCGCCGGCTGCGGGGAACGCTTTCGGCGCATGTTTCTGCAGAGATGTCTGAGCGGTCGAAGGAGCACGACTGGAAATCGTGTGTACCTCGCAAGGGTACCATGGGTTCAAATCCCATTCTCTGCGCCAGCAAACACCCCGAAAAGGGGTGTTTTTTCTTTACTGCGGGGGTTCGAGGGTGAACTTCTGGTATTCGGATTTGCGGAACTGTGTACTTGTGTGCGTATAGATTCCAAGCGTTACTTTTACGTCGCTGTGTCCTGCAAGACTTTGGCAGACATTTACATTGATACCGCATTCTGCGCACCTCGTAACGAATGTATGGCGCAAATCATGAAGTTTATGAGCAGGGCAGAAGCGCTTGAAGGTGCGGCTCACAATGCATACTTTGTAGGGGAACACGAGCGGAGAGTCAGGGCATTGCCTTCTCTGCCTTTCGAGCAGCTCGCGCACGTGTGGCAGCATATCAAGGCGGCGAAAGGATGAAAGTGTCTTTGTCCCGCGTATAAGGATGGTTTCGGAATCGAAATCAACATCCGACCAACGGAGCGCGAGAGCCTCGCAACGCCGTACGCCCGTATACAGATAAAACTCGAACAGGTTGCGCATATAG
>CALVHP010000002.1 GCA_944328405.1 uncultured Clostridia bacterium
AAAGGTACGCATCGGCGTCATCGGCTGCGGCGGGATCGCCAATACGAAGCACATGCCGGCGGAAAAACGCAACCCCGCGGCGGAGCTGGTCGCGTTCTGCGACGTCGTCGAAGAACGCGCGCTCAAAGCGCGCGAAGATTTCGGCACCCCCGAATGCGCCGTTTACACCGATTACAGACAGCTTTTGCAGGATAAGAGTATCGACGCGGTGCTCGTCCTCACGCCCAACAACGCGCATTGCCGGATCACCGTCGACGCGCTCGACGCGGGCAAGCACGTGCTGTGCGAAAAGCCGATGGCGATGAACTACGCCGAGGCGAAAGAGATGCTCGCCGCGCGCGACCGGTCGGGCAAGGTGCTGACCATCGGGTACCAGAACCGTTTCCGCCCCGACTCGCTGTACCTGAAAAAGGTGGCGGACGAAGGGATGTTCGGAGACGTATACTACGCCGAGGCGATCGCCATCCGCCGCCGCGCTGTGCCTACCTGGGGCGTGTTCATCGACAAGGAAAAGCAGGGCGGCGGTCCGCTCATCGACATCGGCACGCACGCGCTCGATCTGACGCTGTTCATGATGAACAACTACGAGCCCGCCTACTGCGTGGGCAAAACCTTCCACAAGCTCAACGCCCAGCGCGATACGGGCAACGCCTGGGGGGATTGGGACGTGGAAAAATTCACCGCCGAAGACAGCGCGTTCGGCTTCGTCGTGATGAAGAACGGCGCGGTCGTCTACCTCAAATCGAGCTGGGCGCTGAACATGGCCGACCCGATCGAGGCGGTCACGACCATCTGCGGCGACAAGGCGGGCGCCGACATGCTCGACGGCCTGCGCATCAACACCGTCATGGCCGGCAAACAGGTCATGATCCGGCCCGACCTGCGCGGCGGTTCGGTCGCCTTTTTCGAGGGCAATGCGGGCGGCAACCCCGAAGACCTCGAAGCGGCGACGTTCACCAACGCCATCCTCCGCGGCGATCCGCTGTACGTCACGGCCGACCAGGCCGCCGTCGTCACGCGCATCCTCGAAGGCATCTACGAGTCCGAGCGCACGGGCAAACCCGTCTGTTTCGACTGAGGCGCTGTTATGAAAATCACCGTAGTATGCGAACACAATCCCAGCATGGAGTCGGAAGAGGGGCGCCGCGCCTATCCCGAGGGGCTGGGGAACTGCCTGTGCGATCTGCTGCGCGAAACGGGGGCGGAAGTGACCCTCGTGCGCGCGGATGAAACCGGCGCCGCCCTGACCGACGAGGTCCTCGGCGGCACAGACGTCCTGTTCTGGTGGGGGCACTGGTACCACAAACAGGTGGACGACGCCCTCGTCGAAAAGGTCGCCGCGCGCGTGCACGGCGGCATGGGCATGGTCTTTCTGCACTCCGCGCACGACTCCAAGCCCTTCAAGCGCCTGCTCGGCACCACCTGCTCTCTGCGCTGGCGCGAAGACGGCGAGCGCGAACGGCTCTGGTGCGTCAGCCCCGGGCATCCCATCGCGCGCGGGCTGGGCGAATTTATCGATATCCCGCAGGAAGAGATGTACGGCGAATATTTCGATATCCCCACCCCCGACGAGCTCGTCTATGTCGGCTGGTTCGAGGGCGGCGAGGGGTTCCGGGGCGGCTGCGTGTTCCGCCGCGGCCGGGGGAAACTCTTCTATTTCAATCCCGGGCACGAGACTTATCCGACCTACCGCCTCCCCGCGGTGCGCACGCTCCTGCGGCAGGCGGCCGCGTACGTCGCGCCCGCCGAAGGCGTCGGAGAAACGCCTGCCTGCCGGCACTGCGAACAATTTTCCGTGCCTTCGGCCCGCTGAACGGCCGTCGCGGGCGAAAAGGGCGTGAAATTGCCCCGCCGTACCCCCGCATCGATTGACTTTGCCGCCTTCTGCGGGTATAATAAAAGTCTGAAAATCGATCGTACGGAGGGAAGATCCCATGAAAGTCAAAAAATTGCTGTGTGTGCTGGCGGCCGCGCTCGCGCTCTGTTCCGTGGCCCTGTTTGCGGCCTGTTCTCGGTCGGAGGCAGACCCCGCTCCCGAAACGGAGACCGTCGCCGTCACCGGGATTTCCTTCGATAAAACGGAGCTTACCCTCGTTGCGGGCGGCACGGAAAAGCTGACGGCCACCGTCACCCCCAACAACGCCAGCAACAAGACGGTCACCTGGACGTCGGACGACGAGTCCGTCGCCACCATCCACCCGGACGGCACGGTCACGGCGGTGGGGGAAGGCGTCGCCACCATCACGGCCAGCGCGGGCACGTTTACGGCGACCTGCCGGGTCACCGTTACGGCGGCGCAGGCTTGAGCGCCACCCGGCGGCACTGCCGCATCCGGGCAATACAACCATCCGATACAGAGCGGGCGGCCTTACGGCCGCCCGCTTTCGGCATACGCGGGAGATCGCGGGGCGCGGCCCGCCTTCGGGCGGGCAAAGGAGCCTTTCTTTACCGGTCGGGGCGGCGCACGCCGCGGATGTGCAGAAAGCGCACCCGTTCGAAGGAGTAGCGCAGCAGCGGCTTGTCGAACGCGTCCGCCGAATGGGCTGCCAGCAGCGGCAGGCCGGAGCGGAAACCGCTGACCAGGCAGGTATGGTAAAAATCGCCCGTTTCGCGCCCGAACTGCACCGCGTCGCCGATCTCCAGTTCCCGCAGTCCGACCTCTTCCGCAAACGGCCCGGCGCCTTCGTTGGCGAGCAGAAAGCGGTAAAAAAATTCCACGCCCGTCCACGAAGCGGTGCGGTCGTTCGCCGTGCGGTAAAACCAGCCGAAAACGGGCGTAAAGTTCATCGTGCCGCTGCCGGCAAACAGGCATTGCGATACAAAATTCGTGCAGTCTCCGCCCAACCCGTCGAACGCGTAATAGGCGGGGTTGCGCGCAAAGGCCCAGCGCCGCGCGTAGAGCACGGCCCGCGCGCGGTCGTAACGGACGGTCTCCATGCTCCATCTATATGCGCCGCGCCCTCCGCTCTGTCCCCGTATCCGTGCAAAAACCCCGCCGGCGGGGGCGGGGCAGCGGGGCGAAAACGCGAAAAACGGGCGGGGCTTAAAACGCGGAAAGCGGCGGCACGTGTTTCAAAAACGCGGTCACGTACCGCGCTTTTCGGGCAAAAATTTCCAATAGCGGACGGGCATATAGCCCTTCATCTGCTTTTCGTGCGGGCGCTGGGCGATGTTGACCGCGCGGTAATATTCCTTCCACAGCCCGCAGAAATACGCCTCGCTTTCGGCGAGAGGGACGTCGACTTTTTCCGCGGTCTGCACGATCACGCACTCTTTGCCGTTGTACATCCCCGCCAGGCCGCGCGCGGTGTCGTGGATGACGAAGGGCTGGTCCGCCAGCCGCCGCAGAAAGTGTGGCAGGATGAGTTCCAGGATGTCGTTGTCCGGGGCGAAGGGCGCGTAATACACGCCGTTTTGCCCCTCCATAAAGCGCAGAAACCCGGTAAAGCGGTGCGCTTCCAGCGTTACTTTCCGCTTTTCCTGTTCCGCCTCGATCACCGCGGGGTGCGAAAGCCGGGCGCGCACGGGCGCGCCCGTGCGCACGAGCAGGCGCAGATACCCGAGGGCGGTCATCTCCCGCGTGTCGCAACCCCGCCGCAGGATGAGCGAAATGTCGCGCGGGGCGCGCGGGTCGCAGGCGCGCACTTTGCGGAGCACGCGTTCCTGTTTTTCCGCGTCCGTTTCCACGCGCACGACCTTCGCGCCGACGGAGAGCTGAAAGCGCTTCGCCGACGTGATCACGCAGTCTTTGTCCGCATAGGCCGCGAAGGCCGCGGTGTAAAAGCACGCCTCGGTGCCGTCGGTCACGTATACGTTCATAGCTGTCCCGTCAGCGCGGAAAGGGAAACTTCGGGCGAAGAGAACATGGAAAGCTGTTCGTATTTCGCCGCGCCGTCTTCCAGGCGCAGCATGGTCCGCACGGTCGTCGGGTTTTCGGAACCGTAAAATTTCCCGTCGCAGGTGATGAAGTGTTTCGCCCGCTTGAGGACGACGCGCATTTTGGCCAGGTCGGCAAAACCGAGCACGGCGTAGCGCCGCGCCTGCAGGATGCGGTAGGCCCCGAGCGAGCCGATGCCCGGCACGCGCAGCAGCATCTCGAGGGGCGCCCGGTTGATCTCGACGGGGAACAGGTGCATGTTTTTGAGCGCCCAGGCGCATTTCGGGTCGCAGTCCTCGGGCAGGTTTTCGCCCTCGCCGGCGATCTCTTCGGCGGTAAAGCCGTAAAAGCGCAGCAGCCAGTCCGCCTGGTACAGCCGGTGTTCGCGCAGCAGCCCCGTGCATTTTTCTGGCAGAAGGGCATGCCGCACGACGGGCACGTACGAAGAATAGTACACCCGCTTGAGCGAAAATTTGCGGTACATCGCCTCGCTCAGCCGCAGGATGCGCCCGTCCGTCTCGGGCGAGGCGCCAACGATCATCTGCGTCGTCTGGCCGGCGGGCAGAAAGGTGCGGCGGCGCTTTCCCTTGTCCTCCGCGTCCGCGCGCTTTTCGAGCGCCAGCTGCTTCATGGGCAGGAGCACGCTCTCTTTGCTCTTTTGCGGCGCCAGCAGCCGCAGGCTCGCCTCGGAGGGCAGTTCGACGTTGTAGCTCATGCGGTCGACGTAGCGCGCCGCGCGCGAGGTCAGCAGCCGGTCCGCGCGCGGGATGCCCTTGAGGTGGATATACCCGTTGAAATTGTACACCTTGCGCAGGCGGATCACCGTCTCGAGCATGCGCTCCATCGTCGCGTCGGGCGAACCGTCCACCGCGGAAGAGAGGAACAGCCCTTCGATGTAGTTGCGGCGGTAGAAGGCGATCGTGAGCTGGCAGATCTCGTCGGGGGTGGCGCAGGCCCGCGGCACGTCCGCGTCGGCGCGGTTGGGGCAGTACAGGCAGTTGTAGGCGCAGCGGTTGCTCAGCAGGATCTTCAGCAGCGAAATGCACCGCCCGTCGGGCGTGAACGAGTGGCAGATGCCGGCCGGGCTGGCGTTGCCCACGCCGCCCTTTTTATTGGCGCGCGCCGAGCCGGACGAAGAGCACGAAACGTCGTACTTCGCGCTTTCGGTCAGAATTTTCAGTCGTTCGGCGTCGATCATCCCGCTTTCCTCCCAGGCGGGGGCGGATCGCGTCGCACCCCCGGGCCCTCTCAGTCTGCCCTCAGTATAGCTTCTTTCGGTCCAAAAGTCAAACATTTGTTCGTATTTTTTCTGAAATCGACGGTAAATTTCACTTGTCTTTCATATTGTCTTGGTTGTATAATAATATTGGTAGGGTATAATCGCTTTGAGTATCGACGAACGAGGAGGAGGGACTATGAAAATCCTGATCGTGGACGACGAAAAAATGATCCGCAACGTGCTGCGCGAATACGTCGAGTTCGAGGGCAACGAAGCCTATGAGGCGGAAGACGGCCTGCAGGCGGTGCGCATGTGCAAGGAAAACGATTACGACCTGATCCTGATGGACGTGATGATGCCGGGGCTGGACGGTTTTTCGGCGGTCAAAGAGATCCGCAAGACCAAGGACATCCCCGTCATCATGCTTTCGGCGCGCGGCGAAGAGTACGACAAGCTGTTCGGCTTCGAAGTGGGCGCCGACGACTATGTGACCAAGCCGTTCTCGCCCAAAGAAGTGATGGCGCGCATCGCGGCGGTCACCAAGCGCCACCGCGCCGGGTCGCCCCCTTCGCGCGAGATCGTCAAGTTCGAAGGGCTGGAGATCGATATGGCCGGGCGCAACGTGTACGTGGACGGCGAAAAACTCGAGCTCACGCCCAAAGAATACGAGCTTCTCTTCTATCTCGTCAAAAACAACGGGATCGCGCTTTCGCGCGAAAAACTCCTTTCCGATGTGTGGGGGTTCGACTTCTTCGGCGACGACCGCACCGTCGACACGCACATCAAGATGCTCCGCAGCAGCCTGAAAGGGTACCGCAAATTCATCGTCACGCTGCGCGGGCTGGGGTATAAATTCGAGGCATGACAAAATTCCGCAGGCTTCACAGCGTCAACTTCATATTGTGGATGTCGTTTCTGATCTTTGCGGCTTTCATCCTTCTTCTGACCTGGATCTTTCAGACCACGCTGCTGCGCGTCTTCTTCCAACAGGAGACGGAGGACGAGCTGCACAGCATGGGGGAAGAGATCATCAAGTTTGTCAGCTGGAACGTGCCGCTCACCGACGGCAACGGCGCGATGGACGTGTACATCGAGCGCATGCAGGATGAAAATACGGCGGCGACCGTCTTTTTGCTGGACGGCGACGGGCAGATCCTGTACCCGACTGGCGCGCAGGAGGTCGACTCTGCCTCGTCCGGGTCGGATGAGGGCTATCCGGACGAATCGACCTTTGAACTCGTCTGCTCGCGGATGAAGGACCGCGAAGTTTCCGTCAAACTCAGCGACAACTGTTACGCCTACGCCGCGCGCATCGAAAACGGCGCGCTTTCCGATACGGGGATCTCCGACCTCTATGTGTACGTAAGTTACTCCACGCAGCTGGCGCAGTCGGCTATGGGCACGATGCGCGTGCAGCTGGTCATGATCTCCGTCATCGTCGTATTTCTGGCGCTCATCGTGTCGGCATGGCTGTCGATGGTCCTGACCAAGCCGATCACCCGCATCACGAAGGCCGCGCGCCGCATGGCGGCGGGCGACTTTACCGTCAACTTCAAGGGCGAATTTTCCTACGCCGAGATGGACGCCCTCGCCGAAACGCTCGACTACGCGAAGGACGAGATCGGCAAGTCTGACCAGCTGCAAAAAGAGGTGCTCGCCAACGTCACGCACGACCTGAAAACGCCGCTGACCATGATCAAGGCGTATGCGTCGATGATCCAGGAAATTTCCGGCGACAATCCCGAAAAGCGCACCAAGCACACGCAGGTCATCATCGACGAATCCGACCGCCTGACGTCGCTGGTCAACGACATTCTCAACCTGTCCAAGATCCGTTCGGGGATGGACGTCCTCAAAACGCAGGTGTTCAATCTGTCCGAATTTGTGCACACCGTGCTCGAGCGGTTCGATTACCTGACCGAAACGCAGGGCTATACCATCGAGCGCGACATCGAAGACGAGCTGTACACCGAGGCCGACGAAGAAAAGATGGAGCAGGTCGTGTACAACCTGGTCGGCAACGCCGTCAATTACACAGGCGAGGACAAAAAGATCGTCGTATCGCTCCGCAAAACGGGGCAGGGGACCATCCGCCTCGGGGTCAGGGATACGGGCAAGGGCATCCCGCCCGAAGAGATCAAAACCATCTGGGACCGCTATTACCGCTCGGCCGAAACGCACAAGCGGCCGGTGCGCGGCACCGGGCTGGGGCTTTCCATCGTCAAGACCATCCTCGTCAAACACGGGTTCGAGTACGGCGTGGAGAGCGAGGTCGGCAAGGGTAGCACGTTCTACGTCGTCTTTCCCGAAAAATAAACCGAACAAGGCGCGCGCTCCCCGCGGGGCGCGCCCTTTTTTCCGCCCCGCGCGGGGCGGACGCGTCCGGCGGCAGTTTTTTTCGGAAAAACCCTTTTCAACCCGCGGGTTTTGTTGTATAATATTTGTAAAAGCAGCGGCGCGCTCTGCGTGCCGCCAGGGGGAAACGAATGCCCGACACCATCGCAACCGAATCGGCCCGGCGCGACCGGGAGTACCTGCGCCTCATTTCCGAAAAATTTCCGACCGTGCAGGCGGCGGCCACCGAATATATCAACATCGAGGCCATCCTGCGCCTTCCCAAGGGCACGGAACACTTCATGAGCGATCTGCACGGCGAATACGAAGCGTTCTGCCACATCATGAACAACTGTTCCGGGGTCATCCGCGAAAAGGTGGAACGGCTGTACGCGCAGTCGATGACCAAGCGCGAGCGCGACGAGTTCGCCACCCTCATCTATTACCCCGCCGCCATCATCGCCGAAAAGAAGGCGTCCGGCGCCGACGAGAAGGACTGGTACCTCGTGCAGCTGCACCGCCTCGTCGAGGTCTGCCGCTCGGTCTCGTCCAAGTACACGCGCAGCAAGGTGCGCAAGGCGCTGCCCAAATACTTCGATTACATCATCGACGAGCGCATCAACATGGACCGCGACGACTTCGACAAAGAGGCGTATTACGAAGAGATCTTCACCTCCATCATCGACCTCGGCCGCGCCGAAGCGCTGATTTTGGCGATCACGGATCTGATCAAGCGGCTCGCCGTCGACTGGCTGCACATCGTGGGCGACGTGTACGACCGCGGCGAAAATCCCGACAAGATCATGGATCTTCTCATCAACCACCACAATGCCGACGTGCAGTGGGGCAACCACGACATCCAGTGGATGGGCGCGCATGTCGGCAACGAGGCGTGCATGCTCAGCATCGTCGATATTTCCCTCAAATACGACAACGCCGACCTGCTCGAAGAAGGGTACGGCATCTCGCTGCGCAAACTATCCGTCTATGCCGACGCGGCGATGGACGACGACGCGCGGTTTCTTCCCGTCGGCTGCAAGCCCGAAAGCGCCGGAGACGAGGCGCGCCGCATCGCCCGCATGCGCAAGGCGGCCTTCTTAATGCAGCTCAAGTCGGAAGGGAAGATCATCGAACGCCGCCCCGAATATGGTATGGAAAGCCGCGATATCCTGAAAAACATCGACTATGCGAAAGGGGAGTTCTGCGGCGCCCGGCTCAACAGCGTTTCCTTCCCGGGGGTCGACCCTGCCGACCCGCTCCGCTTTTCCGCCGCCGAGCGCGAGGTCATCGACGGGCTGAAGCGTTCCTTCCGCACCAGCGAAAAGCTGTCCCGCCACATGGCGTTTTTCATCCGCAACGGGTCCGCCTATAAGATCTGCAACGACAATCTGATCTTCCACGGCTGCGTGCCCCTCAACGAAGACGGCAGTTACATGAACTTCTGCGGACACGAAGGGCGCGACCTGCTCGATCACTGCGAATCTCTCGTGCGCCGGGCTTACCGCGCCTTTTACGCGGGCGGGCACGACGAGGAGGCGGAAGACTTCTTCTGGTATCTCTGGTGCGGCCGCTGTTCGCCGCTGTACGGGCGCGAAAAAATCACCACGTTTGAACGGCTGTACATCGACGACCCGGAGTTCCACAAAGAGCAGGACAACAGCTATTACGTATACTGCCACCGAAAGGAGTTCTGCGAAAAAGTGCTGCGCGATTTCGGCATCGCGGGCAAATACAGCCACATCATCAACGGGCACGTGCCCGTGCGCACCAAACTGGGCGAAAACCCCGTCAAGGCGGAGGGCAAACTCATCGTCATCGACGGCGGATTCTGCAAGGCGTACCACGAAAAGACGGGCATCGCCGGCTATACGCTCATTTACAATTCGCACGGCCTGCGCCTTTGCGCCCATGAACCGTTCGACTCCATCGAAAAGGCGATCGAACAGCGCAGCGACATCCATTCCGAAGTGACGGTCTTCGAAACGCGCCGCCACCGTCTGCTCGTGCGCGATACCGATATCGGGAAAAAGCTGGCCGACCAGCTCGAAGGGCTGAAATTTCTGATGGCTTCGCTGCAGGCGCGCAGTTGAGCGCCCGCGGGCGGCGGTGCGGCGGGCGTTTTCGGCGGCGCCGCCCTCCGCGGGTGAAAATTTTTCGGGAAAGGGCGCAAAAACGATTTACTTTTTTCGAAATTCATGTATAATATAATATGCTGTCTTTGCGGACAGTTCATCGGGTCTAAGGTGCATGCAGTTTGGTAGCGCGCACGGCAGGG
>CALVHP010000003.1 GCA_944328405.1 uncultured Clostridia bacterium
TATCCGGCGGCCATGTTAAACCGCGTGCGTTCAGAAAAGGAGAATGAACAATGCGTAAGATCAAAGTCGGGGTTTTGGGCGGTTCCCGCGGCAAAACGATGATGGAATACGCCGTAAAGTCGGACGAATGCGAGCTTGCCGCCGTCTGCGATTTCAACGGCGAAGTGCTCGCGTCCCTGAAGACGTTTTTTGCGGAAAAGGGCTGCTCCGTCGCCCTTTACGACGATTTCGACAAATTTCTCTCCTGCGGGATCGAGGCGGTCGTGCTCGCCAACTATGCCAACGAGCATGCGCCCTTCGCCGTCCGTTGCTTAAACGGCGGCCTGCACGTCCTCAGCGAGGTGCTTCCCGTGGCCACCCTGCGCGAGGCGGCGCTGCTGGCAGACGCCGTCGAGGCGAGCGGCAAAGTGTACCGCTACGCCGAAAACTATTGCTTTTCCCGCGCGACGCGCGAGATGACGCGCCTGTTCCGCAGCGGCGAATTGGGCGACTTCGAATACGCGGAAGGGGAGTACATGCACAACTGCGAGGGCGGTTGGGGCGAACTGACCCGTTTCAGCCGCGACCATTGGCGCAACCGCATGGACGCGTTTTATTACAGCACCCATTCCTGCGGCCCCGTCCTGCACGCCACGGGGCTGCGCCCCGTATCGGTGACCGGGTTCGAGGTTCCGTACAACGCCAAAACTTCGCGCATGGGCTGTTCGGCCACGCCCTTCGCGGTGGAAATGGTCACCCTCGAAAACGGCGGCCTGCTCAAAAGCCTGCACGGCATCGCGCCCAGCCGCAATTCGGTGTGGTACTGCATGTACGGCAGCAAGGGCAAGTTCGAAAGCGGCCGCGAGGGCATCGGCAAGGGTACCGACGAAGTCAGTATCAGTTTAGACGGCGTGACCGGCGAGGCCTACAAGACCTACACCCCGGGCGACGAGCTTTCCGACCTGGCCGAGACCTACGGCCACGGCGGAAGCGACTTTTTCACCATGCGCAGCTTTCTGCGCGCCGTCCGCGGCGAAGAGGACGACGGCATCGGCCTGTTTGAAGCGCTCGACATGCACTTTGTGGGCCATTTTGCGCACATCTCGTCCGTGCGCGGCGGCGTGCCCGTCGCTATACCCGATTTCCGCGACCCGGCCGTGCGCGCCCGCTGCCGCGACGACGACGCCAGCGTGTTCCGCCCCGGCAACGACTTTTCCCAAAACCCCGTTTCGCGCTATCCTACGCCGTCTTACCCCGATTCTCTGTACGAAGAACAGCGCGCCGCGCACGAAAAGGCTTTGGCTGACCTCGCCGCCCAAAAACAGGGCTGACGCGCCCGTCCCTTTTTTCTGTTTGGGGGAGGGAGAGGATTTCTTCCCCGCCTGCCGGGAACAAAAAAACCGCGCTTCCCCTTGGGCGCGTCCCTTTATTGATTCCTTCCCCTCGGGGGGAAGGTGTCACGCAGTGACGGATGAGGGGAGCCGCCCGGAGGAAGCGGAATATTCGCGCATTTCGCCACAATTTAGTTACCGTAACTAATGCCCGCCGCAACAGGCGGGCAATTTGTCGGAAAAGCATGCAGAAGTGCGTTGAATTTCGTAAAAAATTCGCCGCATTTTTCCACAAATGGCGAAAAAATTACACAAATATTACGAAAATTTCACAATTGATGTCGAATTTTTTTGCTTCGGCTATTGACATTGCCCGATTTTCGTGCTATACTGTAACCGGTTAAGGGCGTAAACGAAGCGGTTCTGCTGTGGTTACGCAGTAACCAAACTGAGTAAATCCGTTCTTTTTCGTCGGGCCAAAAAGCGGCGCGCCGCTTTTGCGTTTTTTTGAAAAAACGCAAAAGGTATTTAGCGGCAAAAGCGCCCCGGCCGCCGGCAGGGCGGCGGCAAAGCGAAAGGGCGGTGCCGGGCGCCGTATCTGCGCCGGCAAACCGCGGGCCGTGCATCCGGGCAGCAACTTAAAGCCTATGGGCTTTAAGATTACAATAAATAAAAAAGGGAGGATCAAAAGGAGAATGAAAAAGACATTGGCAGTATTGCTGTCTTTGGTGATGGCTCTCGGTCTGTTCGTCGGCTGCGGCGACGGCACTGGCGGCGGTGACGGCAGCACGCACACCCACACCTTTGCCGAAACCTGGACGTACGACGAAGACAACCACTGGCACGCCGCGACATGCGAACACACGTCTGAGGTCAGCGGCCGCGCCGCCCACACGTTCGGCAACTGGGTCACGATCACCGAGCAGACCTGCACGCAGGACGGCAAGCAGGAACGCACCTGCACCGTCTGCGGCTACAAAGAGGAGCAAACGCTCCCTATGTTCGCCGATCACGACTATCAGGTGGCGCAGGAGATTACGGCCACCTGCGTACGCGACGGGCAAATTCTTTACGAGTGCTCCCATTGCGGCGATCGCTATACGGAAAACCTCGGCAAAGACCCGACCAACCATGTAGGGGAAGTTTACGCCTGCGGCAGCCACTGCGAAGAATGCGCGGCAGCTGGCACCACGGCTTCGGATCACGTCGTTTCTTCCTGCGGGATCGAAGGGCACTATTCCTGCGACGGGCTTGACCATCTGCAGTGCGTCATCCCCGTGGATGAAAACATGAACTTCACCGCCACCGACGACGGCAACGGCTGGATCCTTTCCGGCTTCCAGGCGGCCGTCGATTCCGACGAGATCATTGTTCCCGCCTACGTCGAGGGCAAACCCGTCGTCGAGATCGCGGGCAGCGTGTTTGACTCGTCGAACACGGGAGCCGCCGCGGGCGTCAACGATTGGCTGAAAACCGTTACCTATCTGTACATACCCGACACCGTCACGAAGATCGGCGACTGGTTCGCCTGGGATCTGCACGCGCTCGAAACTCTGCGCCTGCCCAAGGCGGTCGAATTCGGCCGTGGGCCCGTGGTTGATTGCCTGGCTCTTACCGAATTCAGCATCCCCCGCGGCACGGTCGATTTCGGCGAAGACGATGCCGGCTTCTCCGGGCTGGAAAGCACCGCTCCCGCACTTGAAACCATCATCATTCCGGAATCCTTCACGGGGCTGGACAATTTGATCTCTTTCTTTACAGTGGCGGAAGGCCTCGCCGTTAAGTACGAAGGCACCCAAGAGCAGTGGAACGCCCTTGTCGCGGCCGTCGAAGGGGATAACACTATAACGGCCGAAGAATACCGCGCTATTTTGCAGGCGGCAACGGTCTCCTTCGGGTACGACTACGAAGACCAGTACGCGGCAGAATCTGCAGAATTGCAGGAGCACCTGTCGGCATTCCAGTTTGACCCCGGCACCGGCATGATCACCGGCTACACCGGCGGCCTGTTCGATACGCTCACCATCCCCGCCGCCATCCTCGGCGTAGATGTCACCGGCATCGGCAATGGTGCGTTTGACGCCGCCAAATGGCCCAGCCTTGCCAACGTGAAGACGATCGACTTCTCCGAAGCGACCAACCTCACGACCATCGGCAACGAAAATTTCAATGACATGCCCGCGCTGGAAAGCGTCAGTTTGCCCGCTACCGTCACAAG
>CALVHP010000004.1 GCA_944328405.1 uncultured Clostridia bacterium
GAAGGCGCGCGCCGCCTGCGCGGCCGGGCTCGCCGCAACACGCGGCACGCCACCACCAATACACAAGGAGTACATCGCTATGGCTAACACCGAAAATGCGGCAACCGGCGCCAAGCGCGAAGGCAAGATCCTGCAGATCGTCCTTTCGCTGATCATTTTTGCCGGGTTTGTCGCGCTGCTGTTCGTGCCGGATACGGCCGGCCACGACGCGGCACTGTGGTCTCTGGTCCTCGACCTGTTCAAAGGGCAATTCGCAGGCCCGACCCTGACGAAAGCGGCTCTGGGCGTATTTGTCGGCGCGTATGCAGTGCTGCTCGCCTGCACGGTCGCCGCCTTCTTCACCAGGCGTCCGGCCGCACTGGGCCTCAACTTCTGCAAGGCTTTCGTCTGCGCCCTGGCAGCCGCCTTCTTCATCTTTGCGCTCAAACAGGGCGGCCTTTCGTTTTCGGACATCCTTCTTTCGGATTCGACTTTTGTCGCCCTGAACTCGACCACCATCATGGCGGCGTGGGGCGTTCTGAGCGTCATCGTGCTCAGCTTCACCGCCTATAAGGGCTTTGCGGTCGTCAAACTGATCTTTGCCGTGCTCGCGGGCGGCTATCTGGCCTTCGCGACGCGCGTGTTCGCGGGCGACGCGAACTTCGGCGCCCTTCTTTACGGCGTAGAGCTGGGCGAAGGCACGGTGGCGGGCGTCGCCGAGATCGTGTTCCGCGTCCTCGCCTGGTCGGTGCTGGCCAACATCCTGCTCGCGGCGTTCACGCTGATGCTGCCCCGCACCGGCGTGCTCGACGTCATCCGCGCGGTATATATGTTCCTGCTCGCCGTCGTGGCGGCGGTGCTGCTCGGCCTGATCGATTCGTTCGGCAATCTGTTCTCGACGCAGTACCTCGGCACGCTCGGCGCGGTCGGCGTTTCGCTAGTGCAGCTGATCTATGCGATCGTCGTGGCGGTCGTCCTGCACGTGAAAAAGGCCAGACGGCAGGAAGCGCAGGAAGAGGCGGAAGACGCCGCCGAAGAACCCGTATTCCCCTACGGCGTGTTCAACAGCGACAACCAGATGATGTTCACCGGCGCCGCCGCGCCTGCGGCAGAACCCGCGGCAGAACCCGCCGCGCCCGTCGCCGAACCCGCGCCCGAGCCGGCGCCCTCGGCGGAAGCCGCCACGGCGAACAAAGCCTTCGAAGAGGCCGCGCAGATCTCCATCGACGACCTCGGCGCCGCGCCGGAAAACGATTACGACAGCATCATCCGCGACCAGCCCGCACAGGAAAGCGCGGAAGAAGAAAAGCCTTTCGATTTCGACCAGGTCAAACACGACGGCACGTTCAACCGCGACTATGCGGATTACGAACAGCGGCAGAGCGCGCAGGAAGAAGCGCCCGCCTACGGCTACGCGCAGCAGACGCCTCCGCAGACGCCGCCGCCCTATGCCCAGACGTACGCGCAGCACCAGCCCTACGGGCAGCCTTACGCGCCGCAGGCGCCGCAGCAGCCCTACCCGCAGCAGCCGTACGCCGCCCCCGATTATTACGGCGCTTCGGGCGGATACGTGCCCGACGCGTTCATCAACGGGCTGACCCCCGCCGAGCGCGACGAATTCACGCGCCTGTTCATCTCGCGCGTGTACGGCGAAAACCGCCGTCTGCCCGTGTACCGCGTGGGCGAAGACAACCGCGAGTTCTTCACCAAGATCTTCGTGTTCATGGGAAGGTACCGCAACATCATTTCGGACGGCCTGCTCGAAAAGATCTACAATTACAGCAACCTCGTCCGCTGACGCGGCGAAAAAGCTCCCCGCCTCCGCACAACGCGGAGGCGGGGTTTTTGTTTTTATGTACAATCCCCGCCGCCGGCCGGCGCGGGACCTTCTCCTTTCTGTTCGCACGGGCGCGGAGCCGCCCTCCGGCGCAGGGTCAGGTCGTAGCTCAGCCGCAGCAGTTTTTCGACCTCCTCGTCGGGCACGCGGGCGGGCCGCACGGTGATCCAGTGCCGCTTGTTCATGTGGTAGGCGGGGAAGATCCCCGGCACGCTTTCCGCCAGCACGGCGGCGAGTTCGGGCGGGCATTTGAGGTTGAGGGCGAACTCGCTCCCCTCCCCTTCGCCGAAATACCGTTTGGGCACCGCCAGATATATCCCGAACCAGCGCCGGTCGGCGGCGTGGCGGAACACCGTCGTTTCAAAATCGTCTTCAAACGGGCAGTCGAGCGCCGCCCCTTCCAGCCCTCGCACCAGGGCAAACAGCCGTTCCTTGTTCATACGGCCAGTATACAGCGCGCCGGAAACCCTGTCAATGTTTTTTGAGAAAAAGGTTGCTTTTTTGTTCAACGTGTGATAGAATTAAGTTAACGATTCCATATGGAGGTCATTATGGCAAAAAAGAAACTCAGATACTTTATCCCCGGCGCCATCGCATGCGTGCTGGGTATCGCGGCCTTTTGCATGATGTTCCTGCAAGCGATCAGCTACGGGGAGATCGGCGGCGAATCCATCGGCTATACGGGCGCCCAGCTCGCATTCGGTTATAAACAGGATCTGGTCGTCACCGACGTCACCGTCTGGTCCTTCAACATCATGATCTTTCTCGGGTTCCTCCTGCCCCTGGCGGGCGGCATCCTGTCCCTGATCACGGGCAACGGCCTGCTCACCAAGATCATCACGACGGCTTGTTTCGTGGTCGGCGCGGTATTCCTGTTCTCCCTGACGGCTTACCTCGGCATCGGCGAAGGCGACAGCCTCGGTTCGATCATCGGCAACAACGGCGCCAAACTGGCCATCGGGCCCATCCTGGGCGGCGTGTTCGCCGTGCTCGGCGCCGTCGTCTGCTTCTTCAAGGGCACGATCGCCAAAAAGATCGGCTGAACCGGCGTTTCCGGCCGAGCCGGAAACCAAAAACACCCAAAATCCAACGGGCTCGGCATTTTCGGCCGCGCCCGTTTCTTTTTGCCTCCCGCGTCCACGCGGAGGGCGTTCATTCCGTTTTACCGAGGGCCTGCAGCCCATAAAGGGTCCGCCGCCGTTTTACCGTTCGGTGCTCTCGATCACGCCGCCGCCCAGGCAGCGTTCGCCGCTGTACAGCACCGCGTACTGGCCGGGCGTGACGGCGCGCTGCGGCTCGTCGAATTCGATGCGCGCGCCCGTACCCAAGCAGAACACGCGCACCCCCTGCTCCTTCTGGCGGTAGCGGAATTTGGCGGTACAGGCAAACTCCTTCGCTTCGGGCGGCGCGGGGATCCAGTTGATGCCGGACACCTCGCAGGCGCGCGAATACAGCTCGCTCTCGTCTCCGTGCGAAACGTACAGCACGTTGTTTTCGAGGTCTTTTTCGACGACGAACCAGCGCCCGCCTTCGGCCTCGCCGCGCTGCCCGCCGACGCCCAGCCCCTTGCGCTGGCCGAGGGTGTAATACATCAGCCCGATGTGCTCGCCCACCGTCTTGCCGTCGCGCGTGCGGATGGGCCCCGGCTGCGCGGGAAGATAGGTGCGCAGAAAGTTGCGGAAATTGCGTTCGCCGATGAAGCAGATGCCCGTGCTGTCCCGTTTTTTGGCGGTGGAAAGGCCGACTTTTTCGGCCAGGGCGCGCACCTGCGGCTTGCGCAGCGCTCCGAGCGGGAAGAGCACACCCTCCAGCTGCGGCTGGGTGACCTGGCACAGAAAATAGGTCTGGTCTTTGTTTTCGTCCGCCGCCTTGAGCAGTTCGTGCCGCCCGCCCTCGTGGCGGATGCCGCAGTAATGCCCCGTGGCGATGCCGTCGGCGCCGAGCGCGAGCGCATAATCGCGGAACGGCCCGAACTTGATCTCGCGGTTGCAAAGCACGTCGGGGTTGGGCGTGCGGCCGCGGCGGTACTCCGCCAAAAAGTATTCGAACACGCGCTCGTAATACTGTTTGGCGAAATTGACGGTAAAGTACGGGATGCCGATCTTGTTGCAGACGCGCCTGACGTCTTCAAAGTCCTCTTCGGCGGTGCAGCAGCCGTTTTCGCCCTGTTCTTCCCAATTGACCATATACAGCCCGATCACGTTGTAGCCCTGCTCTTTCAGCAGCAGGGCCGCCACAGAGCTGTCCACCCCGCCGCTCATCCCGACCACGACCGTCTTCTGCTTTTCCATGTACCCGCCCTCTCGCGCCTTCTTTTCCGGACTATTATAAAGCGGAGAAAGCGCTCTGTCAAACAAAAACGGCCGCGCGCCCGATCGCGCGCGGCCGCCCCCGTTCCGCCGTACGGCGGAACGGTCCTTTTTTACGATTCCTTCGCCGGCAGACGGCGGATGTACGCCAGGGCGCACTCGACGCAGCCGTCCACCCCCACCTTGCCGCTGTCCATGCACAGGTCGTGGTTTTCGGCCATGCCCCACTTTTTGCCGCAGTAATAGTGGTAATATTTCTGCCGCTTTTTATCCGTCGCCTTCACGTGCGCTTCCATCTTTTCGGGCGGCACGCCCGTCTCCATCGCCAGCTTGCGCTGCACGCGCACCGCCAGGGGCGCGTATACGAAGATGCGGACGCTGTTTTCCAGGATGGCGTCCGAACACCGCCCCACGATGACGCACGGCCCCGCGTCGGCCAGTTTTTTGATGAGGTTGGCCTGCGCGATGAAGATGCGGTCATTCATGGGCATCTGGTAATACGAATAGAGCGAGCGCGAAAAAAAGCCCGGCGCGCTCTCCTCGTACTGTTTCATGAACTCGGCAGACATGTTGCTGTCTTCCGCCGCCATGGAGATGAGGTCTTTGTCGTAAAACGGGATGTTCAGCTCCTTTGCGAGTTTGATGCCGAATTCCCTTCCGCCGCTGCCGAACTGGCGGCTGACCGTGATGACCATTTCGTTTTCCCCCTTTGCGCGATGCTGCTTTCTTCTCCTTCTATTAAACCGCAAAACGGGCGATTTGTCAATAGGCAGGCGAAAATTTCCGCCGGTCACGCCCCGAAAAAAACCGGAAGCGCCGCCCGAAAAGGCGGCGCCTCGCACCGTCAGAGGTATTCCGCGCCCGTCCGCGCGGAACGCTTTATCGGCGGCCGCCGCCGAAAATGTCCGTCCCGGCGCCCGCTTCCATGATCTTTTTGTACGATTCGTCCGCCGAAAAATCGCGCTCCTTGTCGTAGGCGCCGCCCAGCGCCTCGATGGCGAATTTCAGCTCCTGAAAGGCGACGAACCCGATGTCTTCGCGCTCGATGGCGGCCAGAAGCTGCGGCAGGGCGCGCTCGTCGCCGTAGGCGGCCAGGTAGCCCGCATACAGCGGGAACGACTCTTCGTCCGCTCCCAGGAAGGCGTCCGTCAGGGCGCGGAAAACGCGCTCGTCGCGGCGGCGGGTGCCCGAAAGCACTTCCAGCGCGTACGCCTCGTTTTCGGTGCCGAGCAGGGCGAGCATCAGCTCGGTCACGTCGTCGGCGCGGCCTTTCAGCAGGTCGGCGATCGCGTCTTTGACGTGCTCGTCGTACGCCTCTTCCCCGAGCATCTCGGCGTAGCGGCCGAGGGCGCGGGGATCGTCTCCGATGACGTTGAGCGCATAGAGCACGAGCTCTTCGTCCGTCTGCGACAGCAGGGCGAGGATCGCGGGCGACGCCGCGCGGCCTTCCAGCTCCTCGCAGAGGAAATCTGGCACGGAAACGTCCTGCAGCAGGTATTCTTTGAGCGTCTCGACGAGCTGTTCGTCGCTCATCTGCGCAAAATACTGCCGCGGCGTCTGCCCGTTCAGCTCTTTGAGCGGCGTCTGCCCGAACCGGGCGTACTGCGCGGCGATCTCGTTTTCCCACTCCTCTTCGGTGCGGGTGCCCGCGCGGCGCTCGATCTCCCGCGCCATGCGCGCGTTGAATTTTTCGTCGAAATCAATCAGTTTCATCGTCGTCCTCCCCGTGCCCGTCCGCACGGCCCTGCGCGTCCCTTTCGGGTGTGTTTCCCTGTCCGGAAATATCCTCCCCGGTCTTTTCTTCGGGGGGCTGTTCCGCGGCGCTCTCCCGCGCGGGAGCGCTTTCCGCCGCGGTCTCCCCGCCCGAGTCCTCTTCCGGCGCGCTCTCCGACGCGTCGGCTGCGGCCGCCTCGGCCGACGCGCGCGCCCGCCGCACGGCGCCCAGAACGGCGGCGACCGACCCCGCGTCCGCTTCGAGCATGCGCAGCGCGCCGCGCGCTTTTTTCAGCCCCGCCCCCGTCACCGACAAATACACGGCGCAGGCCAGGGCGGATTCGTCCGCCGCCAGGCGCAGTTCGCCCGCTTCGTGCAGGGCGGCGTAGAGCGCCTGCGCCGCCGCGCGGTATTCCTCGCCGTCCCCTTCGCCCAGCAGCGCGAACCGCGCAAAACAGAGCGCGTAAGCCGCCACAAAGTGCTTGCGCGCCGCGCGGCCGATCTCCAGGCGGTTAAAGGCGGCGACCCGGTAGCTGTCGGCCAACACGATTCCGTATTCGAAATCGCGGTTGCGCCCGCACATCATGCGCACCGTTTCGACCTTGACGATGTCGTTGACGGTGCTGTCGAGCAGCAGGGCGCGCAGAAACGCTTCGACGTTTCCGCGCGCGGCGACCGCGGCGCCCAGCAGCTGCAGTTCCGCGTCCTGCCCGTCCGCCTCGTCGAAGCACCATTCGAGCAGTTCGGTCACGTCCGCGGCGCGGCAGTACGCCTCCAGTTCGGCGGCGCGCAGCCCGCGCAGCGCCTGCAGAAAGCGCACCCGGTCCGCCCGCTCGGCGGCGGGAACGCGGTAAAAAAAGCTGGTCTCGGGCGGAGTTCCGCCCTCTTCGGCAAAGCGGCGGATCTCGCGGAAATAATAGCGCGCGACCGCCGACGAGGGATAGATGTCAAGAATTTTCCCCAACGCCGCGCAGCTCTCTTTGACCTCGCCGCAGCGGAAGGCGGCGACCGCCTTGAAATACAGAAGCGTCTGGTCGTAGCGGACCATCGTTTCGAGTTTGCAGAAATGTTCGTACGCGGTGCGGTACAGGCCGTTTTCACAGCAGACCGTCGCGATCTTGTACAGCTCGTCGGCGTTTTCTGTAGAGATCTCAGCCAGGCGCCCGGCGACGGCGCGGCTCTCTTCCGTCCGCCCCTGCTCGGTGAGCACGGCGGCATAGGTCGCCAGCGCCTGCACGTTGTCGGGCGCGCGTTCCAGCAGTTCGCGGCACGCGCCCTCGGCCTGTTCGTTCTTCCCCTCGAGCAGATAGCACACCGCCAGGTAATTGAGCGCGGGCACGCGGTATTCCGACCGCGGGTGGATGGCCGAAAACTTCTCTTCCGCGGCGGCGTATTCGCCGTTTTTGAGCGCTTTCAGCCCCGCGTCGATCTCCGCCGAGTAATCGGCGCTCTCGGGCGGCCAGGCGATGCGCAGCGGCCGCGCGGGCGGCTTGTCGAACAGCTCGCCCATCTCGATGTTGTTGGCGGGCGTGACGAACTTGTCGTGCAGCATCCGCGTATAATAATGCGACGCCTGCGGCTCGTTCCCGAGGTTGTAATAGCAGGCGGCCAGCCCTTCGTAGGCGTCGACGGCCTCGTCCTCCTCGCACACGTCGAGGTAGCGGAACCAGCAGTTGATCGCCTGTTCGTACAGTTCCATCGCCTCGTACGCGTCCGCAAGGTCGGCGTATTCGTCGGGCGCGTCGCCATACAGTTCGAGCGACTTGTGCAGAAAGCGCAGCGCCGCCACGTTTTCGCCCGCGTCGAGCTTGGCTTCGGCAAAGTCGAGCAGCTTGTCCGCGCTCAGGTCGAATCGTATCGTTCCTTTTTTATCCATCCGTACCTCGCCGTCCGCCGCGGGCGCGGGAACGGAGCAACGCCTCCACGTCCTGCGGGCCGAATTCGTAATCGGTATTGCAGTAATGGCAGTGCACGTCGATCTTTCCCTCTTCGGCGAGGATGGAGCGCAGCTCGTCCTCGCCCATCGCCGCAAGCAGACCCTCTATATAATTTCTGCTGCAATTGCACTTATATTCGGGATATCTCGTGTAAAAATGTACCTCGCCGAACTGTTCGGAGGCGAGCTGTCCGGCCGTTTCGCGCTCCAGCATCGAGCTGACCGCGGAAAACTTTCCGATGGTCTGTTCGACGTAGCGGATGCTCTCCTCGCCCGCGCCGGGCATGGGCTGCATGAACACGCCGCCCGCGCCGAGGCAACGGCCGTCCGTCCCGATCTTCACCCCCACGGCGATGGCGGTGGGCAGCTGTTCGCTGTACGCAAAATAGGCGGCGAAGTCCTCGCCGATCTCGCCGCTGACCAGCTCGGTCGTCCCCACGAAGGGGCGGTTTTCGCCGTCGTCGCGCACCACGGTGAGGGTGCCCTCGCGCCCGACGCACCCGCCCACGTCGAGTTTGCCCGCCGCGTTGGGCGGAAGTTCGGCGTGCGGCTCGTCGATGTAGCCGCGCATGTGCAGGGCCGCGTCTCCGCTGACGGAAATGCTCCCGCCCACGCCGTTGCCTTTGATCGTCACCGACAGCGCCCCGCGCTCCTCTTTGAGGGAAGAACACATGTACGCCGCCACGGTGAGCGTGCGCCCCAGCGCCGCCGCCGAAAGGGCGGAAAGCCCGTGGATGCGGATGGCCTCGTTCACCAGCTGCGTCGTGTCGGCCACGGCGAGCGACACTTCGCCGCCGCAGATCAGCCCGCGCAGGATCACGTCTTTCTTTTCCATAAACAACTCCCGGCGCCGCTATCGGCGCACACAGCACACGTTGACGCGCGCGTCGGCCGGCTCCGCGCCCGCCGCATACGAACCGCCGACGGAGCGGATTGCAAACCCGGCCCCTTCCGCCGCCGCCAGCAGCGCGGCATCCTCGTGGATGTACTGCACGTGGTGCTCGTCGCCGCGGCGAAACCTTCCGTCCGCCTCGCGCGCGAACAGCGTCACGTCCATCTCCACGCGGTCTTCGCAGAGGCGGTTGAACCACATCCACGCCACTTCGTCGCGGTCCTCGCAAAAGGCGTTGTTCCCGATCGTCTCCCGCAGTTTTTTGGCGGAGGAAACGTCGAACAGGAACGCCCCGCCGCGGCGCAGGCAGGCCGCCACGCGCCGGAAAAAGGCGGGCACGTCCCGCGGGGGGATGTAATTGAGGCAGTCGTTGACGCACAGCGCAAAGTCCGCCTTTCTGCCGCCGATCACCCGGATCTTGCGCGCGTCCGCGCATACGTACTGCGGAAACACGCCCTCTTCGGCGCTCAGCCGCGAGGCCTTGGCGAGCATCTCTTCGCTCACGTCGTAACCGGTCATCGCAAAGCCGCGCCGCGCGAACGCCCGCGTGAAGGCGCCGCTGCCGCAGCCGATGTCCAGCCCCGCGCCCGCCGTCACGCCCTCGGCGCACAGCCGCTCATACAAGGACTGCGACCATTGTTCATAGTCGCAGTCTGCATTGAGATATTCGAACCAGTCGGCGAGCGAAGAATAGGCGCTATTCATCGCTCTTGTTTCCGTCCTCTTGTCTGGCGCCCCGGTTTTCCTTTTTGCCCTTCCTGCCCTTCTTCTTGTCCTTTTCGTCGGGCGCCTCTTCGGGCTCTTCGAAGCGGGCGTTGTACACGACGTAACGCTCGTCGTTCTTGTGTTCTTCCGCGTACTGCCGCGTGTCCTCGGCGATGCGCTGTGTGTATTCGCGCAGCTTTTTCAGATCGTCGCGCGCGAAGGTCTCGGGCAGTTCGTACACTTTCAGGTCGTCCGTGATGGGCTTGATGGGGCGGGAAGCCAGATCGGATTTGATCTTGGACGCCGCCTCGAGCTCGCTGGCGTACTGCTGCACGGCCTTGCTCTGCTCGCCGCCCTTGCCGACCTTGGCGTAGATGCCGCGGTTGACTTTGCCGCCCTCGCGTTTGGATTCGAAAAATTTATCGAACACCCACTGCGAGTAGTCCATCCACACCAGCAGCATGTACGAAACGCCGAACAGGATGAAGATGATCGCGCCGATCATCGTGAAGAAGGACCCCAGCAGCAGCAGGATCGCCGGGATGGCCATCAGGATGATGAAGAAGATATTCTGGAAGATCATGCCGAAGGTCATCAGGAAAGAGTTCTTCAGCAGGCGGAAAAACTTCAGTTTATAGTTGGCGCCCATCGAAAGCATCCACAGATACATGATCGTGAGGATGACGATGGCCACGTACGCGATGGCTGTGGAGATGGTCAGAAGCACGCTGTTCCCCGCCCCGACGGTGATCGCCCAGGCCGCCCAGTTGATGGAAAGGGTGAACAGGTACAGGCAGACGCCGTAAAACACGGTGGACTGCAGCACGACGACGAAGTTGATCTTGATGCCCCGCCAGAAGTCGTTGGCGACGAAGATGCCCTCCGTCCACACCATGTTGCGGATGACGTAGATGCCGCCCGAAATGCCGACCGCGGCGATGATCGCGCCGACGATCATCAGCGCGCCGAACAGCATGTTGGTCGAAAGGGTGACCTGTTCGGAAAGGCCCAGAAGGTCGGGCGCGGCGGGGTAACCCGTGCCCACCCAGCCCGAGAAGGGCATGAGCATTTCCTGCGCGCTCATATACGCGGAACGTATAAAATAGAGCACGATGAGGGGCAGGCAGAAGACGAGCATCAGCAGGTTGACGATGACGATCTTGGAAAACCGGCCCTTGAATATATCCCAGAAGAGCGCCCAGCGGTTGGTGGGGAGCGTGCTGCGCGCGTAATCCTCGTCGCGCTCCTTCCCCTCCAGCATGCGGGCGATGAAGCCTTTCTTTTCGCCTTGTTGTGCCATACAGCCTCCGTGAAGTTGCCGCGTCCGGCGGGCAAAGCGCCGCCCGGCGCGACGGTTATGACTTATTATAGCGCAAACGGCAAAATTTTTCAATGATTTTATACGGCCCGAACAAAAAAAGTCTTTGACATTTGCGCGGCCGTGTGATAAAATTCATATGCTGCATAGAGGAGCGGGCGAGCATAAGTACCGGCGCCGGCTGCGGGAGCGGTCTCCCGGGCGCACGGAAAAGGGCATCCCCGCCGAGGCACGGCAAGGGACCGCCCTGCCGCCGCCGGGCGCACGGGAGAATACCCGGGCGACTGTCACCGCCTGCGTGGAGAACTATTGTCGGCGTTTCGGCTTTCCGGATGTTGCGGAAGGCGGCGCCCGCGGCTTTTTTTGTTTCTGCGCGCGGTGCCGTTTTGCGGCGCCGCTTTTTTCGGCCCCGCCCGCGGCATTGTTTATACCGTCATCAAATTTCAGGAGTACGTTTATGAAAAATTACAACGTAGCCGTCATCGGCGCAACGGGCATGGTCGGCCAGCGCTTCCTGCTGCTGCTCGAAAACCACCCCTGGTTCCATGTAAAGGTCCTCGCGGCGTCCCCCTCTTCGGCGGGCAAGCGCTACGAAGACGCCGTCGCCGGGCGCTGGGCGATGCCCTCCCCCATCCCCGCCGGATACAGAGACATGGTCGTGTGCGACGCGGAGGCAGACGTCGAAAAGATCGCCGCCGCCGTCGACTTCGTCTTCTGCGCGGTGAACATGAAAAAGGAAGAGATCCGCGCCCTCGAAGAAAAGTACGCCAGGGCGGAGGTGCCCGTCATCTCCAACAATTCGGCGCACCGCGGCACGCCCGACGTGCCCATGATCATCCCCGAGATCAACCCGGAACACGCGGAGATCATCGCGGCGCAGAAAAAGCGCCTGGGCACCAGACGCGGCTTCATCGCCGTCAAGAGCAACTGCTCGCTGCAAAGCTACGTGCCCGCCCTGCACCCGCTGCAAAAGTACGGCGTGAAGTGCGCGGCCGTGTGTACCTACCAGGCGATCAGCGGGGCGGGCAAGACCTTTGACCGCATGCCCGAGATCCTCGACAACGTGATCCCCTACATCGGCGGCGAAGAAGAAAAATCCGAACTCGAACCCCTCAAGATCTGGGGGCGCATCGAAGGCGACAGGATCGTGAACGCCCAAGGCCCGAAGATCACGGCGCAGTGCCTGCGCGTGCCCGTATCCGACGGGCATACGGCGGCGGTGTTCGTCTCCTTTGAAAACAAGCCCTCCAAAGAGGAGATCCTCCGGGCGTGGGCAGAGTTTTCGGGCGAGCCGCAGCGGCTGCAGCTGCCCTCCGCGCCCAAGCAGTTTTTACACTATTTTGCGGAAAACGACCGCCCGCAGGCCAAACTCGACCGCATGCTCGAAAACGGCATGGCCGTTTCCGTCGGCCGCCTGCGCGAAGACATCCTGTTCGACTACAAATTCGTCTGCCTGTCGCACAACACCCTGCGCGGCGCGGCGGGCGGCGCCGTGCTGATGGCGGAACTGCTGGCGGCGAAAAATTATCTGTAAGGCGCTCTTTGCAAGCCGCGCCCGCAGCGGCGCGCTCTGCATGCAACCACGGCCCCGGCGGGCCGATGACCCCGCATACTGAATATTTCATAAATCGAGGGAGTTTCTTTATGGTCGGTTTCTTTCGCGGTACGGCGACGGCGATGATCACCCCGTTCGCCAAAGACGGCACTGTCAACTTCGGCGCGTTCGGAAAAATGATCGACTTTCAGATCGAAAACGGCACCGACGCGCTCGTCATCCTCGGCACGACAGGCGAACCCGCCACCATGACCGAGGCGGAAAAAGAGGAAGTGATGCGCTTTTCGGTGCAGAAGGTCGCCGGCCGCGCCAAAATCGTGTTCGGCAGCGGCTCCAACAACACGGCGCACGCCGTCGAGGCGAGCAAAAAGGCGGAAGCGCTGGGTGCAGACGGTCTGCTCGTGGTGACCCCCTACTACAACAAATGCACGCAAAACGGCATTTACGAGTATTACCGCGCCATTGCCGAAGCGGTGCACATCCCCATCATCTGCTACAACGTGCCGCCGCGCACGGGCGTGAACATCCTGCCCGCCACGATGGAAAAGATCGCCTCCCTGCCCAACATCGCGGGCGTGAAAGAGGCGTGCGGCAACATGGAACAGATCTGCGAAACGGCGCGGCGCATCCGCGGCAAATGCGACCTGTATTCGGGCGACGACAACCTCAACCTGCCCATCCTCGCCGTCGGCGGCGCGGGGCTGATCTCCGTCGCGTCCAACATCATCCCGCGGGAAACGAAGCAGCTCTACGACTTCGTGCAGGCGGGCGACCTCGCCTCGGCCAACGCCGTCCAGGACCGCATGCTGCCCGTGATCGACGCGATGTTTCTGGAAGTGAACCCCATCCCCGCCAAGGCCGCGGCCGACATGATCGGCCTGGAAGGCGGTGCGCCGCGCGCACCGCTGACCGAACTCGAGCCGGCGCACAAGGAACAGATGCGGCAGATCCTGACGCAATTCGGGCTGCACGTCATCGCATAAACGGAACCATCGCACCCCGCGCCGCGCGCGGGGTGCTTCCCGCGAGCGGGCGATATTCAGGAGAACGAAACATGGTAAACATCCTCATCAGCGGCATCTGCGGCCACATGGGCCGCAACGTACTCGAACTGTGCCGGGCAGAGGCGGAAACGCGCTGCACCTGCGGGGTCGACCTGCAGGATACCGAGTTCTGCGGCGTGCCCGTGTACGGCGGCTTCGGCAAGGTCGGCGAGCCCGTCGACGTCGTGATCGACTTTTCCAGCGC
>CALVHP010000005.1 GCA_944328405.1 uncultured Clostridia bacterium
CTCGTCAACGACGTCGTCCCGAAAGACCGCGACATCGCGATGGTCTTCCAGAACTACGCGCTGTACCCGCACATGAGCGTGTACGACAACATGGCCTTCGGTCTGAAACTGCGCAAAGTGCCCAAGAACATCATCGACGAACGCGTGAAAGAAGCGGCGGCGATCCTGGGCATCACCGATTACCTCACCCGTAAGCCGAAGGCTCTTTCCGGCGGTCAGCGCCAGCGCGTCGCGCTCGGCCGCGCGATCGTCCGCGAACCGAAAGTCTTCCTCCTCGACGAACCTCTGTCCAACCTCGACGCGAAACTGCGCGCCCAGATGAGGACGGAAATTTCCAAGCTGCACGCCCGCCTGGCCACGACCTTCATCTACGTCACGCACGACCAGATCGAGGCCATGACGATGGGCACGCGCATCGTCGTCATGAAAGACGGCTTCATGCAGCAGGTCGACACCCCGCAGAACCTGTACGACTATCCCATCAACCAGTTCGTCGCGGGCTTCATCGGCACGCCGCAGATGAACTTCTTCCCGGCGACGCTCGTCAAAGACAAGAACAAGGTGTACGTCGAATTCGTCAACAACAGGATCCTCCTGCCCAAGACGGTCGAAACGCGCATCCGCAACGCCGAAGACTACTACAACACCGGCAAGCCCGTCGTGCTGGGCGTCCGCCCCGAAGACATTCACGACGAAGAGAGCTTCATCGCCGCTTCGCCCGATACGGTGATCAAGGCGTTCGTCGAAGTCGTCGAAAAACTCGGCGCCGAAACGCAGATCTACTGCAAACTCGACTTCGATGAAAATTCGACGCTCGAAAACGTGACCGACGTCATCGGCGATTCTTCCAACATGATCGCCAAGATCGATTCGCGCAGCGTCGTCAACCGCGGCGAGGTCGTGGAACTGGCCATCGACGCGCGCCACATCCACCTGTTCGACGGCGAGACCGAGATGTCCATCCTCGCGCGCGACGAAGGCTACGAAGTCACGCCCGAGAACGAGACGTCCTCCGCGTTCGTGCCGCTGACCCCGCAGGAGATGCAGGCGATCATCGAAAAGAACAAGGTCGTCACCAAAGAAGAGAAGAAGGCGATGCGCCGCGAAGCGCGCGCAGCCGCCCGCAAGGAAAAGGCAGAGGCCCAGGCAGCCGCCGCGGCCGCGGCCGAAGCGGAAGAACCCGCCGAGACCGACGCGCCCGAAGATGTCGACAACACCAACGACGGCGACCAGGCCGAAAAGTAATTCCGTCTGAACCGGAAAACGGACAGCCGCCCCGCGCATTCGCGCGGGGCGGCTTTTGCATCTGCGGCGATTTTTTCCCGCGCGGGCGCTTTTTCCCGTGCGGGCTTTTTGTATACATGGAACTTTCCGCATGGCGGCGGGTATCCTCCCGCCGAAAGCGCGGCGTAAAGCCCGGACCTGCACAGGTCTTGCCGGAAAAAGTGCGGCAAATCGTTGATGAATCGTCGCCTTTGTGCTATAATGAAGGCGCTACACAATCGAATCATTTCCGAACACGGGGTAACATTGGTAAAAAGTGTTATCTCTCTTAACTCATGCCGTGTTCGGACAGAGATTGTGTAGCAACGATGAGAGGTCGCGCTTTTTCGGTGCGCTTCTGATCGGGGCGCACTTTTTTTATGGAGAGGATCTGCTATGGACATGCGTTTGGTGTACGGGATCGTTGCGCTGGCCGTGCTGTTGGTCGCCTGCTTTATCCATTGGAAGGCGGCAGACTGCGATGGTTTCGGGGATTTTTTCATCGAGTCGTATGGCTGGGTCACAGTTCTGGCGGTGCTGTTGCTCGGCGGCACGGGGTTCGGCATCGTTTTTTGGGGCTGGCCGTGGAAGACCGTTTTGTCGGTCGCGGTCCCGCTGGTCGTCCTGCTGATCGCCTGCGCCATCCATTGGTGCGCAGCATGTTGCCTCGATTTCGAAGATTTTTTTATCGAAGAATCCGGCTGGGTCACAGTTCTGGCGGTGTGTGCGGCTTCGGGTATCGTTCTGGGCTGCATCTACTGGATCTGGTGGGCGGTGTTCCTCATCGGTTTGGGGGTGGCGCTCTGCGTTGGCGTCGGCTTTGTTCTTTACAATAAATATGCCTGCGGCGGCATGCCGGAGGAAGAAGAGGAGGATCCCATGGAAGAAAGAAAGCGCAATTTTCGCTGCCCCTACTGCGGGGCACAGCTGGTGGAGAATCGGGACGGCGGAGGAAAAAGGTTCCGCTGCCCGTACTGCAATACCTACTTCACCAAAAAAGAATTGCGGGATGGTCTCGTGCGCGAACGGGGAGACGAGCCGCCGGAAGAGACGCCCGCGCCCGATCTGGACGATTTTGAAGAGGAATACTTCGACGCCTGCCTCCGGCTCGACTTCAGACCGTACAACGTGCATACAAAAAGGCAGCTGGAAAGGCGGTACAGCAAGCTGCAAGACCAAGTTTATCGTGGAGATCTCACCTATTGGGACGATGAAGACGGGGACCAAAGCGAAGATATGCTGTATGCGGCCCGTTCTTTCTTTTGGGAAGAGGAAAAAGCGATCGGGCGCTATCTGGACGAGCTGGATGCCGACGAGATCCGGCAGCGGTACGAATCGTTCTGCCAGGCGGTCCTGCCGGACGACGAAGACGACGGGGATGATGAGGACGACGAGGACGAATAAAAAGGGAAAGATTTTCGGCGGGTTTTGCACGCATGCCGCAAACGCTTGCGCGGGCGGGGCGTTTGCGGTATAATAACCTCTCCGGTGCGGCCGCGGCGGGCGTTTTTGCTTCGGCAAAGGGTTGGCCTGTCCGCGGCAGGGGAGGCTGTATGGGAGAAGTGTTGTTGGACGCGCTGATCGACAGCGCGAAAGTGTTTCCGTTTCTCTTTCTGATGTACGTGCTCATCGAATTTCTGGAGCACCGCACCAACGTGTCGCGCAACAAAAACCTGCTGCGCGGCAGGCTGGCGCCCCTGCTCGGCTCGGCGGTGGGGCTGATCCCCCAGTGCGGGTTTTCGGTGATGGCCGCCAAACTGTACGACAAAAAGCTCATCCGCACGGGCACCGTGCTGGCGGTGTTTCTGGCCACGTCGGACGAGGCGTTCATCCTGCTGCTCTCTTCGGGGCCGGCCGCGGCGGCGGTGGCGCCGCTGATCGTCGTCAAATTCGCGGTCGCCGTGGGCATCGGCTACCTGGCCAACGCGCTGACGCGGCGCGAGGCGCTCAGCGAACTGGGCGAGGGCGAAGAGGTGCACGGAACGCCCTGCGGCCACGACCACGAGCACGACAAGCCGGTCAAACAGTACCTCGTGCACCCGCTGCTGCACTCGCTGGAAGTGTTCGCCTATCTGCTGGCCGTGAACGTCGCCTTCGGGATCGCCATGCATTTCGCGGCGGACGCGATCACGGGGTTTTTGCAGAGCGGCAGGTGGTACCAGCCGCTCATCGCCGCGGCTGTGGGGCTGATCCCCAACTGCGCGAGCAGCGTGCTCATCACCCAGGCGTACATCGGCGGGTACATCACTTTCGGCGCCTGCGCGGCGGGGCTGTGCTCCAACGCGGGCCTGGGCTTCGTGATCCTCTTCAAAAGCGGAAAAAAATGGAGGCGAAACCTCGCGCTTCTGGCGGTGATGTTCGCCGTGGGCGTCGCGGCGGGGTACGCCGTTACGGGCGTTTCGCTGCTCTTTGCCTGAACGCCCTCCGCCGCGCCTGCGCCCGGCGGGCGAAAAATGTTGCAGGCAAGCCAAGAAAAGACGGAACAGGGGTTGAAAAACCGCGCGGTTTGTGGTATCATTGTAGTATACCATATCGGCCGCGCGGTTTTGTTGTGCGGCGGCCGAATCCAAATCGGAACGGGGAGTTACTATGACGATCAAAGACGTTGTCAGATTGCTGAACGCGGAGATTCTCTGCGGGTCGGACAGACTGGATACCGAGATCCACACCGCCTGCGGCTCGGACATGATGAGCGACGTGCTCGCCTACGTCAAGGACCAGTCCGTGCTTTTGACGGGGCTTTTGAACCCGCAGGTCGTGCGCACGGCGGAGATGATGGATATGCTCTGCATCGTGTTCGTGCGCGGAAAAAGGCCCGAACAGCCCGTCATCGACCTCGCCCGCGAAAAGGGGATCGTGCTTCTCACCACCGAAAAGCGGCTGTTCGTGGCGTGCGGCATCCTCTATACCAACGGGCTGGGGGGCTGACCATGGAGGAGTGCGTCCGCCTCGAATACGACGTAGACGGGGAAAATTTTGCCTCGGCCGGCAACGCGAGCGAGAGCGTCAAGCGCATGCTCAAACAGCTCGGCGTGCCGCCCGAATACGTGCGCAAAGTCGCCATCGCCATGTACGAGGGCGAGATCAACATGGTCATCCATGCGCACGGGGGCAGGGCCGTGGCGGAGATCTACCCCGACCACATCGGCATCTGGCTCAAAGACAGTGGCCCCGGCATCGCCGACATCGACCTGGCCATGAAGGCCGGCTATTCGACGGCGACGGAGAACATCCGCAGCCTGGGCTTCGGCGCGGGCATGGGACTGCCGAACATGAAAAAGTACAGCGACGAAATGACCATCGATTCGACGGTCGGCGTCGGCACGACGGTCTACCTGCGCGTCAATTTCTGACGGGCGGCAGTACCGGGCGCACCCCGGAAGCGAAGGGGCGCGCGGGCGCCCGTTCGGCGCCGCAAAGAGGGGAAAAGGAATGGCAGTTACGCTCAAAACCGTCGTTTTGGACAGCGAAAAGTGCATCGGGTGCATCACGTGCATGCGTCGTTGCCCGACCGAGGCCATCCGCATCGAAAACGGCAAAGCGAGAATTTTATACGACAAGTGCATCAACTGCGGCGAATGCGTGCGCAGCTGCAAGGGCGGGGCCAAGCGGCCGGTGTACGACAGCTTCGAACTGGTCGAAAGCTATCCGTACAAGATCGCGCTGCCCTCGCCGTCGCTGTTCGGGCAGTTCAACAACCTCGACGACCCGAATTACGTGCTCGAAGGTTTGCTGGCGCTGGGCTTTGACGAGGTGTTCGAAGTGGGCCTGGCGGCAGAACTGGTCACCGACTGCACGCGGCGGCTGATGCGGAAAAACACCCTGCCGCGGCCGGTCATCAGCACGGCGTGCCCGGCGGTGGCCGAGCTGATCATGCTCAAATTTCAGGAACTGGCGGACCATCTGTTGCCCGTGTACGCGCCCGCGAAGATCGCCGCCAAGCTCGCCAAAAAGCAGGCGCTGGAGCGGGGCGTTCCCGAAGACGACATCGGCATCTTCTTCATCTCGCCCTGCCCGGCCAAGGTGTATTCGCTGCACAGGGAAGAGGTTTCCAACGAAAAATACATCTCCGGCGTGCTCTCGCAGAGCGACATTTATTTCCGCCTCGTCGACAAGATGAACAAGATCGAGC
>CALVHP010000006.1 GCA_944328405.1 uncultured Clostridia bacterium
TTGACGATGAGGATGTACACCATCGTCATGAAGGTGGTCAGCCCCGCCACGATCTCCGTGCGGAAATTCGACCCCATCTTCGTGATGCCGAAAAAGCCGTCGACCTTGCCCAAAAAGCCTTTGTAAGGCGATTTGACGGTCACCATCTCTCCCCCGCCCGCGCCGGCGGAGACTTGTCCGTCCGGCGGCGTTTCCGCGGACGGCTGTTCGAAGTTCTGATCTTCTGCCATGGTAAAAACCTCCTGCTGGTATTGAAATCCTGCGCTCGGCGCAGAGAGCTTCCGATCCCTTTTTTTCGACCCCTTTTTCCCGCAGGGAAAAAGGGCAAGGCCTTGCCCTTGTTTTATCATTCTATCACAAAACGTTCACTGATGCAACAAATTTTCCGGGTTTTGTCTGTTTTTTCCGAAGGCCGAAACGCCCATCCCCCAAATTCTGCATAGAATTAAAATGAAAAAGGGGCGCGATTTTGATTGACCGTCTCCCCTTCTTATGCTATACTGGGCCGGAAATCGAAATCGTCTGGCTGCCACCGGGCAGCGATGCTTCGGCATCCGTGCGCACGTCGTTAGGTCTTGGAAGATGTGCGCGGCGGGTGCCGTTTTTTTGCGGAGGGATCCATGAAAAAACTGCTGCGCTACTTTACCGCCGGCGAATGGCTGCTTTGGGGCGCTTCTCTCGCGCTGATCGCGGTCTCCTTCGCCGTGTTCGACCGCGAAAACTATCTCACCCTGGCCGCCTCGCTCATCGGCGCGACGTCGCTCATCTTCAACGCGAAGGGCAACCCGGTCGGCCAGGCGCTAATGATCGTGTTCAGCGTGCTGTACGGCATCATCTCGTACACCTTTGCCTATTACGGCGAGATGATCACTTACCTGGGCATGACGGCGCCCATGGCGGTCTTTGCGCTGATCACCTGGCTGCGCAACCCCTACCGCGGCAATAAAGCGCAGGTCATGGTCAACCGCATCCCGCGCCGCGAACTGCTGTGGATGATCCTGCCCACCGTCGCCGTCACGGTCGCGTTCTGGTTTATTTTGCGCGCCTTTCACACGGCCAACCTCGTGCCGAGCACCGTCTCGGTGACGACGAGCTTTGTCGCCGTGTACCTGACCTTCCGCCGCAGCGCCTGGTTCCCCCTCGCCTACGCCGCCAACGACGTGGTGCTGATCGTGCTGTGGTCGCTGGCCTCGGCGGAAGATCTTTCGTACCTGTCCGTGCTCATCTGCTTCGTCATGTTCCTGGCGAATGACCTGTACGGGTTTTTCAGCTGGCGGAAAATGCAGAAAAAGCAGGCCGACCCCGCCTGAACGGCCGCACGTACGGAACAGCCAAAATCAGAGCGGGACCGCGGCAAAGATCTTTGCCGCGGTCCCGCTCTTTTCTCTGCGTCGCAGCGCGGAAACAAAAAAGCCCGCTCTGCGGCGGGCAGTAAGCGGCCTGCGAACGGGCAAGGGTGTGTGTGCCAGCCCGCAGGCCGCCCCGTCCGCCGCAGAGCGGCGCTTCGGGCGCACGGACGCCAAAACGCCCGCGTCAACGCTGAGCGGCGCAGGCAGCCCGAGGGGCGGGCCGCGCACAGCGCCGGCTGAGCCAAAAGGAATGCAACTGGCCTCTTCCGGCGGCTGCTCCGTACAGAATTTGTCTACTTTTTTTCTACAGACAGACCGGGCTGCCCGGATGCGGTTTTTGTCCGTCGTTGGACCGAACGGGGGCTTGTTTCGCCCGGCGATACGAGCAAAAAGACGGCACTGTACCCGAAAAAGATCAGACGTTTGTCTGTTTTCGACAAATCTTACCGTTTTTATTATAATGAAACGGTTTCCGTTTGTCAATTTGCTTTGCGGCAAAAAAGTCAAGATAAGTAGACTTTTTTTTGCAAGATACGGCAATCATCCTTGCAGGCAGAACGGCACACCGCCCTTTCAAAGCCTCGAGGCGCCCCCGCGCGATCGTGCGCAGTCCGATGCGCGGCCGCACGAAGTTTTGCAAAATTTTCGCTATTTTTCAAAAAAATGCGCGTTTTTCGACCCCGCCGCCGCCGTTTCTGCTATCATGCTCTCAAAAAAGAGCGGAGGTCACCATGAAGGTTTACGCCTATGCGCGCGTTTCGGCGCGCGACCAGAACCTGGAACGGCAGTTGGAAGCGTTCCGCAAATTCGGCGTGGACGCCCGGAACATTTTCAGCGACAAAAAGAGCGGCAAAGATTTTGACCGCCTCAACTACAACCGCCTGCTTGCGCGGCTGCGGCGGGGCGATCTGCTCGTCATCCAGTCCATCGACCGGCTGGGCCGCGATTACTCGATGATCACCGAAGAATGGCGGCGCATCACCCTCACCATCCGCGCCGACATTCTCGTGCTCGACATGCCCATCCTCGACACGCGCGAACGCTCCGACTCGCTGATGGGCCGCTTCATCGCGGACATCGTGCTGCAGATCCTCTCCTTCGTGGCGGAAAACGAGCGCGCCAACATCCGCGCGCGGCAGGCGGCGGGCATCGCGCTCGCCAAGCAGAACGGCGTGCGATTCGGGCGGCCGAACAAGGAATATTCGCCCGAATTTTTGCAGACGGTGCGCGATTTTTACGACAAAAAGCTCACCGTCGGCTCGGCGGCCGCCAAGGAAGGGATGAGCCGTTCCCTCTTTTATTACCACGCGCGCAAGCTGCGCTCTGCCCTGTAAGATTTTTCAACGGAATACGAAACAGCGGCGGGCTTTTTAAGAAGCCCGCCGCTGTCTTTGCACATCGTATTCCGGCGCGGTTTTATGCCTCGTCGAACTGGTCTTTGCCCACGCCGCAGAGCGGGCAGGTGAAATCTTCGGGGATATCTTCCCACTTGGTGCCGGGCGCGATGCCGTTGTCGGGATCGCCCGTCGTTTCGTCGTATTCGTAGCCGCAGACGCTGCAAACGTACTTTGCCATGGTGTTCGCTCCTTGTTTTTTTCTTTTAGTATACCATCTTTTTCCGAAAAAACAAGCGTTTTTCCAAAAAAACCGGCGCTCCGCCTTCAGTTTCCGCATTCGACGGAGATCTCGTTGAACAGCGAGAGCAGATCGTCCACCTGCTTTTGCGCCTTTTCTTCTCCCGAAACGTCGAGAACGATCTTCCCCTTGTCGAACATGCACAGCCGCGTGCCGTAGCCGGCCGCAAAGCGCAGGTTGTGCGTGACCATCAGCGTGGTGATCTTCTTTTCGCGCACGATCGCGTCGGTGAGCGCCATGGTCTGTTCCGCCGTTTTCGGGTCGAGCGCGGCCGTGTGCTCGTCCAAAAGCAGCACGTCTACGGGCGTCATGGTGGCCACCAGCAGGGTCAGGACCTGCCGCTGCCCGCCCGAAAGGGCGCCGACGGGCACGTTCATCTTGTCTTCCAGCCCCAGCCCGAGGGGGCGCAGCAGGTCGCGGTAGGCGGCGACGCGCTTTTTGTTCAGCCCTGCCGAAAGCCCGTAGCGGCGGCCCTTGTTTTCGGCGATGGCCATGTTTTCGGCGACGGTCATGCCGCCGGCCATGCCGCCGGCGGGGTCCTGAAAGACGCGGGCGATGCGCCGCGCCCGCACGAACTCTTTCTGCGCGGTCACGTCCTGCCCGCGCAGGAAGATGCGCCCCGCCTCCGGCGCGACCGTGCCGCTGATGAGGTTCAGCAGCGTGGTCTTTCCCGAGCCGTTGGAGCCGACGATGGAGACGAACTCCCCTTCCGCCACCGAAAGATCGAAGCCGTCGAACAGCACGCTTTCGTCCGGCGTGCCCCGGTTGAAGACTTTGCGGATCCCTTTAAGCTCGAGCATCGCCGTCCTCCTTGTTCCGCTTGCGGAAGAGTTTTTTCACCGTCCGGCCGATCAGCCCCGTATCGAAGAGCAGCACGATGACGAAGAGCACCGCCACGATCAGGCGGGTGTAGTCGCTGCCCAGCAGGAGCATGGCGACGGACAGGATGGCGTAGTAGATGAGCGCGCCGATGACCACGCCCGTCGTGTTCGCCATGACGCGGATGTGCTTGGCGATGACGCAGCCGATGATGACGCACGCGAGGGCGATGACCACCGTACCTGTGCCCATGTTGGAGCTGTACGAGGCGCTGTACTGGCAGTACAGGCTGCCCGCCAGCGCCACGATGCCGTTGGCCAGGGACAGGCCGAGCATCTTGTAGTTGTCCGTATTTTTGCCCATCTGCGTGACGAGCTGCGGGTTGTCGCCCGTGGCGCGCAGCAGAAAGCCGCTCTTGGTTTTGAGGAAGAGATCGAGCAGCACCTTGCACAGCGCGACGATGAGCAGGATGAACAGCACCTGCATGTAATTCGCCGCCGTGCGGGCCAGCCCGTTCAGAAAACCGTTGTTGAGCAGCGTCGTTTCCTGCGAAAAGGAGACCTGCGGCCCGCCCGCGATGAGCAGATTGACGGAGACGAGCGCCGTCATCGTGATGATGCCGGCGAGCAGGCCGTTGATCTTGAGTTTGACGTGCAGCACGCCCGTGACCAGCCCCGCGGCCGCCCCCGCGAAAAAGGAGACGAGCATGGCGACCGGCCAGGGGCACCCCGCCGTCAGCAGCACCGAAAACACCACCCCGCCGAGGGGGAAGGTGCCGTCGACCGACAGATCGGGGAAGTCGAGGATCTTATAGGTGATGTACACGCCGAGCCCCACGATGGCGTAGATGAAGCCCATCTGCAGGACGGTGCTCAGCTGGTTGAGAAAATACATGGCTTCCTCCGCTCAGGCCTTTACGTCGTTGGCGTTTTGGTACTCTTCGCCCGCGGGCAGAGTGAATTGGCAGGACGCCATCACTTCCGAATTGTAGTCGACGGTGTAGCCGTCTTCGATGTAGAGATAATCGATGTCGTCGGGGTCGGCGCCTTCGAGGATGTCGGCGATCATCAGCCCCGTCTGCCGGCCGAGTTCGACGTAGTCGAGCGAGCAGCTGGCGATGCAGCCGTTCTGCACCTGTTCGATCTCGCTGCCGAACACGGGGATGTTGCCCGCGCGGTCGAGCAGGATGCTGAGGTTCTGCACCACCGTGTTGTCGGTAAGGTTGTTGAAGCAGTCCGCCCCCTGGCCGATGAGCGCGTCCGCCGCGACGGAAAGCTCGGTGGCGTTGTTGATGCCCCGCGAGATGATCTCGACGCCGTACTCTGCCGCCGCCGCTTCGAACTGGGCGACCTGCGAGACGGAATTGGCCTCCGTCAGCGTGTAGATAATGGCGACGGTCACCGTGCCCGTGTGATCCTTCGCGTCGAAGAAATCGCGGATGAGCTGCAGCTGCTGCGCTACGGGCAGGCGGTCGGAAGAGCCGGTCACGTTTTCAAAGGCGCGGAAATCGGCGCTTTCGGCGGTCGGGTCGGAGACGGCGGTGAACACGACGGGCACGTCTCCGCGGGCGAAGTTGGCCAGCGCGTACGCCGAGGGGGTGGCGATGCCGACGGCCACGTCGGGCGAGGCGTTGATGATGCTCTGCGCCGCCGTCGTGTTTTCGGCGGAATCGCTGTTGGCGTTGTGGAGAGAGAGGTTCATGTTCTCTTCGGTATAGCCGCGCTCCGCCAGCCCCTGCACGATGCCTTCGTAGCAGTTGTCGAGGGAGCCGTGCTGCGCGAATTGCAGCACGGAGACGCGCAGGCGGCCGTCGTCGCAGGCGGAGAGCGCCAGAGCGCCCACGCACAGCAGCAGCGCGGAAAGGACGAGCGCCAGGATCTTTTTCATGGTACGTTACCTCTTTGAAAATATTTTCGGCTGCGCAGATGCGCATGCGCCGAAGTGTACGGAAAAATAAAAAGACACGGCTCACTCGTTCGGGACGAATGAACCGTGTTGCCACCCGATTTCACGGCAACGAAACCATTGCCGCCTCATTGCAGATACGTTCCGCCGTGCGGAGTGATATCCCCTCCCTGTAACGCGAGAGCCGCGTCATCCGCTACCCCTGCAAAGCAGGCTCGAAGATGCCCTCGGCAGTCCATTCACGCAAACTCCGCTGTTTTCTCGCACCGGCCGAAAACTCTCTGGGAACGAAGGGCTTTGCGCTACTCTTCTGCCTCATCGGTTTGTTCAGATTGCAGTTACTATACCACCGCGGAGCGCGGGATGTCAAACGAAAACGCCGCGGTTTTTCAAAAAATTTTCGGAAAATTGCGGCAAAAACGCTGATCCCCGGATGAACCGGCCCTTGCCTGCGCCGCGGGACGGGCCGGTGAAATCTTCGGGAACGCCTTTCCGCCGGGAGCGTTGCCGCCGGCGTTACAGGCTGCCCGTCGAGCCGAAGCCGCCCGCGCCGCGGTCGGTATCGCCGAGGGCGTCGACTTCTTCCCATTCGGCCGCAAAATAGGGCGCGACGACGAACTGGGCGACGCGCTCGTACGGTTCGACGCTCTGTTCGTATTTGGAATGGTTGTGCAGGGCCACGCGGATCTCGCCGCGGTAGTCTGAATCGATGACGCCCACTTTGTTGGCGGGTGCCAGGCCCTTTTTGGTGGCCAGCCCGCTGCGCGCAAAGATCAGGCCCATGTAACCTTCGGGGATCTCGACGGCCAGCCCGGTATGGATGACGGCCGTCTCGCGCGGGCCGATGCGCACGGGATGTTCGGTCAGCGCGTACAGGTCTGCCCCCGCCGCAAAGGCGCTGCCGTATGCGGGCAGTTTTGCCTCGGGCACGAGTTTTTTGACTTTGAGGTTGATTTTGTTCATGTCGGTTCCTCCCCTTTTATCTCCGGACCAAAGCCGCGCTCAGTAAGCGCCGTCCTTCCACAGCCGCACGCACCCTTCCGCGAGCGAACGCGGAACGTCGATGATACGCTGGTTGGAAGACCCGCGGAAGCGCAGCTTCAGATCTTTCTGTTCCTCGATGAATTCGCCGTCGACCAGGATGTCGAGCAGAGAGAGCATTTCGTCGGTCGCCTCGCAGTGCGCCCGGCCGCCGGCGGCCAGGTCGGTATCGAAGGTGTAGCCCGAATAGCACCAGACCGTCTTTTGCGGAAACCGCGCGCGGAACGAACGCAGAAGGGGCAGAAGGGCGCGCTGGTTGCACGGCTCGAACGGTTCGCCGCCCAGAAGCGACAGCCCCGCGATGTAGCTTTTGTCGAGCGCTTCCAGAATTTCCTGCTCGGTCTCTTCGGTGTACAGCTGCCCGTACGAAAAGTCCCACGCCTCGGCGTTGAAACAGCCCTTGCAGCGGTGGGTGCAGCCGCTGACGAACAGCGAAACGCGCACCCCCACGCCGTTGGCGACGTCGTATTTTTTGATGTTGGCAAAGTTCATAAACGTTTTTTTTCCGCGGGGCGGGGATTTATAAGCGAACTTATAATCTGTTTTCCGTGCGGCTGCCCGGCCGCTGTGCGCCCGGTCAACCGCACGTCAAATAGATTATAAATCCGGGGAAAGGCGGTTTGCAAACATGAATGCCGCTTTCTTTTTTGGCACCGATGCTTGACAACCATGGCGATGACAGAAAGAGCGCTTTTGACGGCCTTGCCGTTTTC
>CALVHP010000007.1 GCA_944328405.1 uncultured Clostridia bacterium
CCCTACTTATATGCGGCGACTGCCCCGATTAGACAAAAAACCGCCCTTCTTCCGCAAATTCTCCGCCGCCCGCCGGGACGATGCGGCACCTACGTCCTTTCTGCCGCATGAAAAAGGCGCGGCAAACCGGCCCCGTCCGCCCGGACGACGCGGCGTACCAACTCCGGCCGCCGCATGAAAAAGGCGCGGCAAACGCCGCGCCTTTCTCGGAGTCCGAACGGACTTGTTTATTCCGCGTTCCCCTGCCGATCCCCGCACACGCAGAGCCAGCCGCAGCACCGGAACGGGAAGCACTCCGCCCGCCGGCACCAGCCGCAACCGCAATTCCGGCAGCCACCGCACCAGCCGCAGCAACAGCAGTCATCGCAGCGACAGCCACCGCAGCAGGCACAGCGGCAGAAGCAGTACACGACGGGAACGGGGCGCGGCTTTCGGCGGATCGCCGTCGTCACGGGGTTGCTGAAAAATTCATTCCCCGCGCCGTCCGCAACGCGGGAAACGTTGACGATCGTCTTCATCACAGCACCCTCACGTCAAATTCCACGACGGTGCTCTCGCCCGCCGCCAGATTGGCCAGCGGGAAGCCCGCCGCGGGGTCGTACGCGGGATAGGCGGCGCCGTCGACCTTCACGCTGCCCGCCACAAAAGTCGTGCCCGCGGGGATCTGGTCGCTGAACACGAGGTCGATCTTATTCAGCGAGTCCGTATTCGTGATCGTGGAGGTGTAGTGCAGGATCTCCCCCTGCGTTGCAAACGCCTTGTCGACCTTCTTGACGACGGTCAGCCGCGTCGAGCTCAGGGCGATCTCGACCTCGTTGGTCGGCTCGGTATACGTTGCGGGGCCGCGTTCGGGGTCGTCGACCGTATACGTCACGCTGCCGCTGTTGGTGACCGCGTTCTGCGTCTTCGGGTTGTCGGAGAGGATGGTATATTCCACCGTCGCGCTCCCGCCCGCAGGGATATCGTCGAGCGCGAAGCCCGCCCGGGGGTCGTACGCGGGCTGCGCCGCGCCGTTCACCTTCACGCTTCCCGCCACATAAGACGCGCCCGCCGACATACTGTCGCGGAAGAACAGCGCCGTGAGCGCCGCCTGCGAATTGTTTTTGACGAAAACCGTCTGCGTCGCCGTTTCCCCCTCGTTGAGGAAGGTATGGTCGGAAGATTTGACGCGCTCGACCGCGTAGGTCAGAATTTCGGTCTGCACGATGTTGCTGTTCTGCTCGCCGCTCACGGTGGATTGGTCGGGCAGAACGTAATCGAACGGCACATTGGACTGGTTATAGATGATCATAAAAATTTTCTCCTTTAGTTGATCGTGACTTTGAACGTCACTGCAATGCTCTGCCCCGGCGCGAGGCTGCCGACGGAAAAGCCCGCCGACGGACTGTAGCCGGGGAAGGAAACCCCGCCGACGGTGACCGAGCCGACGGCGAAGGACGTCCCCGCCGGGACGGCGTCGGTAAAAAAGAGCGAAGTCAGCGGCACGTTGCCCGCATTGGCGACGACGGAAGTATACAAAAGTTCCTCGCCCCGGACGGCAAAAGATTTGTCGACCGACTTTTCGATTGTCATGCGCGCGTCGTAGATGAACACGGCGACGGGATCGGAATTGGACGAACTGTTGACCGGGTACCCCGGGAAGGGCTCGAACGTGTAGTCGACGCGGGCGATGTTGAATGCGGGGTTGACGGCGGGGATCGAATCTGCCGCGGCGGCAAAGGTCACTTCCGCCGACGCGCCCGCCTCCAGCGGGCCGAAAGAGACGGGCAGACCGCCCGCGTACGGCGTTCCGTCGATTTCGACGGAGCCGGGCACGAGCTGCAGGCCGGCGGGCAGAAGATCGTTGACGACGACCGTCTGTGCGCGCAAGTTGCCCGTGTTGGTGATCCTGACGGTATAATTGATCGGCTCTCCGACGGCGGCAAACGTCTTATCCGCGCTCTTTTCCGCCTCCAGGCGAGCGCCCTTGCTGTCGATCTGCAGCGCGAGGCAGTTGGGAACGTACAGGTCGCCGTCCGTCGTAAAGCGGATGGCGGCGGTCGTCATGCCCGCGCTGAGCAGAGGTGAAACGTCCACCGCCGTGATGTCCCAGCCCTGGCGGCAGCCGGAGGTATTCGTGCCCGCCGCCGCGTTCGCGTTGCGGGTGCCGAAGGTCCCGCCCGTATCGAGCGCGCCGTTTTCGCCGTTGATCTGCGAGGCGAAGAAATTGCCGACGGGGTTATTCGGCCCCGACAGCGGCGAAAGCTGGGCAAAGCTCTGCCCGAACAACATGCAGTCGCCCGTGAGCACCGCGTCGCCCTCCTGCGAGGAGACGAACAGTTTGCCCGTGATCGGCTGCGCGTCCGGCGTGATGAAGCCGGTCAGGGATATGTCGGTATCGCCCGTCGAGGGCGACACGACGGTGCCGCCAGCCCACAGAGTGAGATCGCGCAGCGGCAGCGATTCGTTTTCATAAACGACAGCGAGCGTCCAGCCGGCATGGTTGGTCTGCGCCGTGCGCGCGTCGACCGCCTCGATCAGCGCGGGCACGCCGCCCGCCGTATACGCGCCGCTTTGCGCGCTCTGCACCAGCGCCGTCACATTCGCGCTGCGCACATAAAAGCCGACGGTCAGCCCGTCGTTGGTGATGTTGAAATTTTGTTTCGTCTGCGCGTCCGGCAGGACGGAATGGGCGCCGAGCGGCGTGGTAAAGCTGACGGAGTTGTCCAGCAGGGCCGAAATGTCGTTCGCACTCGAACGGAAAAGCCCGCCCCAGACAAGTTCGGCGTACAAAACGGCGCTGCCCGGCGGAAGCGACAGCTGCGCGGCCGAGCTGTTTTTGGTATAATCGAGCGTGGTCCCGGGCGGGAAGCCGTTCATCTGCAGGGAAGCGTCCGTGCTGGTAAAGGCGCCGATGGAACCGAGCACGCCGGGCGAATTTGCGTTTGGGGCCTTGCTCAGCCCGAGCGTGTTGCCGATCAACACGATACCGCCGTTTTTTATATTGGAATATCGTTGTAGGATAGGCATACAATTACCTCAAAAAAAAATTACATAACGGCGCCGCCCCGGGATCGGGACGCGTTCGTTATGTAATCGATGCGGTTCTATGGCTTCTATACATTGTATGCGCCGCGCGCCGCGGTTGTATCGGACGGCCGTCCCTGCCCGTCGGCGCAGTAATAAATATCCACCGGCATAGCCGGTGGTTTTTCAGTTTCGGGCTGTTAGCCCTCATATTACCGGCAGCGCGCAAGCCGCGCCTATGACGACCTGGCAGTCATGCAATTGTTACTCGCCACCCTTAA
>CALVHP010000008.1 GCA_944328405.1 uncultured Clostridia bacterium
CGCGCCAGCCCGACGGCCTCGTCGATCGCCACTGCCGGCGGCACATCTTTGCCGTAGCGGATCTCCGCCATCGCCATCAGCATCAGGCTTTTATCCGCCGGGAACAGCCGCTCCGCCGAAAACCCGATCGCCAACGAATCGAGGGCGGAAAGAAGTTCCTCCCTGTGCTCCTCTACCAGCGAAAGCAGCGTTTCCGCATAGGCGCGCTCTTCCTCGTTCAAACCGAACGCTTTATAGACGCCGCGGCGGAACGATTCTCCGACGTCGGTATGGAACTGCCCGGCAAAGATAATCTTAAAGGCGCATTCGCGCGACTTTCTCCTCATACGAAAACCTTTTTACGAAACCGATGATTTCCCCCCGAAAACTCGAGGGGAAACGAAAAACAACGATCAGTTTTGATCCGCCGCGTGCTCCCCGAGGAAATCCACCCCGACGACGCGCACGTCAACTTTGGCTATCTTGTATTTTGTCATAGCTTCGACGTTGTGTTTGACCGTCTGCTGAATTTTGAAGGCGACTTCCGGCACGCTGTACCCGTAATCGACCTTGACGGCAATGTCAGCATAAATGCCGTCTTTTTCAAAATACAGTTTGAAGCTCTTTTTCCCCGGAAGCATCTCCACGCCTTCCACTTCCGATACGGCAAGATTGACGATCCCGCCCACGATACCGGAATTGTAAGAGACTTTTCCTTTATGACCGTCGGGCGGGACGCGCTTGAAAATCGCCATTCTCCTTCCTCCCGAAAAATATCCTTGCCCATATTATAACACATTTTTTCGGGATTGAACAGTATTTTTCTTAACTTTCCGAATTTATCGGCATAATATTTACGCTGGCAGGATCGCAGCCCGCTTCGGTCCAGAGCATGTTGTAAATCGTCAGAAAATCGTTGTGCGAAAGCCCGTCGGAGTTGACGAATACGTTCACATTTTCCGAATCGAGGCCGATGCTCACGACCACATCCGAATACCCCATCGACTTGATATAGGTTTCGAGCAGCAGTTCTTTTTCCATCATTTCGACAATCTGCATCTTCAGGGCGATCGCATCCTGATAGGTCTGGCTGCCGCTCTCCGTGCTCGCCAGGATGGAATCGAGCTGCAAAAGCTCTTCGTTGCGCGTCGTCGTGCGCTCCGTCCGGTAGGTGGAAAAATAGTTGGCCGCCGTCAAATCGCCGCTGTCGGCATCGCCGGACACGCTACCTGCCAGCACAAAATTGAACACCGCCGTCACGGCAAGCAGCAGCACCAGGCCCGTCATAATGACGATCTTTTTGGTTTTCGACATCCTCGTTCTCTCCTTATGGCTTTGTTATCGATTTGTTCCGTCCTTTGCATATACCTTGATTAAGCTTTGGTCGATATCTAAAACAGACGCCGTCGCTTCCAAAAGCCGAAAGCGCACGCCGAGATTTTCGGCTCCTTCGGCCACAACGAGCACGCCCGTTATTTCCGGATTCTTTTTTTCCAGGACGACGACTTCTCCCCCGACGAGGATCGGCGTCGTCGTGACCGTTCCGTCGGCTTCGACCGTGGTTTCCGCCGCGATGACCGTTTCCCCGTCCGACGCGACCGTCAGAAAAACGTCGACGTCCCCCACGCCTTCCACTTCGGACAGAATGCTTTTCAGGCGAGATTCCGTTTCCGCGACAAAGTCGGACGCGGCCGTATCTTCTTCCGCGGAACCGCCTCCGAAGGACGTGAAAAAGACCGCAAGGACGACGACAACGAGCAGCAGCACGACGGCGATCTCCAGAAATTTGCCGCGTTTCAGTTTTTCTTTCAGTTTTCCCCAGTCAGCCATGGACGGTTACCTCCGCACCGGAATACAGTTCGGATACGCGGCTTCTGACTTGCTCTATAACAAATATATGCTCGTCTTCGCCGTATATTCCGAAATCTTCGATCGCAATTTCCACTTTCGACACCGTATACGCATACTCGACCGATTCCCACCCGATCTGCACCGCCGAACGGACGCCGAACTCTTCCGAAAGCCGCTCCCGCACAGCCCGTTCCTCTTCGTCCGCCCGCCGGCCGAACATATACGCAACAAAGGAATCGTCCGGAGCGATCTCCGCCCCGGTCTCTTCGGCAAACACGTCGCCGCTGCCGCCCGTCTGCAGCAAAGCCAACAGCGGCGTCAGCATGACCAGCAGGCAGAACAGGCGCAGGATCCCCCCGATGAATTTGCCCGTCTTTCCTTCCGGCAAAACGATGGTCACCAGCGCGGATAAAATGACGGCTCCGCACACCGCAAGAATGTAGGCATCCATATCAGAACAAGGCGTTGGAAGAACAGATCAGGAGCAGCACCGTGATGAAATACATAAACCCGGTGCAGACGAGCCCGGCCGTGAAAAAGTTGACCGTCCCCGCCAGGGAAGACAGAAAATCGGAAATATTGGCCTCTCCCATCGGTTCGGTGACGGCCGCGGTCAGGCGCAGAAACAGGTGGTACGCCGCCAGCTGAACGAGCGGCACCGCCAGCACGATGGCCAGCAGAAGTACGCCGCAGATCCCGACGGAGTTTTTGATCAGCACGCTGCCCGCGATGACCAGATCGAGCCCCCCGCCCACAAACCCGCCGATGATCGGCACCGAATTGCTGACGGCGTATTTGATCGCCTTGAAGGAAAGGCCGTCGTACGTGGCCGACGTGATCCCCTGCACCGTCAGAAACACGGTGAACGCCGCCAAGGTGATGCCGAGCAGCCACTTGATCACCCCGGAAAACAGCGCGCAGAAATTTTTCAGCCGGATCTCGCCGCTCATGTGCCCCGCCATATTCAGGACGCAAATCAGCGTCGCCAGCGGAAACACGACCCCGGCAACGATGCGCACGATCACTTCGCTCAAAAAGAGAACGGCGGGCTGATAGACCGCGACGGAAACGCTCCCGCCGCTGGTCGCGATCAGCGTCAGCAGAACGGGAAAGACCGCCTGCATCTGCGACTGCATCGAATCGACGGCGCCGCCGCAATCGGCGATCACGCCGGTCAGCGAGGAAAGGATCAGCACCAGTACGGCGGCATACCCGACAAAAAAGATCAGTTTTGCCGTGCCGCTTCCGGACAACGAGCTTTTGAAGCGGTCCAGGATCCCGCACAGGATCACGATGGCGCAGATCACGCAAAAAACCGGGATCAGTTCCGCCAGATCGTCGAACACGAGCCCGAACAGGGCGGAAAATGCGTCGGAGTAATCGACGGCATAATCGCCGCTGATCAGTGCGCCGATTTTGTCTTTGACGCTCGCGCCGAACATCTCGCGCTGCTCGGCGGACAGCGAATCGAGGTAATCCTGCAATGCGCCCGTATCCAACTGCGCCAGGATCTCTTCGACGCTGCCGAGGAGCGCTTCCTGGCCGTTCTCCTCTTCCGCCGCCGCGGCGGCGGGGAAAAACAGCAGCGACAGGCAGAACGCGAGCGCCGCCGCGATGAGGATGCGGCCCCAATGCTTTCGCTTGCATCGATACAGGCACTTCATACCAACTCCAAAAAGCTGCCGACCAGCGTGATCATCCCGCGGACGATCGGAACGGAGACCGAAAAAATGATCACTTTCCCCGCCAGTACGAGCTTGTCCGCGATGCTCTTTGTGCCGAAGTCTTCCACGATGCCGGCAGCAAACTCGACGAGGTAGCCGATCGCCACGATCTTGACGAGGATCTTGATCAGCGCATTGTCGATCCCCGTCAGTTCGCCGATCTCGCGGAAGATCCCGAAGGT
>CALVHP010000009.1 GCA_944328405.1 uncultured Clostridia bacterium
TTCGCTTCTTTCACGACATCGACAGGGTTTTCGTAATCGAACACGACGTCGTCCGTGTCCATCGTGATCGTGCTCGTCGAGACGATCGAAACGTTGAATTCGACTTCGCCGCCCTCCGTCACCAGGCGGAAAACGGAGGTCGTATCCGGTTCCAGATACTCCATGACGATGGCAAACACGGTGAACGTGCCGCCTTCATACGAATACTGCGAGCTGCCCAGGCGCGAGCCGTCCATCCAGAGCGTAAAATCTTCCGCACCCTTCAGGTCTGCCTTGAAGGTGTAGTCTCCGCCGGTAAACACGTCGTACGTGGCCGCGTTTTCGCTGACCGTCGGCGAGTTTTTGCCGCCTCCCGAGTCTCCCCCTTCATTGCAGGCGACGAAGGCGACCGCCCCGAAGGCAAGCACCGCCGCCGCGATGAGCGCAAGAACGATTGCTCTCATTCTTTTTTGCATAGCTCATTTCCTCCCTCTAAAATTTTATTGGATATAACCGAGCGTGCGCAGCTGCTGTTCGGCAGTCGTCTGCAGGCTCGAAGCTCCGCTCTGCAGCCATTTCGAAACAAAGTCCGCATAGGTGTCGCGTGTGGTGCCCTTGATGTAATTGATCTCAAACTCATCGACCGTAGACTGCGCCCGCGTGACGATCTTGGAAGGAAGGCTGACTACGTCTTCGTAATTGACGAGGGTCTGCTGCGCATAATACTCCTGCGATTGCTCGAACATGTCGATGAAATCATAGGCAGACTGCCCGTAGCTCGTGCTCTTGCCGTATTCGATCACATGATCGCCCCACTGGATCGGTTTGCCGTAATCCCAAAGCGAGCCGTAATTGGTGCGTTTGTGCCCTTCGCGGTTGACGGTCGTATAAAAGGCGTAATAGCCTGTGTCGTTCCCTTCTTCGTCGAGAACGCGCTCAAATTCATTTTCCTTGTCCGTTGCGGTCAGGGTATAGTTGTCGATGGTGATGCCCCAACGCAGCTGGTAATACAGGCTGGACTCGATGTCGTCCGTCTCTTCGTACATCATGTCGTTGATGATGCGGCAGATCTTTTCCATGCGCTCCGGGTTGCCTTCGTTCTCTTTGCCGATGGCGAATTTGAAACCGATGCGCGAATATTCCGGGTGCCCTTTGCGCACCAACCCGTCGGCGGTCGGCATGGAAAGGCTGGTCCAGATGCCGGAATTTCCGGCTTCCTGCGCGCCGTTCCCTTCCATGTATTCCACGGCAAGCACGGGGGTATAATAGTCGATCCCGATCTTGCCTGCGTACAGATTGGTCTTGTGTGCGGCCCAGTCCTGCGTGTACCAGCTCGGGTCGATCAGCCCTTCGCTGACGATCGTCCGCAAAAAGTTCAGGTACTGTTCGTGCGAACCGTCGAGGTACGGGTGGTTGACCTTGCCTTCGTCATCCACATACCAGCTGGAATGCTCGGTGAACATATACATGAATTCCGCGATGTAGCCGAGGCTCTTCAGTCCGCCGGCGGAAGTAAACAGATAATAGCCTTCCCCTTTCGACTGTTTGACCCAGCGCGCCATGTCCAGAAGTTCGTCGACCGTTTTCGGGTTGCCGCTCGTGCCCTTGGCTTCGTTCCACTGCGCGACCCAATCTTTGCGGATCCGGAACTGCCAGTCTGCCCCTTCGTTGGGATACATCAGGCAGGTCAGTGCGTCGCCCTCGTAAATGGAGGCGACGGCGCGGCGGTTTTCTTCCTCGTCAAAAAATGTTTTCAGCTTCGGCATGTATTCCAGGTACGGCGTATAATCGTCGATGTACCACCCCTGGTCGTACAGCGTCCGCAGCTGGTTGTAGTCGCCGAACACGACGATATCCGGTTTGACGGCGTTGCTCGACGAATAGCGCTTCATGATCTCGGTATTCAGGTCGGACGTAACCGAAAGCTGGTAATCGACGCCGTATTTTTCATCGATGACCTTTTTATAAGGGTTGTTTTCGTGATCGGTCGGCACGGCGCCGTTGACGAACCCTTCGTACAGCACGGTGATCACGTTGCCCTCCTTCGTGCCGCCCGTTCCGCCTCCGCCGCCGCAGGCGGCGATGCCCAACGCCATCGAAAGCGTCAACAGTACCGCCGCAAAAATGACGGCAAGCCTCTTTACTGATTTCATTCACGATTCCTCCTTCAATCATCTTAATATCCGGTGCATGCGCACACGTTGACATCGTTTTATTGCCGCATCATTCCTTGACCGACCCCATATAAACGCCCTTGGTGAAATACTTCAAAAAGAAGGGATAGAGCAATACGATCGGCAGAATGCCGACGACGGCGACGGCCATTTTTTTTGCTTCTGCGTTCTGAACGATCGCGGTGGAACTCTCCGTGCTCTGCGCCAGATAATTTTTCAGATACAGCTGCAGCGGGATCAGGTCGGCGTTGTTCGTGTCGATGTACAGCAGAGCGTCGAACCAGGAGTTCCACTGCCCGACCGCCCCCATGAAGATCATAATGGCGACCGTGCCCATGTGCATGGGCAGCATCACGCGGACCAGGATCTGCAGTTCGCTCGCCCCGTCGATACGCGCCGATTCGAGGATGGAAGACGGCGTGCCCAGAAAGGTCTGTTTGAACAGCAGCGACGACCAGCCGCCCAGCAGCCCGGGAATCACGAAGACCCAGAAATTGTTCAGCAGTCCCGTATAGTCGCGGATCAGGTACTGCGGGATCGTTCCGCCGCCGAACACCATCGTGACGAACACGAACACGGAGAGGACGCGTTTGCCCCAAAGGTTGTCGAGGCTGAGCGCATAGCCGAAGATCATGTTGCAGAACAGGACCGACAGGACCGGCCCGACCAGAGCGCGCGCTATGCTGACCGCGATGGACTTGTACAGGTTCACTTCTTTGAAGATGTCTGCATAGGCGGCGATCGTCGGCGAATGCGGGAAGAGGAACAGCCCGCCGCGGGCGATCCACTCTTCTTCCGACATAAAGGACGCGCCGAGAACGTACAGCAGCGGATAGGCGCTGACGATCAGCAGAAAGAGCAAAAACAAACTGGTGATGATCTGGTAGCCGATCTCGCCTTTGCGGAATTTTTTTCGGAGCATTTTGCGGAACTTGGCTCCGAATTTGAGATCTTTTTCTTGTTTGGTTGCTTGCATATTTCCCCCTACCAGATACTGACGCCGTACTTGTTTTTCATCCAGCGGTTTGCGAACAGCACCAGGATCATCCCCAGGACCGACTGCACGAGCGAAAGCGCCGCGGCCGGGCTGTATTCAAAGTATCCCAAACCATAATTGTACAGCCAGGTGTTGATCGTCTCGATGCGGCTGCGCGTGGCGTCGGAATAGAAAAGCAGGATCTCTTCTGTATTGCCGCCCGTAAATATACCGCCGATGATGAAGATCATCTGGTACAACAGCACGCCGCGGATCCCCGGCAGAGTGACCACGAAGATCCTGCGCCAGGGGCCGCACCCGTCCATTTCCGCGGCCTCGTACAGCGCCGTGTCGATGTTCTGCATCGCCGCGAGGTAGATGATCGAGCCCCAGCCGATGGTCTTCCATGTGGAAAAAATATACAGGATCGGAACGATCGCGTTCGGGTTGGTAAGAAATTCCGCTTCATACCCGAACACCTCTTTCAGAATGGATGTGATCGCCCCGGTTTCGGATAAGAGCGCATAGGCGATGCTGTATACGATGACCCAGGAAAAGAAATGCGGCAAATACAGGACGGTTTGGGAAAACTTCCGGAAAAAATCCGAGTTCAGATGAAACAGCACCACCGCCAGGATGATCGGCGGAAAAAAGCCGAGCACGGTATCCAGGACGTTGAACCAGAGCGTGTTGCGGAGTATGGTCAGGAAGTCCGGCATTTCCGTAAAAATGTATCTGAACATCCCGAACCCGACAAATTCGCTGTGCCATAGCCCGCCGGCAAAATTGTAATCGATGAACGACAGCCATATCTGCAAAAACATCGGGCCGTAGGCGTAGACGGCCATGGAAATGATGCCCGGCAAAATGCAGAGGTAGATAAACCAGTAGTTTTTGACGCTCCACTTGAACTTTTCCAGCGGCGTCTTGGGCCTGCGCTCCAAAATATGTTTTTTGACGACGGCCTCTGCCGGCTGGTCTGCCGGCACATCCTGCGCCGAATTCTGAACGTTTTGATCCATTTTCCCCTCCGCCTGTTACAGGCTTGCCGTGCACATGTACAGCGTGTAGATGTCCCCGTCCTTGTACTCGTAATACGGTTTGAACACCAGCGATTCGTTCCCCTTGACCCGGAACGTAAGCGGCGTTTCCGTCGCCTCCAGCTGTTCGGCGGGCGATTTTTCCAGCAAAACGGATTGGTTGAGATCTGCATGCGCCCCTTCGCAGGCAAGCGTCACCGGCCCGTAACTGACGGCGTAGACCGCATAGTTGTCGTAATCTTCGCAGACGATGGAGCTGAACCGAAGTTCCATCGGCAGGGTCAGCGTGACCGCGTCGCCGTCCTGCCAGGTGCGGCGCAGCGTGATCCAACCGTTTTCCAGCGAGTACGAGACCTTTTCGCCGTTGACCTGCACCGTTGCGTCCGCGGCCAGCCAGTCGGGCTTGCGGAAGCGAAGGGAAAATTCGGCGCTCCCCTCCATTCCCAGCGTAAAATTGACGTTTTCGGACTGCGGAAAATCGGACTGTTGCGCCAGGGTGATCTTCTGGCCGCTTTCCGTTTCGAACGTCACTTCGGAATTGGTGTAAAGATTGACGTAGAGATTGCGCGTATCGTGGAAATAGATGCTCCGCAGATATTCCAAAACGACCAGCGGGCGCGTTCCGGCGCAGCAGGCCCAGGCCCAATCGTCGCGGACCTGTTTGACGCCGCCGCTTGTGTTGTAATCGGAGTAGTAATCGGCTTTGCCGTCTTTCGTTTCCAGAGAACCGATGGTCATGTTATAAAACACGTCTTCCGTCCACTGGCCGTACGAGGCGTCCAGCGTGTAGCGCATCAGGCGATTGTCCAGATTGACGACCGCATACGAAGTGCATTGGGTCTCTGTGGTATTGTGCGTCGTCTGCATATAGTCGACGATCTTTTCTGTCGGAAGCAGCCATTCGTATTGCAGGCCGTAGCCGCCCGTCGCCAGGCGCTGCGAAGATTTCATCCAGTCCCAGAATTTTTGCGTCGCATCGAGGTAATATTCGTTTCCGTTCGTTTCGTAAGCGGCGAGCGCGCTGTTGAAGGAATTGACGTGCGAATAGGCGTGGAAATATTCCGGCCAGCTGCCGACTTCTGGCTTATAGTCGAAGAGGTTTTCTTCGTTATAAAAGATATCCCAAAACTCGGTGTATTCGTACAGTTTGGCCATGTCGCGGCAGCGGCGGACCAGAGAGGCGCTCTCTCCCTTCTGCTGGGCGACGTCCGCAAACAGGTACAGCGCTTCGCTCATCGTATACCACTCGCATTCGTCCGAACCGTTGTTCCCCAGCTGTTTTTTCGGCTGCGCGTAGTATGAATCGGTCAGGCCGTAACTGAGCAGATCGCAAGCCATGTCGTACGCGCCTTCCAGCCCGCAGAGGGTGTAAATATCGATGAGTGCCCGCATCGTTTTTTCGTAAAAATACTGCGACCACATCCGCGGATAGGTGCCGGACTTTTCCACGATCTCCTGAAATCCTTCCAGAAGATCGCGTACCGTCTGCAGGTCTTCTTCCTTTCCGGTCGCCGCATAGCGGCGCGCCTTGGCCGAGATAAGCTGCGCGATGCAGCACTCGCTGTTCCTCGTTCCGACCCAGCCGAGGTCGCGCCCGCTGCCCGTATCCATCTGTGCGGCTTCGCGCCAGCAATACAGGATATCGTCGGCCGTCAGCGTTCCGTAATATTCGAGGCAGCCGTCATACACGTCCTTGAACAGCCCGTCGGTGAGTTTTACGTCGCCGTAATCGAATTGTTCCAGTTTGACCCGGGCTTCGGCGAGGGGATTGTCTTCGATCACGCCGTTTTCCGGCGCCCCCGCGCAGCCCGCCAGGCTGCAGAATGCGGTTGCCACAGCCAGCAGCGAGGCAAGAATTTTTCTCTTTTTCATCGTTGTTCCTCCCCGATATTGAAATACATCGTGTACGCTTCATCCAATTCGTATGCTGCAAAGGAGCGGAAGGTCAGTCCTTCGGCCGTAAATTCCGCCGCGCCCGTCCGCTTGAAATCCGCCGCCGCGGGAGCTTCCTTTCCGAGGTTTTCCCCTTCGGCCGCCAGCGCCAGAGGGCCGTAGCGAAAGGCGCGCACCCCTTCGCCGCAGGAACGGATATCCAACGCATCCACCCGCATGGGAAAACGCACCGAAAACTCCCGTTCTTTGTCCAGAGTAAGTTCGACCGTGTATGCGTCCGCTTCTTCGGACGCGTCGGCTCCCGTGAATTCCGCCGCGCCCGCCAGCCAGGCCGGTTTCCGCAGGCGGACGACCTGCCGCTCCCCCCGATGCCCGGCGTGCGGAATGATCCGGAAAGTCATATCCCCGACCGGGTATTCGCCGCGCTGTTCTATGGTCGCGCAGCGGCCGCGGTAAGAAGAACCGATATACAGATTGACGAGAATCTCTCCGTCTTTGCCGGTGAAATAGATATTGCGGAGAACTTCCAGCGCCGCGAGGGGGCGCGTTCCCGAACAGCAGGTCCACGAGATGGGATGCAGCCATTTTTTGCCGCCGTCGACGCAGTAATCCGCATAATAGTAAACGTGCCCGTCTTTATCCGTCTCCGGGCTGGCCAGGAAAGAATTGTAGTACAGCAGTTCCGTCAGGTCGCCGTATTCCAGCTTCCCCGTCGCCACGGTCAGCGCGTTGTTCAGACGGAAGCAGGCATACGAATTGCACTGGTTTTCGAAATTCGTGTGGTTGTTGCGCAGCGCATAGATGATCCCGGTCGTCGGCATCAGCCATTCGTTCAGCGCGCCGTACCCGCCCGTGACGAGCGTTTGCGTATCCCGGATAAAACGCATAAACCGCTCCGCCGATTCCAGATAGCGCTTCTCGCCCGTCTTCCGATAAAGATACATCGCGCTGTTAAAAGAGTTCAGGTGCGAATAGGCATGGAAATACGCGGTATTCTGCCCCGCGACGGGAGAATAGTCGAACATATTTTCGCCGCCGGCAAAAATCTTCCAGTAGGCCTCATATTCAAATTTTCGGGCAAAACGCAAAAGCTCTTCAACATAGTCCCGCTTCGCCCCGCGCCGTCCGGCCATATCCGCAAAGCGATAGAGCGCTTCGGAAAGGGTATACCATTCGATCTCGCAGCTAGTCTCGTCTTTGCTGCCGCCGTTATCGCCGATCCGGCACTTTGCCCGGCGGATCGCCGGAATGGATCGGAAATGATCCAAAAGCCGCCCGCACAACGAAAAGGCGTCTTCAATGCCGCAGTATTCCGCCGCGTCCATCAGCCCGTGAAAGATCTTTTCAGCCTGGTAGGCCGTTCTGCAGATATAACAATCCGGAGACACGGCAGAAACTTCTTGCAGCTGACCGACGTACTCGGCGCAGCGCTGACGGTAACGCTCATCCTGCGTGGCGCGGAAAAATCTGGCAAAGGCCTGCATCCACTGCCCCAAAACGATCCCGCCGACGCCGAACCAGCTTCTTCCGCGGACAATACTTTTGCCCGCGCCCGTATCGAGGCCGGCATGCTTGCGCATTTCGAAAAAGACGTCGGCCGTCGGAATCGACAGGTAATATTCACCGATCGTGCGCAGCTTGCTTTTCAAAACACTGTCAGTCAGGAGTACGTCGTTGTAGGACAAAGACGCGGCCACATCGTTCGGATTCGATTCCGGCTTATTGTTCATTTTCCCTATCCTCTTCCACTAAGATTCTATACGAAAAACCGTTATTTTGGTCATCGAACAGAGAATTGCTTTATTTTTGCTTACACTTCCGAAATTTCTTGTACAAACTGCGAAAATGTGCTATAATTTGACTGGCTTTTACAATTGCGCCGGTCACTTTTTCGTCTTTTCGACCGATTTTTGCGAAACAAACAGCCAATCTACGTTTTTATTTTACAACCGCGCCCTGCCAAAATCAATGATAAAAAAAGGCATGATGTGAGAAAATCCGATATGATTACTTTAAACAACGGTGTTGAACTGACTTTTGCCTACATGGGGTATTTTACGGAAAGCAACCCCTGGCGGCACTCTTTTGTGACCATCGATACCAACGAGGTGATTTTCATCACCAAAGGGACGGCTTATCTGCGCGAAGGCACCCGGGACTACACGCTCAGAGAAGGCGACCTGATCTTCCTTGCGCCCAACGTACAGCACGGAAGCTTCCGCGTCAGCGAAAACTCGATCGAATTTTATTACCTGCACTTTTACGACAAAGGCTTTGCTTCCCTGGGGCTCGATAAGTGCTACCGCATTCACGACACCTACAACTATAAAAATACCTTCCGCAAAATCAATCATCTTTTTCTGACCAAAAAAGACCGTTCGCTGCTGGAATGCCTGATGGCTTCAATGTTTTTGGAACTGAAAGAGAATATCGACCAGCAGCGCAACAAACTTTGCTACGATATCGCCGAATACATCCGGATCAATATCTCCAACCCTCCGGAGATCCACGAGATCGCGCAGCATTTTTCATACAGTTCAGACCACCTTTCCAAACTCTTTTATAAATGCTTCCACGTCCCCCTCAAACAATACATCTCGCGCGAACGGCTCGCCTATATCCAGAGCTATCTTTCCACGACAAACTATTCCATCAAGCAGATCGCGGAGCTCTGCCACTTCGAAAATGAAAATCTTCTGATCAAATTTTTCAAGTACCATACGCAGACGACGCCGACGCAATTCCGCAACAGCTTGTTTGCCTCGCACCTCAATTGAACGAACGGCGGCGCGCATTCCGAAATGCCCTTCAAGCCCGGCAAAAAGCCCCGGATGAAATTTTCATCCGGGGCTTTTTGCTTTCCTGTGAACCTGTAAAACCTGATGAAAAACCTATGCGAGAAATAACAGCGCTCATTTGTAAGCATAAAAGAAAAGCATCACTAAATTTAGCGATGCTTTCAAATGGTAGAGACAGTAGGACTCGAACCTACGACCTCTCGCATGTGAAGCGAGCGCTCTAACCAACTGAGCTATGCCTCCTGGTGCGAGTGACAGGACTTGAACCTGCACGGGATCGCTCCCACTAGAACCTGAATCTAGCGCGTCTGCCAGTTTCACCACACTCGCATATCGAAACGCGGCAAATGCCGCGCCCGTATTCATTTTTCATAAAACCACTTGCGGCTGAATGACCTCTTTGTGCAACGCGCCCTCCCGATAACGGATATGGTAGGCGTTGCCTCCGGCGCTGAGCGAACGGACGATCTCACCGTTTATGATTTCAATGGCGCTGTTGTCCTGCAACCCGACAGCGTCTTGTTTATTATACAAAAGAATTTTGTCAAAGTCAAGCGCTCGAAGGTTATAATGCGGAGAAATTATCCCTTTTATCCAATTTAATCCGCCGTATACCGAATATTCTTCGGCCGTGCCCTCTCCCGGCTCCTTCCACGAGTCGGTATACATCCGTTCAAACCAGCAGATCGCCCCGGCAGACAGCCCGCAGATCAGCACGCCGCGCTCGTACGCGTCACGGATCAGTTCCAAAAGCCCGGTCTGTTTCCAATGCTCGAGCATAAAAACAGTGTCTCCGCCGCCGACATATACGAAGTCGGCCTTTTGAAATTTTTCCGCGATTTTTTCACGGCTCATTTCGCCGTAAACGGTCAGCGCCACGTCGGCCTTGATATCAAAGACCGATGTATACGTCTTTCGGAAGCTGTTGAAATACGGCATGCTGTCGTGGCTGGCCGTCGGCACAAACAGACCGTATGCCCGGCGTTCGCCCGCGCGTTGTTTGGCCTTTTGGGCGATGTATCCGTCGATCTTCAGCGTCTCTTTGGTGCGGAGTTCTCCGCCCCCGATGCAAATCAATGTTTTATCCATTGCGTCTTTTTGTTTTGCGGGCCGACGCGGCACTGTCGCGCTCCAGGATCATATCCAGCTCGGCGATCGCCAGGCGGAGCTGTTCCTGCGCTTCATACAGTCCGGTATCGTCTTCCCGCGCCTTGGCGTTAAATTTGTAAGGAGAAAGGCTGTTTTTCATCTTCTCCAGCCGCATGGCAATGTTGGAGATCCCGCCGTCCCTCTCCTTTTCGGCCAGCAACGTAGTCTTATAGATCAGTTTGTCCGCCGTATACAGAAGGGTACCGACCCTGCGGAAAAAATTATAGGAAGAGTCATCCTCTTTTTCGGGCGGAGCGACGACCGACTGCAGTTCCTCCGACAGAGAAACCAGCCGTTTTTTCAGTTCCGTATGGGAAGGAAGCCGTTGCTTCCGCTTGATCAGCATCAAGATCAAGACGCCGACCACGATCACGGCCAGATAAATACCGTAAGAAAGCAGCAGCTCCGCCGTCGTGCGTACCGGCTCTTCCGTTCCTTCCGCCGCGGCGCACAGCATTCTGAGCAAACTGTTCATCGGGGATCCTCCTCCGGCCGGTCAGCCTGTTTTGATCCCGCAGGAGCGACGTCGGCGCGGGACCCCGCCGCCATACCGGCGGAGGCAGGCGCCGCGTTTCCGGCCGCGGGCAGAACGCGCACGTCCATGCGGTTGACGGGGATACTGATCCCGCGCTCCAGAAGCGTCGTATAAACGACTTCGTTCAAACCGTAAAGCGCGTCCCAATAGTTTTCGAACGTCGTCCAGATCCGGACGGAAAATTTCAGCGCGCTGTCGCCATACTCGAGCAAAATGGCGGCCGGCGCCGGCGAGTTGACCGTATACGGCAAAGATCTGGCGCAATCGAGCAGGATCTCCTTGATCTCCGCCGCGTTGCAGCCGTACGGAACGGGCACGTCGACGACGATCCTGCGCAAAGGCATGGAACTGTAGTTGACCATTTCGCTGCTCAGGATCTCGCTGTTGGGAATGATGATCTCTTCATTGCTGTACGTCAGGATCTTCGTATTGAACAGGCGGATATCCTGCACAAGCCCGTCATACTGCCCGATCTTGACGTAATCCCCTTTTTTGAAAGGTTTTGTAAAGATAATAATGACGCCGTTTGCCAGGCTGCCGAGGCTGTCCTTCAGGGCGAGGGCCACGGCCAGGGCCACGGCGGAAAACGCCGCGATGATCCCCGCCGTCGAAAACCCGAGCGACGTGACCAGGACGATCACCAGGGCGATATACAGGACGACGGTCACGATGGAGATCACAAAGGTCGCGGCCGCGTTGTCCAGCCGACGGCTGCGCAGCGAAGCGCCCCGGACGATCGTCTGCACGATCTTGATCACGATCAGCCCGAGGACCAAAAAGGCGACCGTCCGGACAATGGCAAGACCCGTATTCTGCACAAAATCCGCCCCGATGGAACGGAGCGTTTCCAAAATTCCATCCATAGCAATTTCCTTACATCCGGCAAAGGGCAAAAGCCTTACGCTGACGCCTGCGACATCAGACGTTTTTGCCTTTTCCTGCATTCGCCGTAAATTTTTTCAAGCGGTTCGCCGATATGGTAGTCGCCGTATTCGTATACAACCTTTCCGCCGGCGATCGTCAGCAGAACGTTGCTTTCGCTCGCGCTGTAAACCAGATTGCCGCAGATCCCGGACGGGGGCTGCAGGTTCGGGGCCGAAAGGTCGATCAGGACCAGGTCGGCAAACATCCCCGGGCGTAACGATCCGCCCTGAAAGCCAAGCGCCCGATACCCGTTCTCCGTAGCGGCAGCCAAAGCCTGCGCGGCGGAAACAGCCGAAGCGTCCTTGAGCATCTCTTTTTGCAGACAGGCGTACAGATACATTTCCCGGAACATCGAAGCCGCGTTGTTGCTCGCCGTGCCGTCCGTTCCGAGCGCGGGCCGCATCTGCATACGCAGCATCGACGCCACGGGAGCGACGCCCGAAGCCAGTTTCAGATTGCTCGCGCCGTTGACCACCGGCACGACGCCGCTCTGCTTCAACAGCGCCAAATCGTCCTTATCCGCATATACACAGTGCG
>CALVHP010000010.1 GCA_944328405.1 uncultured Clostridia bacterium
CGGCGGCCGGGGCAGACGACGCCGAGGATACGCCGATCACCGTGACCGAAATGCAGCTGCTGCGCAACCAGGACATGGGCCAGAACCACTGGCTGGTGATCTACTTTGACCGCAACGTTGTTTCGCACACGAACGCGGAGCCGGTCAACGATGAGAATGTGCGCATGCATCTGCTGATCAACGGCGAGTCGACTTACCATTGGCAGACGGAAAACCGGATCACGACGGCGGTTCATTATAATTATCCCGAAGGGCAGAACCTGATCCGCGTCACGATCCCGGTGAGCTATTTCACCACGGTGTTCAACACCGACGAGACGGGCGCGCTTGCCGATACGGAGATCCGGCTGACCGCCGGCATGACCTTTGAAAACGGCGAGACCGTCGAGCAGGACATCAGCTATACCTACTATGCGGTGGCCGATCTCTTCCTCGAAACGGGAACGGATATGAGCCAGTTCGCCACGAACGTCGAACAGGTCCATTATTACGTAGAACAGAAGCACCTGCGCCTTTACTTCGACCAGCCCGTCGGCTCCTCCAACAACACCGAGAGCGCGGTCGAACAGGCGAAGGAGAAGATCCTCATCAACGGCAGGACGGTCAAAGAACTCAGCCTGGAACTGTACATGGATCCCGCGTCCATCATCGGCCCGTCTTCTACGGAAGGCAACTGGTTCGGTTGGGAAAACGGGGGAAAGGGACCCTGGCTGGGTACGACGGGGCACATCCAGTGCCGCTACATGATCCGCATCAGCATGAGCAGCAGTTCCGGCGCGTATAACCTCCGGCTGGACGGCACGGACACGGTCGAGATCCTGGCGGGGATGCGCACGGCGAACGGCAAGATCGTGATGAACACGACGACGTTCAAACTTCCTTCCGAAAACATGGTCGGCAACCCGCTGGGCGACGACAACAACAATACGCTGTACGGCTGGGACAAGATGATGAACATCGTCGAAGCCGATTATCAGCTCGCGCGCGGCGATGCCGGCGGGGCGATCCTGCGCATCGTTCCGACGGGCGAATACGGCCCCGTCGACGAGGCCGGCCCGCTCGCTTCCCTGACCGCCTTTGCGGGCATCGAACTCAATGACACCGCGCTTTCGCAGATCTCCGGCGCAACGGCCGAAGGGTATGCGGTCGAAGGCGACCTGTTCGGCCTGCAATTCACCATCCCGGCCGGGGTCGTGAAATTTGACGGAACGGACACCCTGGAGATCGCCGGCGGGTTCACTTATCCCAACGGCAACGACAGCCGCGCGGCTTCGGTGGCGTTCTGCAACGACCCGCTCATGGCTTCGGCCAGCTATTCCGAAAACGACGACCGCACGACCGTCGTCATCGAAATGCAGAACGGCACGAGCGGCGGCGAATACGCGCAGATCACCTGCGAAGGGACGCCCGTGACCTTTGACGGGGCGGAAGGCAACCGCGTCACGGTCTCGTTCGCGGGCGCTCTGGAAGACGGCGACGAACTGGTCGTGCCGCAGGGCATCATCGACGGGGCGGGTTACGCCGTTTCCAAAGAAATGACGTACGTCTGGCACGCCGATACCGGCCTTCTGATCTCGGAAGAACCGTCTTCGACGTTCATCGTCGATCAGGTCAACATCGCCAAAAACCAGGACGGCGGAAAAAACAGCTGGGTGGTCATCGATTTCCGCGAACCGGTCGTCTCTTACACGGCTTATCCCGCCCAGGTCCAGGAAAGCGGCTTTTCCAACTACAGCTACATCACGCTCAACGGCAGGGCGGTCACCGAGGCGCAGACGGTCAGCGAAAACGCGGGCCTGAGCATTTACTGGCCGACTTCGAGCCAGCTGCGCATCGTCGTTCCCAGCGACAACGAGCTGATCGACTTTGACAGTTCCATCACCGTCCGCATCTCCTCGCTGTTCCGCACCCCGTTCAACGCGAGCGTTCCGGGCGAATCGTACGAAGCCACGCTGCAGGAATACAGCGACCGCGACGGGATGTGGATCGAAAAATTCTCGGAAACGGGCGGGCTGTATTCCACGAACAACGACCTGCAGGTCGTATCCATCGGCAATTACAACGACGAGGGCACGAACATGTCCATCGCCATCACCTTCAACCAGGACGTCGCTTACGGCTATTTCCCGCATGCGAACAGCACGGCCACTTTCATGAGCGCGATGCTCACGCAGTATTACAGCCAGAATGAGATCAAATATTTCGTCTACAACGGGCTGGGCGACAGCATCCGCGACCACATCTATCTCGACGGCCGCAGCATCTGGGACAGGATGGAAGAACTGGGCGCAAGCATGAACACGTCGCTGATGGTCCACTACGGAACGATCGGCACGACCGCGCTGCAGATCTTCATCACCAAGACCAGCGCCAGCGCCGACTTTATCGACACGGCCAAGTCGCACACGGTCACGATCACGAAAGGGTTCCAGGTCCCCAACGGCGGCATCCTGGCCGAAGACGTGACGTATGTCTACGACCCCGTCGCCAAGGCGTGGAATTTGCAGGGCTCTTCGGTCAGCGAAGAGGTGCCCGTCGACGTCGGGCAGGCAGAATACCCCATTGAGGGTGAAACCGGCGAAGGCTGCGGCGGCGCCGTTTCGGTCGGCGGCTGCGCAGCTGCGGCCGTAGTTTTAGCGGCGGCTGCGGCGCTGCTGTGCGTCGGTACGAAAAAATCGGGGAGGAAAGAACTTTGAAATTCAGAAAATGGATGTGCGCCGTTCTGGCGGGGGTGATGGCTCTCGCGGTCGCCGCGGGCGCCGTCGCCTGCAACAACGGCACGGAGCCGGACGGCGGCAGCGTGTATACCAAAGAGAGCGAAGAGCTGTACTTCACCGATTCGAACGACGAGTCGTTCAATCTGTTCATGAACGATTTCTTCCACCGCAACATGCGCTACGACGAGTACAGCCTCTCCGGTTCCAGCGAAGACGGCGTCGTCGGTGCGGCGCTCGGCTCCTCCGCCTATTTTGCGAAGGAGTGGGAAGCCCTCGCGCTCGGGTTTTTCGACGCGTCTGCCGAAGTGTACGGCAACGACGCCTACAACAACGTGAAAAGCTGGCTGACCGGCCAGCCGATGGACAAATTCGGCTACGTATGGCAGGGGCAGGACCGCTTTGAGCCGGGCCGCAATACCGAGCAGCTCTTCAAACAGGGCTGGCCCTTCCCCGATTATACCTGGAACACCGGTTCGCTGCCCGGCTGGGAATTCAACGCCGACGGCGATACCGAAGGCTGGACGACCAACGCCGCCTCGTCTGCCGTGGCCAACGGTTTCTTTACGGCGAGCGCGGTCAACGCGGATTCCCTTGAATTCGTCTGGCCCGAAGACAAGGTCGTCCTTTCCGACAAGACGCCTTTCGTCGAAGTCGACATCAACCTGCTGGATACGGCCACCTTCGGACAGACGGAAATGGCGGTAGGGGACATTCAGATCGCCTTCCGCAACGACGAGAGCGAAGAATGGCACTATGCCTCCATCTTCGATTACAGCACCCGCCCGCCCGAAGAGATCTCTCCTTCGTACCGGCAGAACCTGTATTTCGACATGTACAACCATCCCGACTGGGCGGATAAGACCATCACGGACGTCAAGCTCGTGATCCTGCCCAAAGAGGGGATGAAGCTGAACGTGGACGCGAAGATCAACTTCTTCCGCATGCAGTTCGATTCCCGCCAGGTGAACAACAACGCCATCCTGATCACCGGCACCAAAGCGCTGTACGAGTATTCGCACGACACGCAGTTTCTGACCACCATGCTGCCGAAAGTGATGCGCGCCATCCAGTTCTATCTGACCAACCTGGGCGGCACGAGCGGCGTCGTTTCGACGGAGTTCTGCGTCGGGCACGAGATCCGGCTCGACCAGTACGGCCAGCGCATCGAGGGCTACGGCATCGGAGACGGGTACTGGGATATGCTGTCCTTTCCCTCCGTCAACATCTATGTGAACATCTACTTCTATAAAGCCGTGCGCGACGCGGCGTACCTGCTGCGCGCGGCGGAAAGCGAGGGCATCACCTGCGAACCGCAGACGATCGTCACCAACTCCGGCCAGACCGTCTCCTGCAACGCCACGGCGGAATCGCTCGAAGCGCTGATGGACGTCATCCAGGTCAAATTCAGCGAAACGTTCTGGAACGAGCGCACCGGCCGCTTCCATGCGGGGTACTCCAACGCATACGGCTGCATCATCGACTACGGCTTCACCACCTTCAACCTCGAAGCGATCGTGGCGGGCCTGGCGTCGCAGTCGCAGGTGGAGAGCATCTACGCCTGGCTGGACGGCGACAGGATCGTCGAATCGCAGTCCTACCAGTGCGCGAACGGCACGACGCTCACCGTCAACGAAGTGTCGACGGGGGACGACATCTACCTGTACCGCTTTGCGCCGCGCACCAACACGGCCGACAACGACTCCGCGCACTATCTGTGGACGTGGCAGCCGCGCCGGTTCGGCAACCAGCTGCAAAACGGCGGCGCCGCGCTGTTCATGTCGTACTACGACCTGCTCGGCCGCGCCCGTTACCTCGGCGTCGAAAACGCCTACCAGCGCTACAGCGAGATCCTCGCGTGGTACATGGAGATCCTCGACTACAACAACGACCCCTCGACGGGAGCCCGCGGCGGCGCGTTCTTCTACTGGGATTATTACCAGTCTCTCGACCCGTTGGAAAACGAGTGGATCATGATCGCCGGCAACCTGCTGGAAGGTTCCAACATGGGCACGGCTGGCTCGGGCCTTCTGGCTCTCGACTACGTGTTCGGCGAAACGTCCATCTTCTGGCGCTATTTCCCCGAAACGTACTTCGGGATGAGCGTCTCGTCCGACAACGTCCTGCAGCTGGCGCCCAACCTCAGCGCCAACCTGACGTGGTACAAAAACGAGAACCTCAAATACTCCGGGCTCATCTACGATCTGACCGCCGGCAACAGCTTCGTGCAGATCAACAACGTGCGCGGGAAGATCACGGACGAAACGGTGTGCGTCACGCTGAAAAAGCCGGAAGGCGCCTTCAACGTGTACGTCGACGGCAAGGCCGTTTCGGCAAACGAATATACCGTATCGGGCGATACGGTGCAGATCACGGTGCCGTTCAAGGCCTGCCGTGTGGAAGTGGCGTAAAGTGCGGAAGGGGCCGCCCGCGCGGCGGCCTCTCCGGCGGCGGAGGAAGGCGTTCCTTCCCCGCGTTTACCGAACAATAAGGAGGAGAAGATTCTATGAAAAAGCTGGCAGTTTTGCTGATGACGCTGCTGCTTTCGGCGGTGCTGTGCATGGGCTTCGTCGGCTGCCGCAGCACCGGGAACGACATCAACGAGGGCAACGAGTATACGGACGATGCCGTCACCATTACCGTGGCGATCAAGGCCGATACCACCGAGCGCACCTATATGAGCGCCTTTTCGCGGGCGTTCAACGAGGTGAATAAATCCATCAAGATCGAGCTGATCACCTTTGCCGATTACCAGCAGGCCATGAACAACTATATCGCGTCCGACAGCATGCCGGACGTCGTATATACCACCGGCGACGGCCACCACCCGTATTCGGGTTCCGGGCATTACCTCGACCTGACGCCGTATTTTGAGCGCGACGGCATCGACGTCGACGATTATTATTCGATGAGCATCGACTCCGCGCGCATGACCAACGATCCGGCTTCGGAAGACTACGACGGCATCTATTTCATGCCGCGCGACTACAACCGCCTCACCATCATGTACAACAAGGACATCTTCGACAAGGCGGGCCTTGCCTATCCGACCGAAGACTGGACGTGGGACAATTTCATCTCCATCTGCCGCCAGCTGCGCGAAAAGATGAACAACAACGAAAACGGCCTCAGCACCTATATGTATCCCGCCGACCTGCTCCTCAACGGCAACGTGGGCATGTTCACGGCGCTCACCATGGAAGGGGGCAGGCTCGTGGACGAAAACGGCATGAGCGTGGTCAACTCGCAGGAAACGCAGCTCGCCTACGAGGCGCTCCGCAATTACGTGAAGGACGGCCTGATCATCGACCCGACGAAGAGCTCGAGCGTGTCTTTCGAGCGCAACACCATCGCCATCAGCGCCTGCGTGCGCCCCGTTCTTCCCAACTACATCAACGACGTGAATATGAACTTCGTGTCCTATCCGCTCAACGGCGATACGGGCCTGGTCGCGGCCGGCTGCAACGGCTATGCCATCTCCGCCACGAGCGAACACAAAGAAGAGGCGTGGGAATTCGTCAAATTCATCGGTTCCGAAGCGGGCCAGCGCGCCTTTGCCACCACGTCCGGCTGCGTGCCCGTGCTCAGGACTGTCGCCGAAGATGAAAACGCGACCTGGCGCCAGTTCACCAACGCCCGCGGCGATCAGATGAACCATGCGGCCTTCATCGACAATACCGACAGCAGCGGCAACGACCGCGACCTGTACCTCAACATCTTCGACAAGCGCGACCCGCGCATCATGCAGAGTCTGCTTACCTTGATGGGCGAATGCGGCTATTCCTGCCTGCACGATACATACAACGGCAGGGGCAGCATCGCGGCGATCACGGCATATTATCAGGAGCAGATCAATGAATATTCGTACATCGGTTAAACTCGACGACGCGGGGGAAGCCGCCGCCGTCGCCGAAAAGAAGCTGCCGAAGAAAAAGAACAGAGACTGGGTGGGTTGGGTCCTCATCGCGCCCTGCATGCTCGGCATCCTCATCTTCAACGTGTTCCCGATGGGCATGTCCCTCTTTTACAGCTTCACCACGTACGACGTCATCTCGCCCCCGCGTAACTTCGGCGTACACAACTACGTCAACGTCTTTACCAACGTCATCCTGCGCGAAAAGTTTTTCAAATCGCTGTGGCATACGGGTGTGTATCTCGTCTACTGCATCGCCATCGGCGGCGTGCTCTCCTACGTGCTGGCGCTCTTCCTCAACCAGAAGGTCAAAGGCATGTCGATGTACCGCGTGCTCTATTATCTGCCGGTGCTGCTGCCGCCCGTCTGTTCGGCCATCGTCTGGGCAGACATCACCGACCCGCTCTACGGGCTGGCGAACTCGCTGCTCATGCGCATGGGGCTGGAAGCGTATCCGTTCTATTCCGACCCGAATACGGCGCTGCCGACCATGCTCATCCTCGGCTTATGGGGTCTCGGCTCGGGCATGATGCTCTGGATCGCTCAGTTCCAGAACATCCCCGAAGCGCTCTACGAGGCGGCGGACATCGAAGGGGCGAACGCCATCGTCAAGTGTTTCCGCATCACCATTCCCATGAGCACGCCGACCATCTTTTACTGCCTGATCAACAGCATCATCCAGGGCCTGCAGGTGTTCGGGCCGTATCTGATCACGGGCGCCGGGCCGGACGATTCGCTGCTGTTCTTCACCACCAATATCTACATCAACCACCGCGACTTCAACATGGGCCTCGCGTGCGCGCTGAGCTGGATGCTGTTCGTGGTGATCGCGGTGATCACGATGATCGTCTACAAGCGCAGCAAGTGGGTGTTCTACGGGGAGGATATCTGAGCCATGGATGCTGTCAATCTTCGCAGAAGAAAGATGCGCAAGATCCGGCGCGGTGCCGTCACGGTTTTCCGGCATTTCATGCTCTGGTTCTTTGCGATCATCTTCCTGCTGCCCATCATCGTTCTCCTTACGCGCTCGATCATGAGCCCGCAGGATATCTACCAGGTGCCCACGCTGCTCTTCCCGAAGCATCTCGATTTTTCGGGCTATGCCGAGGCGTTCGACGCAGAGCTGCTGCATTATCTGGGCAATACCGCCATCGTCGTGAGCGTGAACACGGTCTTCATCCCGCTGTCCTGCCTGATGTGCGCCTACGGGTTCGCCAAGGTGCAGTTCCGCGGCCGTGAAGTGTGCTTTTCCATCCTGCTGATGACGATCATGATCCCGAGCATCTCCATGCAGATCCCGCTGTACGTGATGTACTACCATCTCGGCCTGACCGATTCGCTCTGGCCGCTGATGATCGGCGCGTTCTTCGGCGGCGGCGCCATGCAGATCTTCTTCATGCGCCAGTATCTGAAAGGGATCCCCAACTCGATCATGGAAGCGGCCAAGATCGACGGCGCCAATTCCGCCGTCATCATGTTCCGCATCATGCTCCCGCTGGCGAAGCCCGTCGTGGTCCTCACCGCGGTGAACGTGTTCATCGGCCAGTACAACGACTACGGCACTTCGCTCATCTATATCTGGAACGAAAAATACTACACGCTGGCCGTAGGCCTCTACTACAAATATCTTGCGCCCGGCGCGCAGAACATCGACGCAAACATCCAGTATGCCGCGGGCGTCCTCGTGATGCTGCCGCTGGTCGCGATTTTTGCGGTGTTCCAGAAACAGCTCATCAACGGCATCGTCACCAGCGGGATGAAGATGTAATGTTTTTCAGACCGGAATTTGCGGCTTACAGGGATAGAATTATGGAAAAAGGAGCGAAATGGATCGGCTTTTACACCGATCCCGCCTATGATGAAAGCAACCCGGACCAGCCTTACGGCGCCCCGGCCATGTACGTGCGGAAGAAGTTCAGCCTGCACAAGAGCGTGCAGAAGGCGGAAATTTCCTGCACCGCGCTGGGCGTGTATAAGCTGTTCGTGAACGGGCAGGAGATCCGGTCCTTTCTGGAACCCGGCTTTACCGATTACCGGAAACGCGTCTACGAACAGACCTACGACGTGACTTCCGTGCTCGTGGGCGGCAAAAACGCGTTCGGCGCCTGCGTGGGCGACGGCTGGTATACCGGCAACATCGCGATGGTGCGGCGGCAGCGCTTCGGCAGATACCCGCTGAAGTTCCGCGCCTGCCTGCGCCTTGTCTACCGCGACGGCTCGGAAGAGACCGTCTGCACCGACGCCTCGTGGGAAGGCTTTACGGGCGGCCTGCGCGAAAACGACATCCTCAACGGCGAATGCCGCGACTTCCGCCTCCCGCATGCGGAGATCTTCACCGACGCATACGCGGAAGCGCCCGTGCCCGTGCAGGAATTTGCGGTCGATGTGCCCGTCTTCGCCGAGTGCTGCGAGCGCGTGGAGCTGTGCGAACGGCTGGCCCCGTCCTTCCTGCGCCAGAGCGCGCGCGGGGCGCTCATCGATTTCGGGCAGAACTTCGCGGGGGTGGTCCGCCTGTGCCTGCGCGGCGGCAGGGGAACGCGCGTGCGCGTCCGCCACGGCGAAATGCTCGACGCCGACGGCTCGCTGTACGTGGCCAACCTGCGTTCGGCGCGCTGCACCGATACGCTCATCCTCAGCGGCGGGACGGACGAATATCTGCCTTCTTTTACCTACCACGGGTTCCGCTATGTGCAGATCGAGGCGGAAGGGGACGTCGAATTGCAGAGCGTGGCGGCGTACGCCGTGCACAACCGCCTGCGCGGGACCGGCAGTTTTTCCTGTTCGGACGCGCTGGTCAACCGGATCTACTCCAATACGCTCTGGAGCATGCGCTCCAACTTCGTCTCCATTCCCACCGACTGCCCCCAGCGCGACGAACGCCTGGGCTGGATGGCCGACGCGCATCTGTTCGCGCGTTCGGCGATGTACATGGCCGACTGCAAAAAGTTTTACCGCCGGTTCCTCCTCGACGTTTCCGACGCGACGGGGGAAGACGGCGTGCCCGACACCGCGCCTTACGTCAACTTTTTCGGCAAAAACAACGCCGGCTGGGCGGACGGCGCCGTGATCCTGCCGTACCTGCATTACCGCATGTACGGCGATCCGGGCATCGTTGCGGAAAACCTGCCCCTCATGGAGCGGCACATCCGCGCCTACATGGCCACCGCTGACGGAGGCATCCGCTGCAAGAGCGCCTACGGCGACTGGCTCAGCCTCGGCGAAGAGACGCCCGAAGATTATTTTTCGACGGCGTATTACTATTACAGTTTAACTTTGTACCTCGAACTGCTCGGCGTGCTCGGCAAAACCGACGCCGCCGTCGAGCGCGAGCGGGGCGTCGTATACGCAGCCTTCCGCGAACGCTTTCTGGCAGAGTCCGGCCGCACGGCGTGCGACACCCAGACGAGTTACGTCCTCGGGTACGCCTTCGGCCTGCTCACCGCCGACGAAACCGCCGCCAACCTGCGGCGCAAGATCGAGGAAAACGGCATGAAGCTCGCCACCGGGTTCAACGGCGGAAAGTTCCTCATGCCCGTGTTGTCCGACCTGAAAATGGACGACGTCGCCTATGCGCTTCTTCTCAACGAAGACTACCCCGGCTGGGGGTACAGCATCGCCAACGGCGCGACGACCATTTGGGAACGCTGGAACAGTTACACCGAACAGGACGGTTTCGGCGATGCAGGCATGAACTCTTTCAACCACTATGTGTTCGGCAGCGTGGTCGAATGGATGTATCGTTATATGCTCGGTATCCGCGAGGACGAGGCAGGGTTTACCAAAGTCTGCGTCGCCCCGCACTTCGACCCCCTGGGCCGGATCCGTTCGGCGAGCGGCAGTTACGAAACGAAGCTCGGCGCCGTCAAGGTCTCGTGGGAGTCGGAAAACGCAGGATACACCGTCCGCGTCGAGTGCCCGGAATGCATTCCGCTGCGCTTCGACTTCGGCGACGGAGAAGTGTTGTCGCATTGCTGCAAGCGCGGCGAACATGTTTTTCGGATCGGGTGCGGCCGCCCCGCCGAAAAACCGCAGCCCCGCGTCGCGGCGGTGCAGGCCCTGTAACGGCAGGGCGGGCGCGCAAGACGTCACGCGCCCGTCAGTCCGCCGTAACCATTGAAAATGCAGATCCAATCTAAGAATATCCGGAGGAGAATCATGAGAAAAAAACTCTTGCTCGTGCTGCTCTGCCTGCTGTTCGTATGCAGCCTGGGCGTCGGCACGGTCATGCTCGCATCGGCAGACGAGACGTCAAGCGTACAAAACACGTCAGGTTGCACGATCACAGTGTCACGCGACAGCGGTGAAAAAGAATACAGGATCAATCTGAACGGCACGGGCGTTGCAGACGGCTCGCTGAACAGAAATCTGATCAAAATCAACGATAAAACGCTCGCCGAATGGGTTTCGGCAGGGGAAATCACGGAAGTTTTTGATACCGGCCTGGCCGGGCCGAATGTGATCCGCATCGACCTTCCCAACTATGCGGACGGCATCCTCAAGCTGGACGGCACCGATACCGTCACGCTGTGCGAAGGGTTCGTCCTGCCCGGCGGCACCGCGCAGGCGGCCGACTATGTGCAGACGCTCGTTACGATGAAAAAGCCGACCATCGATTTCGGCTTCCCCGCAGAGATCGTCGTCGAAGACAACGCCTTCGAAGTTTCGTCCGCGAATCTGACCTTCACGCCCACGTTTACAGCGGGCAGCGGCACGGAGGTGCGCAATTCCTCGGTCAAACTCAACGATGTGGCGCTCACGCCCGCGTCGGACGGCAGCTATACCGCCCGCTTCAACTACGGCGACAACACCCTGACCTTCTACACCGAAAACGTGGAAGCGCCCAACGTGCTCAACGAACAGACGATTACCGTCAGCTATCCCGATCCCGTGGTGGAAGGGCCGGTCTACGTCAGCGCGGCAACGTTCCGCCGCAACGTCGAAGGCCGCCCCAATTTCAGAGACGCGCTCGCCGTGCGTTTCTCCAACGTGATCGAAGAGGCGGACCGTGCCGGCCTCACGCTGAAGATCAACGGCACAGCCGTCACCTCCGAAACCGAAAACGCCTCCCTTTCGTGGAGCGCAGACGGCCGGCAGGTCACGGTGAGCACGCTGTTCTTTGCCGAAAGCTCTAAGGCGCTCGGCGGCTTCTATAACTATGACGGCACCGATACGGTCGTCGTCGGCGGCGTGACCGAAGCGGAAAACACCCTCGGCATCACCTCCGACGGCCAGGTCTACAACGTCACCCGCGGAGAAGAGGCGCCCGCCTACGACGGCACCGGCTACGTCACGATCAATCGCGTCGAGGTGCAGCGCAACCACGAGATCGAGTACGGCTACCATAAAGACGCGATTCATATCTACTTCAACGAAGGCGCAGACATCCAGGGCAGCGCCCACATTTCGGAAGGCGTGTTGCTCTTCAATACCAACACCATCCTCGTCAACGGCAAAAATCTGCAGGCCTTCTGGGATGCGAACAATTCGACGAAAGCCTACTGGGTCAACAATGCGACCAATTCGTATGTGCGTGTCGACATCTTTTATGACGGCGTCAGCGAAGAGCTTTGGGACCGCGACGGCATGAACACGGTCACGCTGGACGCGAGCTTCATCACCATGACCAACCTCGGGCTGGGGCAGGGCGCCGGCGATTACACCTACGACGCGATCGACGGAACGGTGTACGCCCCCGGCGAAAGCATCCCCACCGAAGTGACCCCGCTCACGCTCGACCGCATGAGCATCGCCCGCGACCAGGACAACGGCGCCAACGACTATATCCTGTTCTACTTCAACGAAGAGGTGTGGACGGAGGACATCGGAACCCGCCGCGAGGGCGTCTCGAACATCAGAGAGAACCTGCTCTTCAACGGCAAAACGCTGGCCGAACTGCTCAACACCGCGGGCACGACGGGCGATCAGTTCCAGATCTATCTCGGGGCGGACGGCGCCAACGTCGCGCGCGTCTCGATCAGCGCGGCCAACGATCATGCGTACCTGAACGCGCTGCTCAACATGGACGGCACCGATACGGTCGTCGTGCAGGAAGGCTTCGGCCTGTCCCGCTGGGTGTGCGTCACGGAAAATCAGAACGTGGCCGGGCTCGACGACGTGGCCAAACCCACCCTGACGGTGACCGGCGCCGACGAGACCGACGTGACCGAAGCGGAGTACGCCATCACCGTTTCCGCCGAAGACGCTTCCGGCTGCTCGGTCGTCGTTCGCCTGAACGGCACGCCCGTCGAAGGGACGGACGGAACGTACGCCTTCACGCTCGCGGCGGGTGAAAACACCATCACGATCACCGCGACGGACAATTCCGTCTTTGCCAACACGGCGACGAAGACCGTCACCGTCACGTACACCGAGCCGCCCGTGATCACCGTCAACGGCCTGACCGACGGCGCCGTCCTGAACGCCGCCGCGCAGACGATCACCGTGGCCGTAACGCCGGGCAGCGTCACTTCGGTGCTGTTGGGCGAAACCGAACTCACCGTCGGCACAAACGGCCGCTATGCGCTCACCCTCGCTGAGGGCGAAAACGTCATCACGGTCACCGCCGCGAACGGAACGGCGACGTCCAGCCTCACGCTGCGCGTCACGCTCGATACCACGGCGCCCGTCATCACCACGTCCGCCAAGGAAGAGACGGTCACCGCCGCGGCGTATACCTTCACCGTCTCGGCAGACGGCGCCACCACGCTCGTCGTGCGCGCCAACGGCGAAACGCTCACCGCCGAAAACGGCAGCTATACCGTCACCCTCAAAGAGGGCGAAAACACGATCTCCGTCACCGCCACGGACGCGGCCGGCAACATCGCCACGCAGTCTGTGAAGGTCACGTACCGGGCGCCCGAAGGCACCGGCGGCCAGACCGGCGGAGACGAAACGGGCGGCGGCTGCGGCAGCTCCGTCGGGGCTTCGGCTCTGGTGCTCGGCGCTCTCGCGCTGGCAGGGGCGGCCGTCGTCATCGCGAAGAAGAGATCCGCCTGACCTGCAACAAAAAAAGTTTGCCTGCGGTGGTAGCATTGCAGGCAAACTTTCTTGGCGGAATGAAATGTTTTTTACAGCATGTGCAGGCTTTTCCTGTACGCGCTCGGCGTTACGCCGATGTATTTTTTGAACTGGTTCAAAAAGTTGCTCTGGCTGTCGTACCCCACGCGCGAAGAGATCTCCAGCACCGACATGTTGGTGCTCGACAGCAGCTGGCAGGCGTACTGCGCCTTGATGCGCGCGAAACAGTCGATCAGCCGCTCGCCCGTATATTTTTTGAACAGGCGGCACAGGTGCCCGTGCGAAAAGTTCGAGATCGCCACCACCTCGGAGAGCGACTTGTCGATCAGGTCCGGGCCCTGCATCTTGCGCAGCAGATCGTTCAGCCAGTCCGGGTACTGCGCCTGGCCGAAGTAGAGCTTTTCGACGAGCAGGCCCAGGATCCAGCACACCAGCGAACGGTGCACCTGCTGGAAGCGCAGGGCGTTTTTCTCGTCGTAAAATTCGAGAAGGTTGAGCTTGGATTCGAGCTCGTTGCACTGCGAACCCGTCAGGTTGATGACCACGGGGTGTTTGGGTTCCATCAGGTACTGCAGCACGTTTTCGCAGTGCGTAAAGCGGACCGCGGCGTTCATCACTTCCGTCTGCACGTACAGGTCTCGGTGCTCGTAGGGGATATCTTCCAGTTCGGGAGGGAACAGGCAGTTCGGCAGCACGCCGTCCAGTTTGTAGTGGTGGAAGTCGGTCGGCCGCACGAACATCAGCTGTTTGGCGGAAATGTCTTTTTCCACGCCGTTGCAGCAGTGGTGCGCCGTGCCTTTGGTGACGAACACAAACTCCCAGAAAGAGTGCGTATGCTCTTCAGACACCTGCCAGTGGATGCGGTGCGTGTACTCGTTCTGCCAGTTGTAGCGAATCAGTTTTGCCATGGTTTTCCCCCGTTTTCGGGCAGCCCCGGGCGGACGGTCCCGTTCGGAAAAATATACAGAAATTGTACCATAAATTTTACCGTTTGTAAAGGGGGTATACCCGCAATGTGGAAACAAAAATGGGGGAGGCTGCTGGTCATGGCCGCACTGCTTCTGTCGTTGGTCGGCGCGACGGCCGTTTCGGCCGCGGCGCAAACGTACGAAGACCTTTCTTCTTCCGGGCTGGCGCGCAACAACGTGCGTTCGGCGCCCGCCGTCGTCTTTTCGGCGGAAACGTATGCCGATACCGAGGCCATGCTTTCCGCGCACGACAAACCCGAGATCGTGCTCTGCGCGGTCGACGGGAACGGCAACGTGAAGCTGTCCGACCGGCAGGACTATCCGCTTGCCCAGCTGTTTGCCGCCATCGAAGGCACGAGCGTCCCCGCCGTGCGCATCGAATCGGCGGAAGAAGCGGCGGCGCTTTCCGCCTTCCTTTCCGAACATTACAGCTACGACCTGCTCGCCGTCTCTTCCTCGGCGGAGCTGCTCGTATCCGTCCGCACCGCGTACCCGATGATCCGCGGCGTGTTCGACGCGTCCGCGCGCGATCTTTCGGCGGAAGGGGCGGGCCGCGCGGTCGCAGGCGAGGCATGCGCCGCCCTGGCGCAGATCGTCCTTCTCGCAGACAACGCCACCCGGCAGAACGTCTACGAGATCCAGAGCCGCGCCGTGCTGACGTGGATCGCCTGCGGCGACGGGGATACCGACATCTACGGCGCGCTGACCAAGGGAACGTACGGCATCGTCAACCGCGCGTATGCGAGCACCGTGCGCATCTACGGCGAATTCGGGCGCGGTTCGCTGGTGCGGCCCTCGTACATCGTGGGGCACCGCGGCTATCCGGCGGAATACAACTCCAATTCGGTGGAGGGCATCGCCGGGGCGTACCGTGCCGGCGCCACGCACACCGAGATCGACGTGCATCTCACCGCCGACGGCGAGATCGTCGTCATGCACGACGCCACCCTCGACGCCACGACCAACGGCACGGGCAACGTCGAGCAGATGACCCTTGCCGAGATCCGGCAGTACCAGATCATCGACAACATGTACAAGGCGGGCCACGCCAGCGAGATCCCCATCCTTTCCGACGTGTTCGACGAACTCATGAAGGACGAATTTTCGGATAAACTGCTCGTTCTGGAGATCAAGCAGAACAGCGCGGATCTGGTCCGGGCGATCGCCGACGAGCTGCAGAATTATCCCGGCGTGCGCGACCGCATGGTCATCATCACCTTTGAATACGCGATGCTTTCCGAATGCGCCCGCGTTTTGCCGGACATCCCGCGCGGCTATCTCGACAGCGTCAGCCTGTCCGATTTCCGCCAGCGCCTTTCGCCCGTCAACGCCTTCCTCGACAACATCTATACCTCCGGCCTCATCACCGTGGACAACGCGAACGTGCTCAAACTGCGCGGCTATCCCGTGTGGGCCTGGACGTATGCCGACCAGGGTACCCTCGTTTCGGCGGTGCAGGCGGGCTTTGCCGGGCTGACCACCGACAATGTGTCCGACGCGGCCGAAGAGATCATGTACATATCCGCTCCCGCAACGATGGATCCCTCGCAGCTCGCCGACGGGAAAGCGCAGGTAACGGCGCACACCTACGGCGGCGCGGAAAAGGAAGTGACGGCCGAGTTCATCAAAGTGGCGGACGTCGAAGGCGGCGAGATCGGCGTGTTCCGTTACACGTTCGAAGATTCTCCCGTATACACCACCACGTCGCCCCGCTTCTATTCCGAGCTCGTACAGGTCGTGCGGGCGGAAGAGGGCGGAAAAGGCTGCGGATCGGCCCTGGCCACCGGCGCGGGCGCGTCCGTTTCCTGCCTGCTGATCGCGCTGGCTGCGGGCTGTGCCGCTCTGCGCCGGCGCCGTTCGCAATGAAGCGGGGCGCGGCGCTCGCGCTGGCCGTCTGCCTCGTCTGCGCCTGGTTTACCGGCTGCGGCAGGGAAGGGGACGCCTATCGCGGCGCCGATCTGTACGCGCGCACGGCCGCCTCGATCTGCGGCTTCGCGCCGGACGGCACCTTTTTTGAAGGCAGCCTGGCAGACGGCGCAAAGGAAGTCGGGCTCTTCTATTTCAACTGGCTGGGTCAGCACCCCGACGAGCAGGCGGGGATCTACGACATTTCCGCGCTCGAAGAGAGCGCGCCCGAGGCGATCTTCGCGACGGACAGCGACGTCAGCCCCATGAACGAGTATCACTTCTGGGGGCAGCCGCTGTACGGCTATTACAGCAGTACGGACGAATGGGTGATCCGCAAACACGTGGAGATGTTCGTCAACGCGGGCATCGATTTTTTAGGGCTGGACGCCACCAACGCCGTGCTGTACGAAGATTCGTACGAGGCGCTGTTTTCGGTCCTCGGCGAATTCCGCCGGCAGGGCTTCGACTACCCGCGCGTCACCTTTTTGACGAATACGTCCTCGCGGAAAACGGTCTTTTCCCTGTACGAAACCTACTATTCCGATCCCGGGAACGACTGGCTCTGGCTGTACGAGGACGGGAAGCCGTTCATCGTGCTGCAGCGCGCCGACTTCGATCTGAACGATCCGGCCGTGTCCGCCGTCGTCGATCATTTTTCGTACCGCCACGTGCAGTGGCCGGACGTCGAACCGTTCGCCGGCTCCTTCCCCTGGATGAGCTACGATTACCCGCAGTTCGACCACAGCGGCGTCATGAGCGTATCCGCCGCCCAGCAGACGGCGGGCGCGATGAGCCGCAGCGGCAGCCGCGGGCGCGGCTACGACTACGCCGCCGGCGCGAACACGGAAGAGGGGATCGCCGCGTGCTCGAATTACCGCGCGCAGTGGGCGACCGCCCTCGCCGACGAAGACGTGCGCACCGTGTTCCTGACGGGCTGGAACGAATGGATGGCGCTCAAACTGCCCGACGGCGATTCGGCCTGTTTCATCGACCAGTTCGACTACGGATTCAGCCGCGACCTCGAACCTTCTTTGCGCGAAGACGGAGACGCGTACTACCGTCAGACGGTGGCGTCCGTGCAGGCGTTCAAAGGCACGGGGGCGGGCGTGGCGCCTTTGAAAAAGCATGAACTAGGGTTGGAAGACGATCTCGCGCAGCTGTTTGCGGAAAACAGGGCGGCGCGCTACGCCGACCCCGCCGGCGATACCGCCCCGCGCAGCCATGCGGGCGCGGCGGGCGGGCTGGTCTACGCCGATAACA
>CALVHP010000011.1 GCA_944328405.1 uncultured Clostridia bacterium
TCTGGTGGATTCTGCATCGGCGGGCGGGTACCTCGGCCTTTCCGAATCCAAAACGAAGTTTGCACTCTTTTTTAACGATAAGGCAAACGAGGTGCAGGTATTTGTAGACGGCAAGCAGCAGACGCTGGCAAACGACGGCGCGTCCATGGCGATCGCGGCGGACAACCTGAAAACGATCTGGCCGGGCGCTCCCGACATGGTCGCCCACTACGTCAGCATTGCCTTGGGAGCGGACAGTATCGACGTAAAAATCGACAACGTGACGATCGGTTCGTTCGCGGTGGACGCCGCTACGGTGTTCCCTTCAGAGAAGGTGCAGTTGGTCGTCGACTTCTGGGGCGGCGGCGACAACGCGTGGAACGCGTTCAGCCCGTTCGATCCCTTTGCGATCTTCCAGTCTTCCGTTCCGAACAGTTTCAACTTCATGGCGAAATCCAATAAGGACGACATCGTATTGAACCTGACGCAGCCGGTCAAGGAGATTACCGTCAGCAAGGCCGCGGGCGGCACGGATACGCTCGTCAAAGATACCGACTACACGGTAGACGGCGGCAAGGTCACCATCAAGAACGCAACGCTTACCGGCAAAGAGACCGACTATTACGGGTTGAACACCACCTTTACGCTGACGGCGGAGGACGACCGCACCACGACGTTTGTACTGAACGTGCTGTACGTGAACCCGCCCGCGCTCAAAGTTGCGCAGACGACGCCGCTGATGGTCGAAGGGACGTTGGAAAACGACGTGACGTTCGACATCACATACGAACGCGAAGAGACGTATACGGTCACCGTCGACGGCACGGCGCTGGAAGCCGAAAACGGCGGGGCGGCCTGGGCGAACGAAACCATCACCGTCACGCTCAAAAAGGACTTCGTCAACGGATTCAAACAGGGCCCGCACACCGTTACGGTCGGCACGGCCGCCGGGTCTGTGAATTATCAGATCTTCCGCAAGACGGCGCAGGACGAATGGGTCAACGCCGGAACGATGGATCCGAAGGCCGAAGGCACCGCCTATGACGGGCAGCCGGAAAGCGTGACCAAGGGCAGCAACGGCTCGACCACCATGCACATGGGCATGCTCAGCCGCATGTACTATTCCGAACCCGCCGACCTTTCCGAGACCGTGTATCTCGAACTCGACATCAACAAACTCGAACTCGGCACAGGCCACGGCTGGTTCGTCATCGGCATGACGAGCAACCCCGCGCAGTTGGCCAGCTTCTCCGAATCGGCGACGGATACGTACTTCGCGTTCCTGTACGACCATACGAAGGGCGAATTCCAGTGCCCCGGCGACGCTGCCAAACTGCCCACTCAGACCAAGCCCGAATGCATCAACCAGAACGGGCCGCAGTTGTTCACCTTCACCTTTAACGAGACGGGCACCATCGTCACCTTCAACGGGGTCCAGATCTGGAACACCGATAAGTGGACGATCGATACCTTTACGGACGGCAAGGCGTACGTCGGCATCTTCTCGGGTACCGGCACGCTGGATATCACCACCCGCACCAATCTCGGCCAACCCGTCGCCAATACCTACGGGCTGGAGTATGAGCTCGGCTCGGACAACGATGTTTCCTTCCCGATGTACAACACCACGGCGGTCTCTGCCGTCAAGTACAACGGCACGGCGCTCGAAGCGGAAGACTATGCCTTTGCCGACGGCGAACTCACCATCAAGGCGAGTTTCCTGAAAACCATCGCCTATGCCGACGTGCTGCGCTTTACCGTCGTCGCCGACGGCGGCGTCGAAGTCAAAGCCAACGTCAAGGCCCTGTGCGAAGTCAGCGCCGAAAAATCGCTGGTCGCCACCGTCGGAACGGGCGGCGCCGTGTACGACAAGGCGTTTGCGGGCAAAACGGTCTCTACCGTGGTCGACATGGCCACGAGCGAGGCGCTGACTGCAAACGAAGACTACACCGTTTCCGACGACGGCACGCTGACGCTTGCCAAAGCGCTCTTCACCGAGGCGGGCACCTACTCGTTCGCGGTCGTGGCAGACAACGAACTTTCCTTCCTGATGGCGGTCAACCAGACGTATACGGGCGGCTGGGCCAGCCAGGACGCCAACGCCAACGGCACCGCCGCGGACGGCAAACTGACCGTTTCGGGCGCGGCGAATTACCTGCGCGAAGAGACGGTCGACCTGACCAAAGGCTCCGTCGCCTTCACGCTCGACATCGACAAGATCAACGGCTATTTCAAGAGCGGGCTGGACGGCTCGGTGAACGCGCACGTCGACCTGTACTTCTACGACATGTTCAGCGGCAACACCATCACGCTTGCCGTATATGCAAACGACACGGCCGAAAGCGGTTCGTACCAGGGGTACTTTGTGCTCTCCATCCGCGATAAGAGCGGCAAGCCGGTGTACGTCAACAACATCGCCATCACCGACAGCACCAACTACTCCGACGCGGGCGTCATCGGCGAAAATTACGTCGAGATCGGTATGAGCGGCAATTCGCTTTCGGTGACCTTCAACGACGAGTCTCCGTTCTATCTGGACATCGGCACGTCTACGGTGCTTACGCACCTGCAGGTCGGCGCCGCCGCGACGGCGGACATCGAGGGCGAGAAGAACGCCTTCTCCGTCGTGGAGTGCGCGGTGCGCGAGCCTTCCGACCCGAGCGGTCCTTCCGACCCGAGCGATCCCTCCGATCCTTCCGACCCGAGCGACCCGACCGACCCCGGCGAAAGCGGCGGCTGCGGCGGCTGCAACGGCTCGGCGGCGGGCACTTCTGCCATCCTGGCTGCGGCGCTGGCGGCGGGCGCGCTGTGCGTGCTGATCTTCGTCCGTAAGAAACAAAACTGATCCACTCCGGATTTCGGGGCGCGAGCGGAAGCGGTTTGCTTCCGCCCGCTTGCCCCCAAGGTGAAACTATGCAGAAAATCGGCAAAAAAATCTCGCCGCTGTGGCTGGCATTGGCCGCCGTGGCCCTGGCGGGCGTCAGCGCCTTCGCGGTCCTGACGGGCGTGGCGGCGTCTGCGTCCGGCAAGAGCGACCCGCTGCCCGTCCCCGCGGAAAACGCGGCGTATATGGCGGAAGACGGCACATACTTCGCCGCCGCCGACGAGGCGGGCGCGCTGCGCTGTTACGACAAGGCGACCGGCGCGCTGCTGTGGACGTACCAAAAACCGGCCGAAGAGGGCGGCGTGGCGCCGCTCGTTCTGGCCGTCGAACTGTACGGCGGGCAGGTGTTCGCCCTGTACGACGACCGCACGGTGCTGCGCTTCGACGCGGACGGCGCCGGCGCGCCGGAAGGCGCGCTCGCAACCAATTACGTGCCGCAGTCGTTTTCCTTCCCCGAAAGCGGGACGCTGTTCGCCGTGTACGGCGCGGTGGGGCAGCGGCGCGAGGCCTACCTGCTGCGCACCGACTTCGGCGGAACGCCCGAAGAGCCGGCCAGTTACCGCAGCTATCCCAAACTGGACGGCGGCGAATACGCCGTCAGTTCGGGCGGGGTGGAAACGGGCGTGCAGGGCATCTATGTTTCGGACGACGAATACGTGTATGTAGCCTCCGACGTGTACACCGTGCGCCGGTTCACGGCGAACGGCATGGCGGACGGGTACGAGCAGTTCCCGGTCGCGGCGG
>CALVHP010000012.1 GCA_944328405.1 uncultured Clostridia bacterium
ACAGCGAGATCGGCAAGATCGCCGGCATGCTCGACGAGACGAAGGGGGAAAAGACGCCGCTCGAAAAGACGCTCGCCGTGCTCGGCCGGATCATTACGGGTTCCGTCGTGGCGGTCGCGGCGGTCATTTTTGTGTTCGGCGTGTTTTTCAAGGACAGTTCGCTGCTTTCCAACTTCATGTCTTCCGTGGCGGTGGCCGTGGCGGCTATCCCGGAGGGGATGCCCGCGATCGTGACCGTGATCATGGCGCTCGGGGTGCAGAAGATGAGCCGCGAGCGCGCCATCGTGCGCAAGCTGCATGCGGTGGAAACGCTGGGCGGGTGCAGCTGTATCTGTTCGGATAAGACGGGCACGCTGACCGAAAACCGCATGACGGTGGAGGAGATCGTGACCGACTTCGCGGGGGAGGGAGAGATCGCCGCGCAGGCGTTTTCTCCCGCGGACGGGCGGAAGCTGTGCGAATGCATGCTGATCTGCAACACCGTGCGCCCGCGCGGCGGAAAGCTGTTCGGCGACCCGACCGAAGTGGCGCTGGTGCGGTACGTGCAGGGGAAGGAGTTTGCGGAAGGGTACAAAAAGCTCGGCAGCCTTCCCTTCGATTCGGACCGGAAGATGATGACCGTCGCGGCGGCGACGGAAGAGGGGAAGTTCAATTTCACCAAGGGCGCGGCCGATGTGCTCGTGCGGCGGTGCGACCGCATCTTGGCCGGCGGCGCCGTGCGCGCCATGACCGAGCGCGACCGCGAGGCCGTGCTGCGCGCCACGGCGCGGCTGTCTTCGCGCGCGCTGCGCGTGCTCGGCTTTGCCTACGGCGAGTTCCGGGGCAGGCCGGAGGAACGGGATCTGATCTTCGTGGGGCTGTGCGGCATGATCGACCCGCCCCGCGCGGGGGTGAAAGAGGCTGTGGCCGCCTGCCGCACGGCGGGCGTTCTTCTCGTTTTATGATCCGGCGACCACCGAGATACGGCGTTTGCCATCGCCCGGCGGCTGGGTATTGCGGAACAGGAATCGGAAGTGGTGACGGGCGCCGAACTGGACGCGATGAGCGAAGGCGAGCTCGCCGCCCGCGTGCCGCAGGGGCGCGTGTTCGCGCGCGTCAGCCCGCGGCACAAGCGCATGATCGTCGAGCGCTTCCAGAAGGCGGGGCACGTCGTCGCGATGACGGGGGACGGCATCAACGACGCGCCCGGCATCCGCAAGGCGGATATCGGCATCGCCATGGGCGTTTCCGGCACCGACGTGACCAAAAGCGCCGCGGATATGGTCATTGCGGACGACAATTTTTCCACCATCGTCACGGCCGTGCGCGAGGGGCGGCACGTCTTTTCCAACGTCAAAAAGACCATCCAGTTCTTTCTGGCGACCAACCTGGCCGAGGTGCTCGCCATCCTGATCGTCTCGCTGGCGCTGTATTCGTGCGACTTCCTCACCTCCACGCAGCTGCTCTGGATCAACCTGATCACCGACAGCCTGCCCGTCCTCTCTCTGGGGGCGGAGATCGCCGAGCGGGACGTGATGACCCGCCCGCCCAGCCGCGCGGCCGACCTGTTTTCGCTTCCGTCTCTGCGATCCGTCATCGTCTACGGCGTGCTGCAGGCGGCCGTCTGCATCGGAACGTTCGTCTTCTGCCTGCACGCCTACGGCAACGCGGTCGCCGTCACGGTCACCTTTTTCGTCCTCTCCTTTCTGGAACTCTTTCATTCCTTCAACATCCGTTCGGAACGCTCGTCGGCCTTCGGTCGGGACTTTTTCAAGAACAGGATGCTGTTCGTTACCGTCGCGGTCGGGGTGGCGGTCAATCTCCTTCTCTGCCTGTTTGCGCCGCTGCGGGCGGCCTTCGGCATCGTGCCCCTCACGGCGGGGCAGTGGGCGCTCGTGTTCGGCGCCTCGGCGGCGATCGTGCCCCTGGCGGAGGCGTACAAGTGGTGCGTGCGACGGGCGGGACGGCGCGCGGGGCCAGCCCGCGAACGGACGCGGCGCCGCGTGGCCAAAAATGCAGAGAGGGCGGTCAGCCGAAGCTGACCGCCCTCTCTTTTGCGCCTGCGATGGTCAGTGCCTGCTTTTGAAACTTTCGCAGCAGGTGCACGACTCCGCGTCGCAATCGCAGTTGTTGCCGACCATGATGTGGTCGAGGGTGCAGTTTTTTCCGTCGCAGTTGAACATGCAGTCGGAAACTTCGCACCCGATCGAACGGTTGATCTTCTCCATGGCGATTCACCTCCTGTCCGCAGTATGCCCATTCCGGCCCCGCTTTATAAGGGAAAGGGTTGACTTTTTTGCACGCCTGTTGTAAAATGGACGCAATACAAATACGAGGTGCAGATCCATGAAAGTGATCTTGAAACAGGACGTCAAAGGGACAGGCAAAAAGGGCGACATCCTCGACGTGAGCGACGGCTTTGCCAAGAACTTTCTTCTGAAAAAGGGACTGGCGGAACAGGCTTCGTCCGTCGCCGTCAACAGTCTGAAATTGCAGAAAGAGGCGGAGGCGCGCCGCAAGGCGGAAGAAGAGCGCGCCGTGCGCGAACTGGCGAAAAAGATGGATAAAACGCAGGTCACCGTCTCCATCAAATGCGGCGAAAACGGCAAGGTCTTCGGCAGCGTCACGTCCAAAGAGATCGCCGCGCGCCTTGCAGACCTCGGTTTTGACGTCGACAAAAAGAAGATCGTGCTCAAAGACGGGTTCAAAACGGTGGGCGAATTTCCGGTGGAGATCCGCCTGATGGAGGGCGTTACGGCCAAAATTTTCGTAAACGTCGTTCCCGAATAAACACTGTCCCGGCGCGCCCGATTGCTGCGGGTGCGCCGTTGCTTTCCGGCGGCGGTGCGCCGCGGGGAGAAAAATGCGGAGGAAAAAGAAGATGCTTGAAAAGCGGATCGACGCGGCGGCGGGGCGGTGCAAGGCCGACCTCGTACTCAAAAACGGGCGGTACGTAAACGTGTTTACCGGCACGGTCGAACGGGGCGACATCGCCGTTGCGGACGGCGTCGTGGTCGGCGTCGGCGACTATGCGGGCGAGGCCGAGATCGACATCGGCGGGAAGATCGCCGTTCCCGGGCTGATCGACGCGCACGTGCACGTCGAAAGTTCGCAGCTTTCGCCCGGGCATTTTGCACGGCTCGTGGTGCCGCACGGCACGACGACGATCGTCGCCGACCCGCACGAGATCGCCAACGTCTGCGGCGTCGAAGGGGTGGCGTACCTGGCGGACGCGATCGCCGAAACGCCGCTCGAGGCGAAGATGATGCTGCCTTCCTGCGTGCCGGCGACCGCCTTTGAAACGAACGGCGCCGCCCTGACCGGCGCGGATACCGAGCGGTATATCGGCGACGCCCGGTTCTGGGGACTGGGCGAGTTTATGAATTATCCGGGCGTGTTCTACAAGGATGAAGAGGCGCTGCGCAAGCTGAAAGCGGCGCGCGCCGCCGGCAAGATCGTCGACGGCCATGCGCCGGCTGCGACGGGGAAGGGGCTGAACGCCTATGTGGCGGCGGGCATTTCCACCGACCACGAGAGCGCGTCCCCCGAAGAGGCGGCCGAAAAGGTCGCCAAGGGGATGTACGTTCACCTGCGCGAGGGGTCAGCGGCGCGCAACGTCGCCGCCAATTGCCGGGCGGTGACGGCCGCCAACCTGCGGCGGTTCCTGTTCTGCACGGACGACCGTCATGCGGCCGATCTGCGCGATAACGGGCACATCGACAACGCGCTGCGCGTGGCCGTCGGGGCGGGGCTCGATCCCGTATGGGCGGTGACGGCCGCCACGCTCAACGCGGCGGAGTGTTACGGCCTGCGCGGGAAAGGCGCCGTCGCCCCCGGGTACGACGCGGATATCGCCGTATTCGACGATCTGCAGTCGTTCCGCTGTGCGATGACGTTCAAGAAGGGCAAGCTCGTCGCCGAGAACGGCAGGGCGCTGTTCGGGGCGGAGAATGTTCTGCCCGCCTGCGTGCGCGGCACCGTGCATGTCGGGGCGGTTGCACCGGAACAATTCCGCCTAGCGCTGCGCGGAGAGCGCGCCCGCGTCATCGGCGTCGAAGCGGGGAGCCTCGTCACAAAAAATCTCGTACGTACCGTCAAAAGCAGGGACGGAGACGTCTTGCTGCAGGGGACGGATCTGCTGAAACTGGCCGTCGTCGAGCGGCACCGCGGCACGGGCAACATCGGGCTCGGTCTGCTCGAAGGCTACGGACTGAAAGGGGGAGCGATCGGGCTGACGATCGCCCACGATTCGCACAACATCGTCATCGCCGGCGATCGCAACGAAGACATGGCAGCCGTAGCGGAAGAGCTGCGCCGTATCGGCGGCGGCATGGCAATTTCCGGAGGCGGCAGGGTCGATTCGATCCCGCTGGATATCGCCGGGCTGATGAGCAGCCTGCCGCCGGACGAATACATCGCGCGGCTGGCCGCCCTGACAGAGCGCGCCGATGCCATGGGCGTTGCGCGCGGCGTGGACGCGTTCATGAGCCTTTCGTTCCTGGCGCTGCCGGTCATCCCTTCGCTGAAGCTGACCGACCGCGGGCTGTTCGATGTGGACGCCTTTGCCTTTACGTCCGTCGACGCCTGAGTCCGCGCGAATTAAGTTGACAAACGCGGGGCACCCTGTTACAATAAAAAGGCGCTGTCTGCTGAATGCAGAAAAGCAGAAAATTGCCGAAACAAACGGCAATTTTTCTATGGAAGGTTGGCAGAGTGGTCGATGGCGTCAGTCTTGAAATGCGCTTGAAATCAAGCGGTCTAAA
>CALVHP010000013.1 GCA_944328405.1 uncultured Clostridia bacterium
TGGCGGCTTTCCATGTTGCCGCCCGATCTGCGCGACTATGTTTTGGTCCATGAACTTTGCCACCTGAAAGAACTGAACCACTCGGCGCGGTTTTGGGCGGAAGTGGAACGGGTCTGCCCGGAGTATCGGAAAAACCGGCGCGAGCTGCGGCGGTACTCCTTTCTGACGGCCATGTATCGCTGAACGGCGGGGGTGTTGCTCCCGCCGTTTTGCTGCCGGCAAAGCGGTTCGGCTTCGGCAGGGGCGCTACGGCGAGGAGAACGCCGGGGCAACGTTCTTTCGTTGGCGGCGCTTTCAAAAACTTATGCACAAATATTCCAAAAAAGATGAATAAATATTTATTTTATGCAAAATAGTTTTGTTATTTTTGAATATCTTGTCACGAAGGTATAAAAATGCTTGACTTGTATTCTCGGAAGCGCTATAATTTGTGACAGCAATTGTAAAGGAACGGAACGAGTATGGCAACGAAAGAGATCAAAAAGGTCGTTTTGGCTTATTCGGGCGGGTTGGATACGTCCATCATCATCCCGTGGCTGAAAGAGCATTACAACAACTGCGAGGTCATCGCGGTTTCGGCCGACGTCGGGCAGGAGAGCGAGCTGGAGGGGCTGGAAGAGAAGGCCATCAAAACCGGCGCTTCCAAACTCTACATCGAAGATCTGCGCAAGGAATTTATCGAGGATTATATCTATCCTACGATGAAGGCGGGCGCGGTGTATGAAAACAAATACCTGCTCGGCACTTCGTTTGCGCGCCCCGTCATCGCAAAGCGGATCGTCGAGATCGCCAAAAAGGAAGGCGCGGACGCGATCTGCCACGGCTGCACGGGCAAGGGGAACGATCAGGTCCGCTTTGAATTGACCATCAAGGCGTTTGCTCCCGAAATGACCATCATCGCGCCGTGGCGCATCTGGGACATCAAGAGCCGCGACGAAGAGATCGATTATGCAGAGGCGCACAACATCCCTCTGAAGATCACCCGCGAGACCAACTATTCGAAAGATAAAAATCTCTGGCACCTTTCGCACGAGGGGCTTGACCTGGAAGACCCCGCGAACGAGCCGAAGTACGACGAGATCCTCGAGCTCGGCGTTTCGCCCGAGAAGGCGCCCGACAAGCCGACGTATCTCACGCTGACCTTTGAAAAGGGCATTCCTGTGGCGCTGGACGGCAAAAAACTCGGGTCCGTCGAGCTGATGGAAAAACTGAACAAGATCGGCGGGGCGAACGGCGTCGGCATCGTCGACATGGTGGAAAACCGCCTCGTGGGGATGAAGAGCCGCGGCGTATACGAAACGCCCGGCGGCACCATCTTGTATGCGGCGCACGAACTGCTGGAAATGCTCTGCCTGGATAAGGAAATGCAGCATTTCAAGCAGCACGTCGGGATCCGGTTTGCCGAACTGGTTTACAACGGGCAGTGGTTCACGCCGCTGCGGGAGGCTCTCTCCGCCTTTGTCGACAAGACGCAGGAAAACGTTTCCGGCGACGTCCGCCTGAAGATCTATAAGGGCAACGTGATCAACGCGGGCATCCGCAGCGAACATTCCCTGTACAGCGAAGAGATCGCGACGTTCGGCGAGGAAGACGTCTATAACCAGCACGACGCGGAAGGGTTCATCAATCTCTTCGGCCTGCCTGTCAAGGTCAAGGCGCTGCTTGACGGCAAAAAACTCAAATAATGCGGGAAGGCGGCCTTGCGGCCGCACCGATATTCAGACACGGCAATCGGCGGCGTCGGATAAGCGACGCCGCCGATTGCAGGGAATGGCTCCATGACGAAAGTATTTATTGACGGAAAAGAGGGCACGACCGGGCTGCAGATCTATGACCGCCTCGGGAAGAGGGCGGATATCGAGCTGCTTGCCCTGTCCGATGAGCAGAGAAAAGATCCGGCGGCGCGGAAAGAGCGCATCAATGCGGCCGATATCGTTTTTCTGTGTCTGCCGGATGCGGCGGCCGTAGAATCGGTCTCCCTTTGCGAAAATCCGCAGGTCAAGATCATCGACGCTTCGACGGCGCACCGTACGGCGGAGGGGTGGGCTTACGGCTTTCCCGAACTCTCCGCGGCGCATCGCAGAAAAATCGAGGCTTCGAAGCGCGTCGCTGTTCCGGGCTGCCATGCGAGCGGATTCGTTTCGCTGGTCTATCCGCTCATTGCCGGCGGGTTCGTTTCGCCCGACTATCCGTTCGTCTGTCACTCGGTCACCGGTTACAGCGGCGGCGGAAAAAAAATGATCGCTGAGTACGAGGCGGAGGGCAGGGCGATCGAACTGGACAGCCCGCGCCAATACGCGCTCGGGCAAACCCACAAGCACTTGCCGGAAATGACGAAAGTCTGCGGCCTGGCATGCGAGCCGATTTTCGACCCCATCGTTTCCGACTATTACAGCGGTATGTGCGTCGTTGTGCCGCTTCATGCGCGGCTCATGCAGAAAAAAGCCGGTGTTTCCGCTCTGAAATCGTATTTTCAAGAGTACTATGCCACGCAGAATTTCATAGAAATTGCGCAGGAACCCGGCAATTACCTTGCCGCCAATACGCTTGCCGGCACCAACCGCATGCGGATCGTCTGCACCGGCAACGACGAGCGCATCGTCCTGGCTTCGGTGTTTGACAATTTGGGCAAGGGCGCTTCCGGCGCGGCGGTGCAGTGCATGAACATCATGCTCGGCCTGGACGAACGCGTGTCGCTCGGCTGAGTGAGAGCTTACTTACGGAACAGGAGACGACAATCGATCGGTATGGATACGGTGAAAAAAATTGCGGGCGGCGTATGCGCGCCCAAAGGGTTTGCGGCGAGCGGTGTGCACTGCGGGATCCGCAAAAATAAAACGAAGAAAGATCTTGCGCTGATCGTGGCGGAAAAGCGCTGCGCCGCCGCATGCGTATATACGACCAACCTGGTCAAGGGCGCGCCCATTCTCGTCACGAAAGAACATGTCGCGGACGGATATGCGCAGGCCGTCATTGTCAATAGCGGCAACGCCAATACCTGCAACGCGAACGGCGTTGAAATCGCGCAGGGGATGTGCGACCTCGTCG
>CALVHP010000014.1 GCA_944328405.1 uncultured Clostridia bacterium
TCGGGCTGTGCATCGGCAGTTTTCTCAACGTGGTCGTGTACCGCCTGCCGCGGGGCATGAACCTGGCAAAGCCCGCCTCGCACTGCCCCGCCTGCGACCATCCGCTCGCCTGGTACGACAACATTCCGCTGCTGTCTTTCCTGCTGCTGAAAGGCAGATGCCGCTACTGCGGCGCGCCCATATCGCCGCGCTATTTCATCGTCGAGCTTTCCAACTGCCTGCTGTGGCTGGTGTGTGCGCTGCACTTTTTTGACGCCGCCGCGCCCGCGTACGGCGCCCTGCACGCGCTGTTGTGCGCCGCCGCGCTCTCTACGCTGCTGGCCATGGCGCTGTGCGACATGGAAGAGATGTTCATCCCGGATTCGCTGCAGGTCGTGCTGCTCGTCGTCGCGGGGCTGACCGCGTTCACCGACCCGGCCGTGGCCCCGCTCGAAAAATTGTACGGGCTGCTGCTCGGCGGCGGGGTGTTCCTGTTCTTTTACTGCCTGGCGTTTTTGCTGTTCGGGCGGGAAGGCCTCGGCTTCGGAGACGTCAAACTGATGGCCTGCGTCGGGCTGCTGCTCGGCTGGAAGGCGACGGTGTGCGCCATCGTGCTGGCCATCGCCGCGGCGTTGGCCGACCTCGTCGTGCGCCGGGCGGCGCGCGGGAGCGGGGGAGAAGCGCTGCCCCTCGGCGGGCAGGCCGAATTTGCCTTTGCGCCCCACCTGGCGATCGGCGCGGCGCTCGCGCTCTTCTGCGGAAACGCGCTCGCCGCGTGGTATGCGTCGGCCGTACTGAATTTATAAAGGTGTGCCTATGAAACTCTTTGTCGGATTCGACATGCAAAACAGCAACATCCGCATCATGCACGCGGAAAAACCGGCCGAACCGGCGGCGGTGGACTTCCTGCACTTTCAGTCGCGCATCTTCTCGGACGAGTTCTTCGAAGAGACGCAAAAGCTGCTCGAAGAGTATTTCGTGAAGAAGCCGTCGCTGCAGAACCTGCCGGCGTACGTCATCCTGCCCGACCAGGCCGTCGGGTTCGAAACGTTCAACCTGCCCAACATGGGCCGCGCCAAGATGCAGCAGGCGCTCGATACCGAACTGAACAACGAGTACGAGGGGCGGCAGAAGGGCAAAAAGATCAACCAGTTCGTGCTCGCGCAGAACAAGCAGTACACGACGATCGGCGCAGTCTATTTCGACAAAAAGCTGATCGCGCAGATCTACAAACTGCTCACGGACGTGCGCGTTTTCCCGCGCGAAACGACGTACAGCGGCAACGCGCTGCTTTCGGGCGCGCTCAACTTTGCGCCCCGCCTGCGCGGCAAAAACTTCGTGTTTGCCGACATGCACCTCGACTATACCGAGATCGCCGTCTCGTCCAAGGGCAGGACGCTGGGCTTTGCGGTCATCCCGCACGGCACGTCGCTGCTCAAGACGGACAAGGTCGAACTCGAATACATGCAGACCAACCACGAGGTCGGCGAGATCGCCGTCATCAACGCGCGCGAGATGGCGCGTGCCAAGGCGCTCACTCTGGCCGACGAGGCGGTCGACCCGTCCGTCATCCCCGAAGGCGCCACCATCGAAGACTACGCCGTCGAAACGCCCCCGCCCGCGCATGCGGACGAGGGGGAAGAGGAAGCGGACAAAGCGGCCGCGGAAGGCGAAGCCGCCGGGCCCGCCGAGGGCGAAGTAGGCAGGACCGCCGCCGAAGGAACGGCCGCCGCGGACAGCGTAACGGCTCCGGCAGACGGCGCAGCCGCCGGAGAGGGCGCCGGAGAGGGCGCCGAAGAGGGCGCGCCCGCCGGGAACGCCGAAGGGGCCACGGCCGAAGGGCAGGGCGCCGACGACGATTTTTACGAGTCGGAAGAGGAAGAGGCCAAGCGCCTGGCGGAGATCGCCAAAGAAAAGCTGCGCAAGGTCAAAGTCTACCGCAAAATGCCCAAGCGTTACCCGAAATTCATGATGCGCGAACCGCCCGTCACGGAAGAAGGCTTCCTGTTCGAAAACTTCCGCATCATCATGAAGTGGATCCTGCTCTATGCGCGCCAGGCAGAGCTTTCCGAATACACCGCCACGCCCGAGTTCATCGTCGTGAACATGCCCGCCGAACTGTACGGGCTGCTCGACCGGGCGAACGAAGACATGGGCGAAAAGGGCCTGCAATTCCGGCCGTTCACCGCGGCGGACAAGTTCTCGGCGGAGATCAAGGGCAACCTGAACCTGTACGGCTGCCTGTTCTCGAAACACTTCAACAAGAACCACAACTTTTAAGCGGCCGGTCCCGCGGGGGACAGCAACGCCCGCGCGCCCGATGCCGGGCGCCGGGAGCGCGGAGGGGGCATGAAGAAATACAAATACAGCGCCATCAATCTGCAGGGAAAAAAATTTCAGGGCACCTTTCTGGCCGAGAATGAAAAGGATCTGCGCGCGCAGCTGGCCAAACAAAACCTGTACCTCGTTTCGGCCAAAGTCGATACGAACAAGTCGCCCAATCCCTTTTTCAGCGTCACGGGCAAGGTGTCCGTCAACGAACTGGCAACCTTCTGCCGCCAGTTTTCCATCATGATCACGTCGGGCACCTCCATCGTCGATTCGCTGGGCATCCTCAAAGGGCAGGCGTATTCGTCCTATCTGCGCCGCGTTCTGGGGCAGGTGCACGAAGACGTCAAGGCGGGCAAACTGCTGAGCGAGGCGCTCTCCAAACACAAGCGCGTCTTTCCCAACTTTTTCCGCAGCATGGTGCACGTTGGCGAACTTTCCGGCTCCATCGACAAAGTTCTCGTCGAGGTGGCCGATTACTTCGAGGCCGACCAGAAGGCGCGCGCCAAGACGCGCTCCGCCCTCATTTACCCCTGCGTGCTCATCGTCATGGCGATCGGCATCATCGTCCTGATGGTCGTGTTCATCATCCCGACCTTTCAGGAGGCGCTCGAAGGGCTGGAAGTGGAGATGCCCGCTCTGACGATGGCGCTCTACAACCTCAGCGCCTATTTCCGACAAAACTGGATGCGCATCGTGCTGATCATCGCCGCCGTCGTGCTGCTGTGGATCATCTTCCTGCGTACCAAGACCGGCCGGTACCATTGGGACAAATGGAAGTTCCACATGCCGCTTGTCGGCAAAGTGATCAAAAACAGCGTTTCGGCGCGGTTCTGCCGCTCCTTCACGCTGCTGATCGGCAGCGGCATGGACATCGTCGACGCGATGGACGAGGTGTGCATCGTATTCGGCAATACGTACGTCGCGGATCAGTTCAAAAAAGCCGCCGACGACGTGCGGCAGGGCATGACGCTGACGATGGCGCTGCAGAGCTACAAACTGTTCCCGACCATGCTCGTGCAGATGGTTTCCGTCGGCGAAAAGACGGGCGACCTCGAAGCGGTGCTGGCCCGTTCGGGCGAGTTTTTCGAAAGCCAGGTCGAGCGCTCCATCTCCGCCGTCACCGGCCTCATCCAGCCCATCATCCTGTGCATCATCGGCCTGGCGGTCGGCGTCCTGTTCTATGCGGTCTATTCGCCGCTTCTGCAGGTCATGAACACGCTCGGAGCTTAACGGAGATTCGTCTATGGATCTGAATTACGAAATTTTACAGTATTACGTCTATAAAAAGATCATCAAGCGCAAGCAGATGAAGGTGATCTACGAAGACTGCACCCGCCTGAACATGCCGGTGGAGAACTACATGATCGCCAAGGGCTACTGCACGCAGGTCACCGCGCTGGCGGCGCTGGGCGAATACTTCTGCCTGCCGTACTGCGAGATGGGCATGCTCGAAGTGGACCGCAAGCTGCTGCGCGGCGTCACGTTCTCTTTTTTGCGCAAGCATAAGTTCGTGCCCGTCTCGATCGACCGCAAGGGGGTCATGCTCATCGCGATCGCCCGTCCGCTCGATTTTTCGGCCATGTCCATGATCAGCCAGGTCTATATCGGGCCGATGGACTTTGTGCTCGTGCCCTCGGTGCAGATCGATATCTTCATCGATTCCATCGTCGCCGTGCAGTCTACGGCCGACGCGCTGGAAGATCTGCAGCGCGAAAAGGACAAAGAGCTCGTCGATTCGGCGATGCATGCGATGCCCGTGAACCTGATCGACCGCGACGACGACGTCATCAACAACCCCGCCGTCCGCCTGGTCGACTCCATCATCAAAGAGGCCGTTCCGTTCCGGGCAAGCGATATCCACATCGAGCCCTTTGAAAAGGCGGTCAAGGTCCGTTACCGTATCGACGGCGACCTGCAGCTGCGCGCCGAATTTCCCATCGAGAGCTATCCGGCCATCTGCGCCCGCCTGAAAATTCTGTCGGGCATCTCCATCGCCGAGCGCCGCCTTCCGCAGGACGGGCGTATCAGCATGACCATCAACGGCACCGATTACGACTTCCGCGTATCCACCCTTCCCACGGTGTACGGCGAAAAGTTCGTTATCCGCGTGCTGGACAAGACCTCGTTCAACTTCACGCGCGCCGACCTCGGTTTCACGGCCGAAGAAAACGTGGTCATCGACAAGATCCTGGCGCATTCGTACGGCATTGTTCTTCTGACGGGGCCGACGGGCTGCGGCAAATCGACGACGCTGTATTCCTTCCTCAAAGAGATCAACCGGCCGTCGGTCAACGTCATCACCGTCGAGGACCCGGTCGAGTACACGATGCACGGCGTGAACCAGGTGCAGGTCAACACCAAGGCGACCCTCACCTTTGCCAGCGCCCTGCGCAGCATCCTGCGCCAGGACCCGGACATCATCATGGTCGGCGAGATCCGCGACGAGGATACCGCCGAAATCGCCGTCCGCGCGGCCATCACGGGGCATCTGGTCTTTTCCACCCTCCATACCAACGACGCGCCCGGCGCGATCGTCCGCCTGGAGGACATGAAGGTCACCGACTACCTCGTCGCCGACGCGCTCGTCGGCGTGATCGCCCAGCGCCTCGTCAAGCGCCTGTGCCCCGCCTGTAAGAAGAGGGGTAAGACCAACGACGCCGAAATGAAGATCCTCGGCATCGACGAGCCCGTTTCGATCTTCCGCCCGCAGGGGTGCCAGTATTGCAACAACACCGGCTACAAGGGGCGCATCGCCGTGCACGAGATCATGTACATGACCGACCGCATCAAATCGGCGGTCGTGGCCGGCCGCCCGGTCGAAGAGCTGCGCACGCTGGCGGAAGAAGACGGCATGGTCAACCTCTGGAACAGCTGCAAAAAACTGGTCTTCAAGGGCATCACCGACATTGCCGAGCTGATGGGCCTGTTCGACGACTGACCGGGCAGAGCCGGAAAAAACAAGACAGCGATATCAATTCTCATATAAGGAGTTTTTATGAAAAAGGTAACCAAAAAGACGTGCGAAAACGGGCTGAAATCGCTCATTTTCGCTGCCGTCGGATGCTTCATTCTGTTCCTGCTGAGCGTATTCGAGGTGTACCCCGTCGAAGCGCAGACGTGGTATCTGATCGCGCTGCTGGCGGCGGTGGCCGTCGTGCAGTGGGGCGCGGTGGCATTTGTGCTCAACATCCGTTCGGACGAGATCGGCGAGCGTTACGAGATGAACACGCTCACCTGGTTTCTGACCTTTCTCCCGGCCATCGTTCTGGTCGTCCTGTTCGTGATCCTGTATTCCGCCCTGCACGGCACGGTCGAATTTTTCGCGCTCGACGGGGTCAACTTCCTCGTCTCGTTCGCCATTCTGGCGGCGGGCGTGGCGCTGTGCTACCTCTTCGACTACGCTTACATCACGGCGACCAAAAAGAACCAGGTTCAGACGACCACCGTCAAGATCGTCAAAAAAGAATCGAAGTCGAAAAAGGGCAAGGAACCTTCCCAAGAAGACGAAAAGCTCGCCAAAAAACTGGACCCGGAAGGGGCGGTGTTCCCGGACCTCGTCGCCATCGACAAAGAATTTCTGCTTTCTCCGTACGTGCCCGCGCCGTCGGCCAACGTGACGCTGCGCCAGCTGTGCGACGGCTTCAACGCCTATCTCGAAAGCCGCGAAATGTACTACCTGCCCGAAACCATCCGCGCCTTTGTCAGCGGCCTCGCCTGTTCGCATTTCATGATCCTGGAAGGCCTTTCGGGGACGGGCAAAACCTCTCTGCCGAAATATTTTGCCGAATACACGGGCGCGAACGTCTGTTTTACGTCGGTGCAGGCTTCGTGGAAGGACCGCAGCGATATCCTCGGCTATTACAACGACTTTGTCGGAAAGTTCAAGGAAACGCCCTTCCTGCGCCAGCTCTACCGCGCCTCGTACGAGCCGCAGGAGGTCAACCTGATGGTGCTCGACGAGATGAACCTCTCGCGCATCGAGTATTATTTTGCCGACTTCCTTTCCGTTCTCGAACTGGACGAATCGCAGTGGCAGATCGAGCTGATGCCCATTTCTACGGGCGGAGATCTTCCCGCAAAGCTGAACGGCTGCGCGGTGCGCATTCCGCAGAACGTGTGGTTTATCGGCACCGCGAACAAGGACGATTCTACTTTCACCGTGACCGACAAGGTGTATGACCGCGCCGTCATCATCGACTTTTCGCATCGCAACGAATCGAGCGGGATCCGCCGCAACCAGCAGCCCATTCGCGTGGGGGCGGACAAATTGCAGGCCCTGTACGAAGAGGCGATCAACGATCCCAACTACAACCTTTCCCGCGCCGATTACGACCGGTTTTCGGTGCTGACGCAATTCGTGCTCGACGCGTTCGACATCAATTTCGGCAACCGTATCCTCAACCAGATCGTCCGCTTTGTGCCCGTATACGTCGCCTGCGGCGGCACGTCGGCCAAGGCGCTCGACCTGATGTTCGCGCGCAAAGTCCTGCGCAAGCTCGACGGCCGGTTCGACGACGGCATCAAGGCCAACCTCGTCAAGCTCGAGCGCCTGGTCTTGCAGCAGTATAACAAGACGGATTTCTCGTCCACGCTGGAAGTCATCGCGAGGCTGAAAAGGAAACTCTTCTGATTATGTCCGTCGCATCTTTGGAAAAATTCAACAAGCAGTTCGAGGGCAGGGCGCCCTGTTCCATCGCGCGGCTTCTCGAAGAAGAAAAAGAGGGGACGTTCGCCTTTTATATCCCGACTGCCGTCAAGCTCGACACGGCGACGCTCGTCGACCGCATCGAAGAATGCCTGCCCCAGCTGAGCGAGGTCGTGCGCTCCCCGTATATCGTCCTGAAAAACGAATACAACCGCGTCCGCACCGAACTGGCCGACAACCTGACGCCGCAGGGCATCCGGATGACGGTCAAGGACCCGAAGCTTTGGAAGCTCAAAGACGGAAAGCTGCGCCCCGAATACGTCTACGCCAAGAGCCGCGAAGACGAGTACAACACCTACGAAAACCGCATGGTCCGCGCGCTGATCGACAAGATCGTCCGCTTTCTCAACCTCCCGATGGAGTACACGAAAGAGGGCATCAAAAACATGTACGAGGCCTATTTTCAGCGCGCGTCCCTCAACAAGTTCGACCTGATCAAGCTCATCGACGACGACCTGTTCAAGACCAGCGACGCCCGTTCCTTCACCGATTACAAAAAGCTGTTTTACCTGCGGGGCAAACTTTCGCAGCTGCGCGCGAGCGCTTTCTATAAGATCATGTCGCAGTTCCCGCTCTTTGTCGGGCGGCCCGAAGCGACCAACCTGCTCGTGCACAACGCCAATTACAACGCGTGCATGCGCCTGTGGCTCTTCCTCGACGAGTTCAACGCCGGGCTTTCGCTGCTTTCGCAGGACGAACAGAAGTCCGTTTACAGCGCGTTCATCGCCCTGGCGATGGTGCGCAGCTACGTGAACCTGGGGTTCCGCATCGTGAAAGACGCCGAGATCTCGCACATTTCCGAGAATTTTTCGCTGCACGGCGTCGTGCTCGAAAACGACTGCTTCCGCGTGCGGCTGGACGCCGACAAAGAGCGCGTCAACATCCTCGTGCAGTGCGCCAGGATGAAGGCCCAGCAGACGACGGTCGTCGAACTGCACACCGACATTTCCGAACCGTTCGGCAAGAACAACCAGTTCGTGGTCAGCCTGCACCGCACCGATTACAGCGACCGCGCCGCCTGCGTCGTGCCGGGCAACAAAAATTCGCTCAAAGACCTCGATTCCATCGTCCGCTGCACGGTGTTTACCTTTGAGGCCGACAAAGAGATCTACGAAAAGCTCTGCCTCATCTGCGGCAGCAACGCGCTGGAAGACAAAGAATACTTTTACAAGTGCCTCGACTGCGGCGCCGTATACTGCTTCCCCGACGAGCATACCGTCTGGGTCAACCAGTTCAACGTGCTCTCGCACAAAGACGGCGAAGAATCCTGAAACGACATCGTCCGGGCGCCGGCCCGGGCAGACCGCATCCGTCCGGGTGCGGTTTTTTGCGGAAATTTGAAAAAAATTTGCTCCGGGCATGCGATTTTTGCGGTACAATTCCGTTCATGTATTACCAAGGAAGGAGTGGCGGCGGATGGACGACAGGGACAGGCTTTCGCAGATGACGGCGGAAGAAAAGGCGGCGCTCGTTTCGGGCACCGATTTCATGTATACCAACCCGATCCCGCGGCTGGGGATCGGGCAGCTGTGCATGGCCGACGGCCCGCACGGCCTGCGCAAACAGGCGGGTGGGGCGGACAACGGCGTTTCGCGCAGCGAACCGGCGACGGCTTTCCCCACGGCGTCGGCCCTGGCATGCGGCTGGAATCCCGAAAACGCGCGCAGGATGGGCGCAGCCATCGCCGAAGAATGCCGCGCGTACGGCGTGGGGCTGCTGCTCGGCCCGGGCGTGAACATCCAGCGCAACCCGCTGTGCGGCCGCAACTTCGAATATTTTTCGGAAGACCCGCTCCTCGCCGGCGAACTGGGCGCGGCGGAAGTGGCCGGCCTGCAGAGCCGCGGCGTGGGCGCGGCGGTCAAGCACTTTGCGCTCAACAACAGCGAAAACTACCGCTTTATGGGCAACAGCATCGCCGACGCGCGCGCGATGCGCGAGATTTACCTCAAACCCTTCGAGATCGTCGTCAAAAAGTCTGCGCCCGCGGCGGTCATGTGCGCATACAACCGCGTGAACGGCGTCTGGTGCAGCGAAAACGCGGAGCTGCTGCAGGAGATCCTCCGCGGAGAATGGGGGTTTGACGGCGCCGTCATGACCGATTGGGGCGCGATGCACGACCGCCCTGCGGCGCTGCGCGCGGGGCTGGACCTCGAAATGCCGGGGGACACGCCCGACTGCCGCCGCCGGGTGCTCGACGCCGCCGCCGGGGACGGCGAAACGGCGGAAGCGCTCGGCCGCTGCGCCGCGAACGTGCT
>CALVHP010000015.1 GCA_944328405.1 uncultured Clostridia bacterium
GTTGTCCATCAGATAGGGCGGGATGTTGTCGTCGCGCACCTCGCGGGCGGCGCGCCGCGCCTCTTCCATCGCCAGGATGACGGAATTGGATTTTTCCGCCTCGCACACGTAGACGATGGCGTTGCTCATGGGGATCAGCCCTTCGGGCGCGCCCAGCCGTTCAAAGGCGTACAGGGCGGACGTCGCCACGACCAGCGCGTTCGGGTCGGCCATGCCCACGTCTTCGCTCGCGTGCACGACGAGGCGGCGCAGCACGGTCATGGGGTCGCAGCCGCCCTCAATGAGGCGGAACGCATAGTACAGGGCGGCGTCTGCGTCGCTCCCGCGCAGGCTCTTGCAGAAGGCGGAGAGCATGTCGTAATAGGTGTCTTCGTTGTAGGAGAGCGCCTTGCGCTGAATGGACTGCTCGGCGTCGGCGAGGGTCACGCGGATGTGCCCTTCCGCGTCGGGAGGCGTGGTCAGAACGGCCAGTTCGAGCGCGTTGTACGCCGTGCGCAGATCGCCCGCACTCATGCGCGCGATGTGCGAAAGCGCCTCTTCCTCCACCTGCGCGTTATAATCGCGCAGGCCCTTGCGCGAGGTGAGCGCGCCGCGCAGGGCGCCGAGGATGTCCTCTTCGGACAGGCGCCGGAACTCGAACACCCGGCAGCGCGAGACGATCGCCGGCGTCATGGACGCGTACGGATTTTCGGTCGTCGAGCCGATGAAGACGATCGTGCCCTGCTCGATGGCGGGCAGGAGCGAATCGGACTGCGTTTTGTTGAAGCGGTGGCACTCGTCCAGCAGAAGGTAGGTGCGCTTGCCGTACATTTTGAGGGCGTTGCGCGCGTCCTCGACTGCCTTTTTCACGTCCGCTACGCCGCTCTGCACGGCGTTGAGCTTGACGAAGTTGCCGTGCGTGGTCGAGGCGATGATGTGCGCCAGGGTGGTCTTGCCGCAGCCGGGCGGGCCCCAGAAGATGCAGCTGCCCAGCCGGTCCAGGCGGATGGCGCGGCGCAGCAGGCTGCCCTCCGCCACGATGTGCCGCTGCCCGATGAATTCGTCGAGATTGGACGGGCGCATTTTGTCGGCGAGGGGCCTGGCGCCGTTTTCGTTGTTGTTCAAATCAAAAAGATCCATGGGTCTCCGTTGTCGCGGCGCACCGGCCGCGGCCGCTTATTCTTCCAGCAGGGCGCGGATCTTCGCCGCGTTTTCCTTGCCGCAGCGGTACCCCGCGTCGTAGATGCGCTGTTCGTATTTCAGGCGGTACTGGCTGATCCCCTGCATCTGCGGTTCCAGCCACAGGTCGGTGATGCGGCGGGTGCGGCGGCGGTCGGTCGCCGTCTTGTTCGCGTCCATGATGTCGTAGACGCGCATGATGAGCGAAAACACGTTGGAGATGTTCTCCACCTCCTCGACGTCGCTGAGCACGTCGACCGCCACGACGACGTCGGCGCCCATGTCTTTGACCTGCCTGACGGGAACGCGGCACAGCACGCCGCCGTCCACGTACAGCGTACCGTCCAGTTCGACGGGACGGAACACCGTGGGCATGGAACTGGACGCCAGGATCGCGTCGATCACGCTGCCTTCGCGGAAGGTGCGCAGTTTGCCGCTTTTGAGGTCGACCGCGACGCAGCAGAACGGGATCTGCAGGTCGGCGAACGAGCAGTCTTTCAGGTGCGAAGACATGAGTTTGCGGACCTTCGTCCACTTCATCAGCCCGAGCTTTGTGACCGGCGCGAACCCGATGTTCACGATGTCGCCCGCACGCAGTTCCTGCAAGATCCCGCGCATTTCGGCGGGCGACATGCCGTTCGCATAGCATGCGCCGATGATGCTGCCCATCGAAGAGCCCGAAATGCAGTCCGGGCGCAGCCCTTCTTCGTCCAGCGCCTGCAAAAAACCGACGTGCGCGATACCGCGCGCGCCGCCCGCACTGAGCGCCAATCCGAACTTTTTACGCATATTCTTACCCCGTTTTCCATATTTTGGAAGCAGAGAGACCGCCCGCCCCGCAGCGACGCGCGCCGCCGGGCCTGCCTTTCGCCCTGCCATGAAACCGAAAAAGATCTTCGCCGCGGCGGCCGTCGCCGCCGTACTCATCCTGACGATCGCCGCCCCGCAGCGTTACAGCGCCGCCTGTCTGAGCGGCATCGCGCTGTGGGCCAAAGCCGTACTGCCGGCGCTCTTTCCCTTCTTTGTGCTGACCGCGGTCCTGACCCGCCTGGGCGCCGCAAACGCCTCGGCGCGCCTGCTGGCGCCGCTCGCCCGAAAATTCCGCCTGCCGGGCATCGCCGCCTACTGCTTTCTGCTGAGCGCCCTTTCGGGCTACCCCGTGGGCAGCCGGCTGGTGGCGGATCTGACCGAAGGCGGCGCCCTGCCAAAAGAGAGCGCCGCGCGGGTCGCCGTGCTCTGCTCCACGTCCGGCCCGATGTTCCTGGTCGGGAGCGTGGGCGGCGCCATGTTCCAAAGCGCCGCCGCGGGCGCGGTGCTGCTGGCCTCGCACATCCTCGGCATCCTCGCCGTGTGCCTGCTCGCCCTGCCATTTGCCCGCAAGCCCGTCCGCGAACGCCGGCAAAATGTCCTGCCGACGGCCGCAAAAGCGGACGACGTACTGCGGGAAAGCGTGCACGGGGCGCTGATCTCCATCCTGTGCGTGGGCGGGACCATCGCCCTGTTTTACGTGTTTGCGCAGGCGCTGGCGGACGTCGGCGCGCTCGCCCTGCTCGCCCGGCCGCTCGCCCGGCTGCTGCGCCCGTTCGGGGCGGAACAGCTGGCCGACGGCTTTGTCTCCGGCCTGCTGGAAGCGACGCGCGGCTGCGCCGCCCTGGCGGGCGCGGGCGGGACGCTCGCGCTGCCGCTGTGCGCCTTTCTGGTCACCTTCGGCGGGGCGTGCATCCTCGCCCAGCAGCTCGGCTACCTGCGCCGCGCCGGCGTCGGGAGCGGCTATTTCGTCGCCTGCAAGGTGCTGCAGGGCGCGGCTGCCTTTGCGATCTGCCTCGGCCTGAGCGCCCTCTTTTTATGACCCGCCGCCCAAAAGGCCCGGCCGGCGGCCGCAACGGAAGGCGCCCGCCGTGCGGCATGCGTACGGCGGGCGGCGCGTTCAGTAACAGCCGAGGAGTTTGAATCCCTTCGCGTATTCGGCAAGCCGCGCGAGAGCCGCCGCCACGCTGCGGTCGGCTACGTCCCCTTCGAACTCGATGAAAAAGCAGTATTCGCCCGGGCGGTTCTTGATGGGCCGCGACTCGATCTTGGTCATGTTGCGGTCGTACACCGCCAGGATCTGCAGCATTTTCAGCAGGGCGCCCGGCTCGTGCGGGCAGGAAGCCGCAAAGTACACCCGTTCGCTGCGGGCGGGCAGTTTGTCTTTCCCCTTCTCCACGAGCAGAAAATGGGTGAAGTTTTTGGGCTCGTCGGCGATGTTGCCGCCGATAAAAGCGAGGCCCTCCGCGCAGACGTGCGAGCCGACGATGCCCGCGTCCCCCGGCTCGGATATGCGGGAAACGCTCTGCATGGTCGAATCGGTATAGACGATCTTCGCCTCCGGCAGGTTCTGCGCGATGAATTTGCCGCACTGCAAAATCGCCTGTTCGTGCGAAAAGACGCGGCGGATGTCCGACAGTTTTGCGCCCGCCTTCGCGATCAGCCGGTGTTCGATCTTCAGCAGATATTCGCGCACGGCGACCAGGTCGGGAGCGGAGTACAGCAGGTCGAGGTTCTGCGTGACGGCGCCCTGCAGGGTGTTTTCGACGGGCAGGACGGCGCAGTCCGCCTCCCCTCTTTCCAGCGCTTCCGCCGCGGCGTAAAAGCTGCCGCAGGGCAATTCCCGCGCCCCGGGGGCGAGCGCCTGCGCCGCAAGGGAAGAGTAACTGCCCTTCGGCCCGAGGTAGCTGACGCATCCGCCCGGCTGTTTCGGCTGTTCCGGCATTCGTCTGCCCTCCTATACTTTCTCGGCAATGTCGAGGATGAGCCGCTCGGTGTCTGCCCAGCCGAGGCAGGCGTCGGTGATGGACTTGCCGTAAACGACGTCTTCCTTCTGGTTTCCTTCTTCGATGAAGCTCTCGATCATGAACCCCTTGACGTATTTTTTGAAATCGGCGTCGTACAGGCGGTTGTTGAGCACCTCTTCAACGATGCGGATCTGCTGTTTGAACTGCTTGCCCGAATTGGAATGGTTGGTGTCGATGATGATGGCGGGGTTTTCCAGCCCCGTTCTGGAATAGCTTTCGATCACCTTCATGACCGTTTCGTAATGGAAGTTCGGGATGTCGTTGCCGTAGCCGTCGACGGCGCCGCGCAGCACGGCGTGGGCGAGCTTGTTGCCCGTGGTGCGCACCTGCCAGCCCTGGTATTTGAAGACCTGGCCGCTGCTCTGCGCCGCGTAGATGGAGTTGATGAGCACGGGAACGGAGCCGCTCATCGGGTTTTTGATGCCGACGGGCAGGTCGATCCCGCTGGAGACGAGGCGGTGCATCTGGTTTTCGCTCGAACGGGCGCCTACCGCCACGTAGGTGAGCAGATCTTCGAGGTAGGCGTAGTTTTCGGGATAGAGCATCTCGTCCGCGGCGGAAAGGCCGCTCGCGCCGATCGCGTCGATGTTCAGCTGGCGGATGGTGACGATGCCTTTGAGGATATCTTCTTTGCTGTGCGGGTCGGGCTGGGTGAACATCCCCTTGTACCCGACGCCCTTGGTGCGCGGCTTGTTCGTATAGATGCGCGGGACGAGGACGAGCCTGTCTTTGACCTTTTCGTTGAGGCGGCCCAGCCGTTCGACGTAGTCGAGCACGGGCTTGCTCTCGTGCGCGGAGCACGGCCCCACGATGACGAGCAGTTTGTCCGTTTCGCCGCGGATGACGGCGGACGCGAGCGCGTCGCGCTCGGCCTTGATCTTTTTCAGCGAGGCCGGCAGCGGGTATTCGGCGAGGATCTCCTCCGCCTCG
>CALVHP010000016.1 GCA_944328405.1 uncultured Clostridia bacterium
CCTTTTTCCAGAGAGCGAGGTAAAGCTCGCGGTCCTGCTCACTCAGATTCTGCAATTTCTTTTCAATGCGTTTCATAGCGGATATTGTACCTTATTTGCGCCGTTTCGTCAATCCATTTGCCGCCCCTGTCGCCGCCGCGGCGCATTTCGCGGCATAAAAAGCGCCGCCGGCCGCACGGGCGCCGGCGCAAAATACCGGGACCCGTGAAAGGCCGGGGCGCCGGCGCAAACGACCGGGAGACCGGGCGCCGGACGCGGATGGTTTGGAAACGAAAAAAGGGAGCCGCCCGGCTCCCTTTTTCTCCGCCCGCCGCCGCGGGCGCACTGTTTATTTTTTATAGGGATCGACGCCGTACATGGCCTGCACGTTGTCGCGGAAGGCGCGCATTTTGGCGCTCTGGCGCAGGTCGACGCCCGCGTCGAAATCTTCCAGCGCGCGTTTCTGCTCGCGCGTGAGCTTGGTGGGCACTTCCACCACGACGGTGATGTACATGTTCCCCGTGCCGAGGCGGGTCTTGAGCCCGCGACCGCGGACGCAGAACACCGTACCGCTCTGCGTGCCTTCGGGGATAAGGTATTCGAAAGGCTCGTCGAGGCCGGGCACGCGCACCTTGCCGCCGAGCGCCGCCGTGGCGTACGACACGGGCAGTTCGATGTACAGGTCCCGGTCCTTCCGCTTGAAGAACTTGTGCGGTTCGACGCGGAACATGACGATCAGATCGCCCGGCTCCCCGCCGCGCGGAGAGGCGTGGCCGTATCCCTTTTTGCGGATATAGCTGTTGGTATCCGCCCCCGCGGGGATGTTGAGGGTGACGACCGTCTCTTTGCGGGTATAGCCCTTGCCCTTGCAGTCGGGACACATTTCGGTGATCTTTTGCCGGTGCCGCCGCAGGCGTCGCACACGGCCATGCGGATGGTGCGGCCGAACAGCGTATCCTGCGTGTAGCGCACCTGCCCGGTGCCCTTGCACTTATCGCAGGTCTTGAAGGCGGTGCCGTTCCTGGCGCCCGTGCCGTGGCAGGTCTGGCACGGCTCGTTGCGCGTATAGCGGATCTCCTTCGTGCAGCCCTTGGCGGCGTCGAGGAAGGAAAGCGTGACTTCTTTGGTGATGTCCTCGCCCTGCCGCTGCGACTCGGCCGCCGAGGCCGAACCGCCGAACCCCGAGAAAAATTCGCTGAAAATGTCGCCGAAGCCCGAAAACCCCGAAAAACCGCCGAAACCTCCCGCCCCGCCTGCGCCTCCGCGCATGCCGGGATGGTCGAGCTCGTAGTCGTAGGCGGCGCGCTTCTGCGGGTCGGAAAGGACTTCGTTGGCTTCGTTCACTTCTTTGAACTTGGCCGCCGCGTTCGCGTCGCCCGGGTGCAGGTCGGGATGGTACTGTTTGACCAGTTTGCGGTACGCCGATTTGATGTCGGCGTCCGTCGCCTTCCGGTCCACACCCAAAATTTCGTAATAATTCTTGTCTGCCATAAAAACCCCCGCACCGCCGACGGACGGCCCCGAAGGGCCGCCCCGCCGATGCGCCTCACCCGCCCCGCCCGAAGGCGCGGCGGGTTATTCTTTTTATTCCTTACGCGGCTTGCGTGCCGCCCGCTTACTGCTGGTGGAACTCGTCGTCGCCGCTGCCGCCCTCGTCGGGGCCGCCCTGCGCGCCGCCCGCCTGCTGGTAGATCTTGGCGAAGATCTGCTGGCTCTCGCTGGCCAGCTTTTCGGTCGCCGCCTTGATGCGGTCGTCGTCTTCCGAGGCGAGTTCTTCCTTCGCGCTCTTGACCATCTCTTCCAGCTGCGCCTTGTCTTCGGCGGAGAGCTTGTCGCCCAGCTCGTTGATGGATTTTTCGACCGTGAAGATCATGCCGTCGAGCTTGTTCTTGTTGTCGATCTTTTCCTTGCGCTTCTTGTCCTCTTCGGCGTACTGTTCCGCTTCCTTGACGGCGCGGTCGATGTCCGCCTCCGACAGGTTGGTCGACGAGGTGATCGTGATGTCGGTGCTCTTCTGGGTGCCGAGGTCCTTGGCGGTGACGTGCACGATGCCGTTCGCGTCGACGTCGAAGGTCACTTCGATCTGCGGCACGCCGCGCGGTGCGGGCGGGATGCCCGTCAGCTCGAAGCGGCCGAGCGTCTTGTTGTCCTTGGCAAATTCGCGCTCGCCCTGCAGGATATGGATGTCGACCTGCGTCTGGTTGTCGGCCGCGGTGGAGAACACCTGCGACTTTTTGGCCGGGATGGTCGTGTTGCGCTCGATCAGGCGCGTGAACACGCCGCCCAGCGTTTCAATGCCCAGAGACAGGGGCATGACGTCGAGAAGCAGCACGTCCTTGACCTCGCCCGAAAGCACGCCGCCCTGGATGGCCGCGCCGATGGCGACGCATTCGTCGGGGTTGATGCCCTTGAACGGGTCTTTGCCCGTGATCTGTTTGACCTTTTCGACGACCGCGGGGATACGCGTGGAGCCGCCGACGAGGATGACCTTGTCGATGTCGCCGTACGAAAGGCCGGCGTCCTTCATGGCAAGGCGCATGGGCTCGCTCGTCTTTTCGACCAGGTCCGCCGTAAGCGCGTCGAACTTCTGCCGGGTCAGGTCGACGTCGAGGTGCTTGGGCCCCTCCGCCGTCGCCGTGATAAACGGCAGGTTGATGTTGGTCGTGGTCATGCCCGAAAGTTCGATCTTCGCCTTTTCGGCGGCCTCTTTCAGGCGCTGCATCGCCATCTTGTCTTTGGAGAGGTCGATGCCCTCTTTGGCCTTGAATTCGTCCACGAGGTAGTCCATGATGCGGCGGTCGAAGTCGTCGCCGCCGAGCATGTTGTTGCCGTTGGTGGCGAGCACTTCAAACACGCCGTCGCCGATCTCGAGGATGGACACGTCGAACGTGCCGCCGCCGAGGTCGTAGATCATGACTTTGTGGTTGTCGGCGTCTTTATCCAGCCCGTAGGCGAGCGCCGCGGCCGTCGGTTCGTTGATGATGCGCAGAACGTTCAGGCCCGCGATCTTGCCCGCGTCCTTGGTGGCCTGGCGCTGGCTGTCGGTGAAGTACGCCGGGCAGGTGATGACGGCGTCCGTCACCTTGGCGCCGAGGTAGCTCTCCGCGTCCGCCTTCAGTTTGGAAAGGATCATCGCGGAAATTTCCTGCGGGGTATATTTTTTGCCGTCGATCTCCACTTTGTAATCGCTGCCCATGTGGCGCTTGATGGAGATGACCGTGCGGTCGGGGTTGGCCACCGCCTGGCGTTTGGCCACCTGGCCGACGATGCGCTGTCCGTCCTTCTGGAACGCGACGACGGAAGGCGTGGTGCGCGCGCCTTCGGGGTTGGGGATGACGACGGGTTCGCCGCCTTCCATGACGGCGACGCACGAGTTGGTCGTGCCTAAATCGATACCGATCACTTTGCTCATATTATATCGCTCCTTTTCAGGTAAAAAAGTTTCCCGAGTTTTATTTTTTGTATCTGCACGGCGGCTTTCGCCGCTGATTGCCATGGTGAATAAAATTTTTGCGTTGCCGGCCGGGTTTCGTCCGCCCGCCGGGGTCCTGCTCTTCCGCTTTCTCCCGAAAATCTCGGCGCAGGCGCCTGCGATTTTTCGTGAAGCCGCGGACAAAATATTCTTATAGAAATCACTCGCGCGCGCAAAAATCACTTTTTGCAAGCGCCCTCGTCGGAGCTGTCGGCCGCACCCTCGCATAGCCCCACAGGGGCAATGCTTGCTCGTGCGCTCCGCTCCTCCTCTTCCCAAAAATCTCGGGCTGCGCCCTGCGATTTTCGGGAACCCTGGAACGCAAACTTGCGCCTCTTTCAGGAAAGGGGAAGCCGCGGCAAGGTTCCCGCGATGTACCTTTCTCTGCCGTCATTCCGAGCGTAGCCGGGGAGCGTATACAGACATACGTGACCCGGCAGGGGCGACGCCTGACACTGTATTGCGGGATGGATGCGAACCGAAATTACGTTGTTACCTTCACCTGCGCATACCGCAGCACCTTCTCTCCGCGGCGATAGCCTTTGAGGAACACTTCCTTCACATACCCGGGCTCGACGCCCTCGGCGGAAGGCTCGCTCATGATCGCCTCGCAGAAAGTCGGGTCAAACTCTTCGCCGGTGGGATCGATCGCCTCGATCCCCTCGTCTTCGAGCAGTTTGTTGAAGCTGCGCAGCACCATCTCGATGCCCTTGCGGGTCTGCTCGTCGCAGGTGGTGAGGGCGCGCTCGAGGTTATCGCCCACCGGGAGAAGTTTGACGAGGATATCCGCCTTGCCGTCGAGATAGGCGGTGCGGCGGGTCTGCTCGTTGCGCTTACGGAAATTGTCGAACTCGGCGGCGGTACGCATCCACTTGTCCTTGTACCCTGCCGCTTCGCTGCGCGCCGCTTCGAGCGCGGCGGCCTGCTCGTCGCAGACGGTTGGCTCTTCGGCGGCCTGCGCCTCTCCGGCGCCGCACGCCTTTTCGCTTGCACAGTCTTCGCAGCCGTCGGCCGCTTCGGCGGTCTTCTTCATTTCTTCACTCATCTTGTTGCCTGTCCTTTTCATCTTTATCTTTGCCCCGGCTGCCGACCAACTCTTCCAGCGCCTTGCCGACGTTTTCCAATACGGTGATGACCTTGGTGTAATCCATGCGGATGGGGCCGATCACGCCGTAGGTGCCGAGATTTTTGCCCCCGGCGGCATAGGTCGCCGTCACGAGCGAACAATCTTCCGGAACTTCGTCTCCGTCGCCGGAACCGATCTTGACGCTGATCTGGATCTCGTCGTTGTCGTCGCCGATGAGTTCGGCGATCTTGTCTTTGCTGGAAATGACGCTCAGAAAGTTTTTGACGTTCTCGATGTCTTCGTATTCGGGGTGGTTGAAAATTTTATCCGCGCCCGTGAGCACGACGTCTTCGTCGCGCGGGCGGGTATACGTTTTGAGCGCGTCGATGACTCCGCGCATGACCTGGCGGTACTGGCCGAATTCGGCGAGCGCCTCTTCCCCCACCGTCCGCGCTTCGGAAAGCGCCTTGCCGTCGAACAGCTTCGCCAGCATGCGCGACGCGTTTTCCACGTCGGCGTCGGTCATGCTTTCGGGGATGTCGATGAACGAATCGCGCAGGATGCGCGACCCCGTGACGATGACCAGCAGCGCGCGCCCTTCCCCGCAGGAGAGCAGGGTCAGGTTGCGGATCTTCTCCTCGTCGTCGTGCGGGCCGATGGCGACCGAAGTGTAATCGGTCAGATCGCTGATGACCTTCGAAACGCTCTTGATGAGGTGTTCAACGTCTCCCGAGCGGTCCGAAAAGGCCTTTTCGATATAGTCGAGGTCGCTTTCGGAAAGATTGCCGCGCTGCATCAGCTCTTCGATGTAAAACCGATAGGCCTGCGGCGAAGGCACCCGCCCGCCCGAAGTGTGGAACTGCGTGAGGTAGCCCAGCTCTTCCAGCGAGGCAAGCTCGTTGCGCACCGTCGCCGAGCTCACGCCCTGCAGGTGCTTTTCCGCAATGACCTTGCTCGACACCGGAACGGCAGAGTTGATGTACTCGTCCACCACGATCTGTAAAATTTTCTTTTTCCGATCGGACATTTTCATCGCGGTACCCTCTTCCCCACTGTTTGGCACTTCGATTTTTACAATGTTAGCACTCTCAACCTTCAAGTGCTAACGCTATTATAATAACATTGTCAGCCAATGTCAAGGGATTTATGCCATTTTTTGCGGAAATTTTTTTGCCCGCGGCTCCGCGCGGATGCGCGGCGGCCCTCTTGATTTGCGCGGGTGCGCGCGGCGCGCGCAGTATTAAATTCGGAGCGCCGCGCGGGAACGGAAAAGAGCGCGCCCGACCTTTCGGGCGCACCGGCTTTTCTTCGTATATCATGCGTGCGCACGATTTTCTTTTATATGGTCACGCGTGCGCACGCCTTATTGAAAAAACGCACGCCTCCCCGTCATCCTGCGCAAGCTGCCGGCATCGCGCCGCCCGTCATCCGGAAGAAGCCTGCCTTTCCGTCATCCGGAAGAAGCATGTCCCTTTCCGTCATCCGGAAGAAATGCGCTCCCCCACCGTCATCCTGAGCGAAACGCTCCCCCCTCCGTCATCCTGAGCGGAGCGCAGCGCAGCCGAAGGATCTCTTGCAAGGGCAAAAACGAGCGTTTCGCTTCGGGCGAGCGCGATTTGCAAAACGCAAAGCGCAAACGCATCCGCGTAGGGCACACAGCGCCCGCGAGCCCGAAAACGGAGCGCAGCGCAGCCGAAGGATCTCCGGCCTGCCGCGCCGCCGGCCCCCTTCCACACAGCAAAAGGAGCCGCCCTTGCGGGAAGCCCCTTCTGCATTATCGGTAGGTTATCGGAATGGAGTGCGCGGAACGAAAACGGGCGTCAGGCTCTTTCCGCCGCCCTTTCCCGGGCGGTCCCCTTCGCCTTTGTGTCCACATTCTACCACATGTTCCGCCCCTTTGTCAAATAGAATTAACCTTTGTTAACAATAAAATACCCGCCAAAACCCACCCGGGCGCGGCGGTATTTTTCGCCGGGCGAACGCTGCTTCGCCGGCATTTCCCGGGATCGCCCTGAACCGCTGCTTCGCTCGCCCGGGCAAAGACGGGTCCGCGGCAGCCGGCGCGCCGTTGCCGGCAAAGGCAGGTTTCCCCCGCGCCACACTCGCCATACGGTTTCCCCCACACTCCCGCACGCCATACGGTCCCCCCGCGCAAAAACGCGCCGCCCGAAGGCGGCGCGTACGGCTGCGCACAGGGCTTTTTCGCCCGTGCGTTTCATTCTAACCGATCAGACGGCAGGCCGCGGCTGTTTCGGCCCGGCGGCGGTTTACGACTGTTTTTTGAGTTCTTCGGCGATGGCGGTGCCCGAGCTGGTGCCGATGCGGTCGGCGCCGGCGTCCAGCATTTCGCGGAAGGTTTCGGCGTTGCGGATGCCGCCCGACGCCTTGACCGCGCATTTGCCCTTGGAGACCGATTTGAGGGCGCGCACGTCGTCGGCGGTGGCGCCGCCGCCGAAATAGCCCGTGCTCGTCTTCAGGAACGCCGCGCCAGCGTCCCGCGCGCAGGCGGCCGCTTTGAGCATCTCGTCGCGGGTGAGCAGAGAGGTTTCGAGGATGACTTTGACGGGGTTGCCCCGCGCCGCCTTGACGACCTTTTTGATCTCGCGCTTGACGTAACCGTACTCCCCGTTCTTCACCGCGGAAATACAGATGACCATGTCGATCTCGTCCGCGCCGTCGGCGATGGCGCGTTTGGTCTCGAAGATTTTGGTCTCGGTCACGTTCTCCCCCATCGGGAAGCCGACGACGCAGGCGATCTTGATGTGCGGGGCGTCGTCCAAAAGGTTGCGGCAGGCCGCGACGTACACGGGCTGCACGCACACGGAGGCAAAGCCGTATTCGCGCGCCTCGGCGCACAGCTTGCGGATGTCCGCCATCGTCGCCGTCTGGCGCAGCAGGGTGTGGTCGATGGTGCGGAGCATGCGGCGCAGTTCGAGCACCTTTTTCTGGCGGCGGAACTCTTCGAACTCCGCGCGCTCGGTATCCGCCTCGGTCAGCTGCGCGGCGTTCACGGGCGCGTCCGCCGAGGCGGCGGGCCGCTCCTGCCCGGCGGCATCCCCGGCGGGCTGCTCCGCCGGCACGGCGCTCAGATCGTCCGCGGCGGACAAGCTCTCCGCGGCGGGCGTTTCCGGCGTTTCGTTTTTCTTTTTCTTCTTCCCGAACATGGTCAATTCTCCTTTCCGTCGATATAGGTATAGATGAGCGGGCGGACGGCGCGCCGCCCGGCGACGCGGAAGGCGCCGTCGATGAGCGTAAAGGCCGCCTCCGAAGGGGCGTTGTAGCGCACTTCGGCGAGCGGTTCGCCCGCGCGCACCCGCGCGCCCGGCCGCTTTTGCAGAAAGATGGCGACGGTGCGGTCGATCTCGTCCCCTTCTTTTTTGCGCCCGCCGCCCAGTTCGACGCAGGCGCGCCCCAGAGCGAGCGCGTCGACGCGCAGATAGCCGTCCCCCGCGGCGCGCACGGTGCGCACCCCCGGGGCGAAGGCAAAGCGCTGCGGCTCGTACACGTAGCGCGCGTCTCCCCCCTGCGCCTCGACCAGTTCGGCCAGTTTCGCGCGCGCGGCGCCCGAAGAGAGCGCCTCTTCGGCGCGCCGCAGGGCCTCGTCTTCGGAAATATCCAGAGCGGCCGCGGCCAGTTTGGAGGCATGGAAGAGGGAAAGCGCCGAAAGGTCGTTCCGCTTGCCGGCGAGCACTTCGACCGCCTCGCGCGCCTCGGCGTTGCAGCCGATCGCGTCGCCCAAAGGCGCGTCCATGCAGGTGACGGCCGCGCACATGCGCCGGCCCGCCGCTCTGCCGATGGACACCATCAGCCGGGCAAGGGCCTCGGCGCGGCGCGGGGTATGCATGAAGGCGCCGCCGCCGTACTTGACGTCGAGCAGGATCACGTCGGCAAAGGACGCAAGTTTTTTGCTCATGACCGAAGAGGCGATGAGCGGAACGCTGTCGACCGTGGCGGTCACGTCGCGCACGGCGTACATGCGCTTGTCGGCAGGCACAACGTTTTTGGTCTGACCCGCGACCGCCGCGCCCACCGCGCGCACCTGCGCTTCGAACTGCGCGGGCGTGAGGTCGACGCGCAGCCCGGGGAAACTTTCGAGCTTGTCAAGGGTGCCGCCGGTATGGCCGAGGCCGCGGCCCGAATACTTGGCGCAGGGCACGCCCAAAGCCGCGAGCACGGGCACCAGAACGAGGGTGGTCGAATCGGACACGCCGCCCGTGGAATGCTTATCGACGCACACCCCCGCGACGTCCGGGCGGGCGCACGTTTCGCCGCTTTTGGCCATCGCGTCGGTGAGGCGGAAACACTCCTCGTCCGTCATGCCCCGCCAAAGGGTCGCCATGCAGAAGGCGGCGATCTGCGCGTCGGAAGCGCTCCCGTCCGCCACGGCCCGCACGAAAAAGGCGATCTCCTCCCCGTCCAGCACGCGGCCCCGCTTTTTGGCTTCGATCACGTCGTACACCGTCATGCGACAAACTCTCCTTTTCTGTGACAAAATCCGTTGCGGCAGCGGCGCCGCCGCGCGGTACAATGGCCGTGAAACAAACCGCAAGGAGGCACCCCATGCTTTTGGCTGCACAAACTCTGCTCGGCGGGCTGTACCTGGCGATCCTGTTCGGCCTGTGCCTCGGCGCCGTCACGGGCGCCAAAGCGCTGTACATACTCCGCCGCGGCGCGCAGCGAGGCCCCCGCCCGCCCGAGACGGCCGACCCGCCGGAACCTGCCGGACCGGTCGTACCGAAAAAGCCGAAACCGAAAGAGAGCGACGGGCGGGCGGTCTATTACATCGTGGAAAAGAAGCGCCGCCCGCCCAAGGCCTCCTACGCTAAGCCGAAAAAGATCCGCTTCGAAGAGGACGGCGAACCGAACGGCCGGTAAAGCGCTC
>CALVHP010000017.1 GCA_944328405.1 uncultured Clostridia bacterium
GCCCTCTTCCACGGGCCTGAAGATCCCGTCCGCCGCCTTTGCGGGCGTCACGGCCGATACGGGCATGACGCTGACGGTCAGCGTGCTGGCCGAAAGCTGGTCGGCCGAATACCAGTGGTCGCGCATCCTGCAGCTCGGCACCAAAGACCCGAACGGCGACGGAGCCAGCGGCGCGCAGTTCTTTTACGCGCTGCAATCCATCTACACGCGCGCCAACATCACCACGCCGGGCACGGGCGGGCTCAACTGGGTCGCAGACAACGTCGGGATCCCGACCCTCGGCGAGTGGATCACCGTTTCGCTCTCCTTCGAGCCCAACCAGCACACGATCTACCTGTATGTCTCGTCCTTCTCCACGAGCCAGTGGAGCGGCGGCACGGCGATGACCGAATACACCGTCAGCGCAGCCGAATATGAAACGATCATCACCGCCATCCTGAACGGGCAGGACAACTGGATCGGCCGCTCGTACTGGGCGACGGACGACAACCTGATCGGCTACGCGTCCAACCTGAGCGTGTACGGCCGCGCCCTGACGACGGACGAGGTCACGCAGCTGCACGCGGCGAAAGATCTTTCCGCGTTTGTGGAATAAGGAGGGGAAAGCGATGAAAAAGAATCTCTGGACGCGCGTATTCGCGCTCTGTTTTGCCTTGGTCATGGCCCTTTCCTTCGTGCTCGTCGGCTGTGACAACGAACCCGAAACGCCCCCCGCAACGACCTACACCATCACGGTGGTGGGTGGCACGGGCGGCGGCGAATACGAAGCGGGCGAAAGCTGTACCGTTACCGCCACCATCCCGAACGGAAAAACGTTTGTCCGCTGGACGGTTGGCGGAGAAGAAGTTTCCACGGCCAACCCGTATACCTTCACCGTCACCGGCAATGTGACCGTTTCCGCAGAATTTCAAGATGAATCGTCCCCGGCAACGACCTACACCGTCACGGTGGTGGGCGGCACGGGCGGCGGCACCTTTGAAGCGGGAGAAAGCTGCACCGTTACCGCCACCATCCCGGGCGGGCAGACGTTCCTCGGCTGGTCGGACGGCGAAAGCATCGTTTCCACGGCCAACCCGTATACCTTCACCGTCAGCGCAAACGTCACCTTAACGGCGCAGTTCGCCGCGGCCGGGCAGGAAGGCGTCGCGCTCAGCCTCCAAAAGAGCACGGGCGGCAACCCCATCGGCGGCTTCGGCATCGGCGATTCGACGTACGACGACAGCTGGACGACGGATAGCACGCCCTGGCAGGAAGGCGAAAAAGAGGGCGTCCTCACCTACGGCGGCGACCCTGCGGTGCTCGTCGAGGAAGTGAACGGCGTCGAAACGGCGTACCTCTACGTCGGGCACGACATCACCACGGCGGAAGTGACTTCCACCTATACCATGCCCGAATGGATCTGCTATTCCTCCACCGACCTCAAAAACTGGAAGGCGGAAAGCATCATCATGGATATTGAAGACGTGCCCTGGGCGCGCGGGCAGGCGACGGGCAATCCCGAGCCGTCTGCGTGGGCCTCGCAGGTCATCAAGTACGACGGGCTGTACTGGTTCCTGTTCTGCTCGTGGGCAGAAAATACGGACGGCTATGTGACGGCGGGCGAGGGCGGCGCGATGTGCATCGGCGTCGCCGTGTCCGAAAGTCCTACGGGCCCGTTCACGTGCTACAACCAGCCGCTGGTGTACAGCAGCTGGACGAGCAATCTCGACGATACGGCGATCACGCCGACGGATCCGACGGTCACGCCGAATCCCGCCGGCTGGAACGACATCGACCCGACCGGCATCGTGACGGACACCGACGGCGACGGGCAGGACGAATTCTACATCGCCTGGGGCAATTCGAACGCCTTTATGGCGCAGGTCACGGTCACCGACGTGACGGACAGCTACTACGCGCAGTCGCGCAGCGGCAGCACGTTCACGAAGGACGAGAGCGTCACCAAGGCGCTCGAGATCGTCGACCAAAGCGCGACGTCCGACCCCGACGCGCCCGTGGCCTTCGCCCGCACCGACCGCACCAAACGGCCCGTCTACGGCGGCGATACGAGCCATCGGGACAGCCAGACGGAAAGCGATTGGGACATCATCAAGCTCGACCTGTGGCGCGACAATTCGTGGGGCAACACCTTCACCGAAGCGCCCTATCTGTACGAGCGCGAAGTGGACAATCAAACGAAGTATTACATGATCTACGCCGGCGGCTGGCGCGAGGCGCTCGCGTACAGCACCAGCGACACGCTGTGGAACGTCACGTGGGATTACGGCAACCGCCTGATGGACGTCACGGCGACGTCCAACACCAACCACCCGGCGGTGTTCGACTTCGGCGACAGCACCTACATGATCTACCACAACGGTTCGCTGCCGTACGGCCTCGGCTACCGCCGCGTGGCCTGCATCGCCGAGCTCGAATTCGATGAGGACGGATACATCTCTTACGTCGCCGAATATTCGACGGGGCTGGACGGCGTTACGACCAAGATCACGCAGGGGGATGAAAACGACCCGACGTACGTCGCGCATTACAGCCCGATCAACCCGCAGCACACCGCGATCGAAGGTCTTTATCCGCTCGTGTACGATACCCTCGTCATGCGGGAGGCCGAGTTCGACGATATCAACGGCGTCGAAGACGCCCTGTGGGAGATCGAAGAGGCCAAGTACGTGCCGGACGGAGAAAACGCCGGAAACTATATCTCCATCCAGGCGTACAACAAGGCCGGCCTGTACCTGTGCTACGACATCGCGACAGGCAAGGTCGTCATCACGCAGGATTCGCACGTGCTCGGCAGCGAAGAAGCGATCGCCCAGCAGACGAACATGTCCTTCAAGACGGTTTCGGGCGCAAACGGCGTGGGCGTGATGTTCCGGTGCGCTGCAGACAGCAGCTACTACCTGGCCATCGTCGACGGCGAGCTGGTCGTATCCAACGCCGCCACGGCCGCGCAGCGCACCTTCCGCGTGCAGACCGAAACGGGCAACCGCACCTGGTCGTACGAATACAACGAGGGCGTGTAAGCGCCGGCCTGCGGCAGGGGCGGCCAAGGCCGCCGCGGAACGCAGAAAAACGACAAAAAGGCGGGGCTTTCGCTCCGCCTTTTTTCCGTCCCGCTCTTGACAAAGCCGTGCCGCCGTTGTATTATTATGAAAAGACAAACGCACGCGCGCCCGCGGGGCCGCTTCAGGGTTTTACAGACCAAAACAAAAAAGGCGCGCCCGCGGGCGCGCCACGGAGAGACCCATGTTCACCAGAGAAGCAAACGAACTCGTATTCCGCCGCCGCGGCGAAACGGTGCGCATCTCCGCCGTCGGGCAGGACGCGCTGCGCGTGCGCGCCACGCCCGCGCCCGAAATGGACCCGCGCGACTGGGCGCTCGAAGGCGCCGTTCCCGGCCGCGCGGAGATCGCCGTCGGCGAGGCGGGCGCCTCGATCGCCAACGGCCGCATCCGCTGCGAAATTTCGCGGCTGGGGCAGCTGCGCTTTTTCAAAGACGATACGCCCGTTCTGCGCGAATACTACCGCATGTACGAATACGACATCGCGCACACCCCGTCGCTGCGCCTGCCGGCGCGCGAGTTCCGCCCCCAGCGCGGCGGAGACTGGCGGCTCGTCGCCCGGTTTGAAGCGAACGAGGGCGAAAAACTGTTCGGCATGGGCCAGTACCAGCAGGACTGCCTCGATCTCAAGGGCTGCCTGCTCGAGCTGGCGCAGCGCAATTCGCAGGCCAGCGTGCCCTTCGCGCTCTCGTCGCTCGGGTACGGCTTTTTCTGGAACAATCCCGCCGTGGGCAGCGTGCACTTCGCCAAAAACGTCACCGAATGGGTGGGCGAGAGCGTGAAAAAGCTGGACTATTGGATCACCGTGGGGGATACGCCCAAACAGATCGTGCAAAATTACACCGCGCTGGTCGGCCGGGCGCCCGAATTTCCCGAAAACGCCATGGGCCTGTGGCAGTGCAAACTGCGCTACCGCACGCAGGAAGAGGTGCTCTCCGTCGCGCGCGAATACCACCGCCGCGGCATCCCGCTCGACGTCATCGTCATCGACTTTTTCCATTGGACGCGCCAGGGCGACTGGAAGTTCGACCCGCTCTATTGGCCGGATCCCGCCGCCATGGTGCGCGAGCTCAAGAGCTACGGCACCCGCTGCATGGTCTCGATCTGGCCCACCGTCGACAAAAAAAGCGAAAATTTTGCGGAAATGGACGAGCGCGGCCTGCTCGTTCGCCCCGAACACGGCTGCCAGTGCTTCGACTTTCTGGGCGATTCGTACATCTACGACGCGACCAATCCCGAAGCGCGGCAATACATCTGGGAAAAGAGCCGCAAAAACTATTACGCGAGCGGCATCGACATGTTCTGGCTGGACGAGGCCGAGCCCGAATACACGGTCTACGATTTCGAGAACTACCGCTACTACAGCGGCACCGCCCTGCAGACGGCCAACATTTACCCCGTCTGCCACGCGCAGGCCTATTATGAGGGGCAGAAAGCCGCGGGGCAGAAGGATATCTGCAACCTCATCCGCTGCGCCTGGGCGGGCAGCCAGAAGTACGGCGCCGTGCTCTGGTCGGGGGATATCCAGGGCAACTTCGAGACGCTGCGCGACCAGTTCGCCGCGGGGCTGAACGTGGGGATCGCCGGCATCCCGTGGTGGACGACGGACATCGGCGGCTTTTTCGTCGACGTCACCGCGCCCGGGCACCGGGAACTGCTGCTGCGCTGGTTCGAATGGGCGACGTTCTGCCCCGTTTTGCGCCTGCACGGCGACAAGGGGCCTTCGAACATCCCTCTGCTGGACGAGCGCGACTGGGGCGGCGGCTTCTGCCACACCGGCCTGCCCAACGAGCTGTGGAGCTACGGCGAAGAGGCGGAAAAGGTGCTCGAAAAGTACGTGCGCCTGCGCATTTCCATGAAGCCGTACATCCGGCAGGTCATGCGCGAGGCGAGCGAGAACGGCTCGCCCGTCCTGCGCACGATGTTCTACGAATTCCCCGAAGACGCCGCCTGCTGGGACTGCGCCGACCAGTACATGTTCGGCAGCCGCTACCTCGTCGCGCCCGTGCTGTGGGCGGGCATGACCGAGCGCCGCGTGTATCTGCCGGCAGGGGCGTGGAAAAACATCCACACCGGCGAGGTGCTCGCCGGCGGCCGCACCGTGACTGCCGCCGCGCCCGTCGACGTCATCCCCGTGTTCGAGCGCCTCTGACCGGTTTTCGTTCTGTGAAAGCATCCGTTCTGCGCCCGCGGCCCCGGCCGCGGGCTTTTTTCGCGCCGTTTTTCCGGCCGCGCCCCGCCTCCGGCGACGTAGTGGTCTCCGCGACGCGCGCCAAGGCCGGCGAAGAAGTCAGCTTCCGCGTGACCGGCGGCGACGCCATCGAAAGCATCGTCATCCGGACCGAAAAGGGCGCCGTCACGTACAGCGAGAACGACGGCGGCTACAGCTTCGAAATGCCCGCGGCCGACGTCACGATCGACGTGGTCTACAGCCAGGGCGGCGGCTGCAGCGGCAGCCTCAGCGGCACGGCCGGCATCGTCACGGCTTCGGCCGCGATCGGGCTGATCTGCCTGTCCGTGATCTGGTGGAAAAAGCAGAAACGCTCCGCCTCCGGCAGAAAGTAAACAAAAGGCAAGCAAGCAAAACCCGCATTCCCCCTATGTCAAATCGGTCGTAAAAACGTAAAATTTTTCATAAAGATTTGACATAGGGGGAGGGTAAGTGTATACTGGTTTTGTCGGGAATAAAATCCCTTATACAGCCGAAAAACGGCGGCCCGAGACAAAAATCCAGTAGAAATATGGTGGAAAAAATGAGCATCAAACTGATTTCCGAAATGACCGGCATCTCGTATGCCACCGTGGCGCGCGCCCTCAGCGGCAACGGATATTGCAGCAAAGAAAAGCGCGATATCATCGCCAAGGCGGCGGAAGAGATCCATTATCATCCCAATCTTTCCGCGCGGACGCTGCGCAACAACCGCA
>CALVHP010000018.1 GCA_944328405.1 uncultured Clostridia bacterium
AAAATATTTCGCGGAACGGCCCGCCGTTCGCTTGCCAAACGCGCTTTTCTGCGCTATAATGGTTGCAATTTCATGCAGAGTAGCCGAGGCGCGTTAAGTGTTGCGAAACGGGACGTTGTTCGCAAACGAAAGGGGATTCCCTGCGGTGCCGACGCGCGTCCGTTGCAAGAATGGCCGCCGGTTCTCCGGTGCACTGTTTTTTCTGCGGACCTCTCTATGACGGGAGGTTTTTTTCATGGTTTCTTTTTTGTCGAAGGTCTTTTCCACGAAGTTCTTTTCTTCGCTGACGGTCTCGAAAAAGGTGGCGTATCTGTCGCTGTTCATCGCGATGAGCGTCGTCGTCAATTCCTTTCTCGAAATTTCGATGGCGAGCACGAAGATCACCTTCACGTATTTCGTGTGTTTCTTCGGGGGCTTTCTTCTCGGGCCGCTCCCCGGGTTTCTCGTCGGCTTTCTGGGCGACGGGATCGGCTTTCTGCTCAAGCCGCAGGACGTGTACTGGTTCTACGGCCTGACGCTCGGGCTGTTCGGCATGATCGCCGGCTTCATCCGCAAGATCCCGCTGCAGGGCAGGGGCGGCGTGTTCGGCAAGGCCGTCGCCGCGCTGCTCGTCAACTATCTGCTGATCACCTGTCTTGTCAATTCGCTGGTGAATTACAGCTATCTCGCGGTCTTTTCGCCGGGCATTCTCAACGGCAGAACGTTCTGGGTGTACCTTTGGGGCCGCCTGGCCGTGCAGACCGTCGTCTACGCGGTGAACGCCGCGTCGGCCGTGGCCGTACTTTCGCTCTTTGTCGGCTCCAGGGCGCTCGGTTTTTTCAAGGACGAACTGTCCGTCCGCATGGCCGGGGCGCCTCCGCAGGCGGCCGCGACGAAAATTTCCTGAAGCGGCCGGGGCGCCTCCGCGGGCGGCCGCTAAGATCTCCTGACCAGGACCTTCAGCCAGTGCGGCTGCGCCAGGTCGAGGGCGAACAGAAACAGCGCCTCCGCGGCGAGCATGACCGCGCCGCACAGAATGGCCGCGGCGGCGGCCGGCAGAAACGAGGCGAGCAGGTTGCGCAGCAGCGAACCGAAGAGAACGGCGGGCAGGATGCTCAGCGCCGACAGACAGGTGTGCTTGGCAAAGCACGCCTTTTCTTTGCTCTTTTTTCCGATCAGCCGCAGGTTCAGGGCCATGGTGATGACCGCGCTGGCCGCGGTGCCGAACATCAGGGCGTACACGCCGCAGAACTGCGGCAGGAACCAGATGCAGGCGAGGGTCGCGGCGGCCCCGATGAAGAAGTACAGGCAGGTCTGTTTTTCGTAGCCGAGCGAGTTGAGGATGCTCGTCGAGATCATGGCCAGGCTGGTCGGCAGCAGCAGGACGCAGCTGTTGCGGATGATCTGCCCGCTCTGTTTGCTCGAAAAGAGGAGCTGCCCGATGTCTTCGCCCAGCACGAACATGGGCGGGATGAGCAGGCAGGCAATCAGCGCGGTGATCTTCAGCGCCTTTTCGATGTTGCTTTTGAGTTTGCGGTGCTGTCCGCGGAAAAAGTTTTCGGCCAGTTCGGGCACCATCACCAGGGCGAGGGATCCGATCAGCGTGGCGGGGATGGCGAGGATGGGCATGCTCATCCCCATCGCCACGCCGATCTCGCTCATCGCCTCCGAAGAGGTCATGCCCGCCGCGATCAGCCGCGCGGGGAGCAACAGCGAAACGGCCGAATTGATCAGCGCGTTCGAGGTGCGCATGCCCGTCAGCGGCAGGGCGGACGCCAGCAGCGGCTTGAACTGCCGCCGCGGATTTTTCAGCCGCCCGCCCTTGGCAAAATACCAGATCGCCGCCAGCGCGAAGGATACGAAGTACGAAAAGGCGACCGCCGCGGCCACGCGCTGCGCGCCGTCGAATACGTCCGTCATGCGGACCACGAGCAGCACGCCCGCGCCGATCATACACAGCTCTTCGATGAGGTCGATCACGCAGTAGGGCACGAACTGCTTGTTTCCCCACAGTACGCCGCGGATGACCGAATAGACCGAATTGAAGGTCAGGCTGGGCAGCAGTACGAGCAGTACGGCCATGCAGCGCGGGTCGGAAAAGAGGAAATCGAACCACGAATGCCCGAAGTACAGCAGCGCGAAGATGGGGGCGGAAAACCCGAGCGCGCAGACGAGCGCGGCGGAAACGACGGATTGCTGTGCGTTCGGGTTGTTTTTGGCGCGGTATTTGGTGATGAGCCGCGAAACGGTCAGGGGAATGCCTGAAGAGGCCGCCGTCGCCAGCACGGCAAAGACGGAGAGCGCGGTCTGGTACAGCCCCATGCCCTCCGACCCGAGCGTGCGCGAGAGCACGATGCGGTACACGAACCCGAAAAATTTTTCGGCCACCGAAAAGGCGGTCACATACGCCGCCGTCTTGTAAAGATTTGCCCTGCTCAACCGAACACCTCGCCTACGCAGGCGCCGCGCAATGCGGCGCCTTTTGTCATATCTATGTATATCGCGTCGAACGGGCGAATATGCGCCTGTCCGCCGCCTGCGCGCCGGCCGTGACGCGCGCTTTCCCGCTCTTTTGCGGCCGGAGGGACGCTGTCGCATAATCCGCTCCTTTGCGCATACAATAGAGAAGTCAACGGGGTGCCGATTATGTTTGAATTGCGCGAAGCGGGGCCGCACCCGCTGGGGCTTTATCTGGTCAGGGAGGGGGACACCCTCGCTTCGGTCTGCGAGGCGCTGGGGGTGGCGCCGGCCGCGCTCATCGCCGAAAATTCTTTGCAGGATTTTCCGCCGCCCGGCTCCATCCTCTCCGTGCCGGCGGAACGGGGCGCCGGGTATACCGTGCGCGCGGGCGATACCGTCGCGTCCATCTGCCGCCGTTTCGGCATGCGCGAAGAGGAGTTTGTCCGCCTCAACGGCTGTGCCTACGTCTATCCGACGCAATGCGTCCGCGTGCGCTCCTCCGGGCGGGGCGGGTAACACGCCGGCCGCCGCGTTCATATATTGGAATAGAGAGAACGCACGGCGTGCGCTCTTCTTTGAATTCGAACAATCGGAGGTTGAAAATGTCCTTTTTCTCCAATTTCCAGACAGATAAATGCCCGGGCCCCATCAACGGGAACCCCGTCAGCGGGCTCAACGAAAAGGTCTGTCTGCAGGCGCAGCGCGTATTCGACGCCTGCATCAAACAGGGGCAGAGCGACGGCATCGTCCTCTCGCTCGTCGACCCTGTTCCCGCCAACCCTACATACCCTCTGACCTTCATCAGCGCGCGCAGCACCACGTCTGCGGGCACAGTGACGGCGTTCCAGGTCGACCGCCTTCCCGACCGGGCGAACTGCGCCCGCGTGCAGGCTTCCGTCGACATCCCCGTCGAAGTCGTCTATACCGACGCGAACGGGGTCGAGGGCAAGGCAGGCGCGACGGTGACGGTCAGTGAAGACGTCATCCTGTTCGTGCCGCAGCCTTCCATCATGCCGTACGAGGTCCAGTGCGTCGTCAGTGCGGTGGCGCCCGAAGGCACCTTCAATGCCGAAAACAACACCTTTACGGTCAATATGTGCATCACGGTCATCCTGAAGATCGTCATCAACGTTGACCTGCTCGTGCCTACGTACGGGTACTGCGTCATCCCGCCCGCGCAGGAGTACACGCAGGAGGTGTGCGCCGGCTTTTTCGAACTCCCTCTGTATCCGCAGGGCAATACGTGCGGCGGCGGAAACTGCGGCAAATAAATCATTCGGCGTCGTCAGCAGAAAAGCCGGTATGGTTCATATCGGCTTTTTTGTTTTGCCGGAAAGGAAGGCAGGATCATGAAACAGGAAGAAAGAGGTCAGGAACGCTGCGCCGTGTGCGGTGCGCCCGTGCGGGGCGAACGGCTGTGTGAATGCTGCCGCGAAAGTTTCGCGCTCTGCGATATGGAAGAATACCCTCGCCGCAAAAAGCGGCGGACGGAAATGCTGGCGGAAATTTGCGCGCCTTCCTGCGCAAACGCTTTCAAATAGCGCCCGT
>CALVHP010000019.1 GCA_944328405.1 uncultured Clostridia bacterium
GGTATTATAAAGACGAGCAGGCCCTCAAAGAGCTCGCCGACTGGTGCAAAGTCGCCGCCGGTTACGCCTTCTCCAAAAAGGTCAAGGTCTGCCGCTTCTCCGACAACATGCGCGACGTCGCCGTGACCGAAGGCGACAAGGTGGAAGCGCACATCGATTTCGGCTGGCAGGTCGATTACTATCCCGTGGGCGATCTCGTCGATTACATCGGACAGGTCACCGACAAGGAAGTGGACGCCCTCATGGCCGAATACGGCAAAAAGTACACCATGGGCACCAAGCGCATCGACGTGGTGCGCGAACAGGCCAAATACGAGATCGCCATCGATAAATTCTGTAAGGAAAAGGGCGGCTACATCGGCATCGTCGACCACTTCGGCGCGCTGCACGGGCTCAACCAGCTGCCCGGCCTGGCCATTCAGGACCTGCAGAGCAAGGGTTACGGCTTCGGCGCGGAAGGCGACTGGAAGATCGCGGCCCTCGGCGCCGTCATGCAGTACATGGCCGGCCAGAAGGGCACGGGCCTGATGGAAGACTACACCTACGACCTCGTCGACGGCCTCTGCCTCGGCGCGCACATGCTCGAGGTCTCGCCGCAGTTCGCCGCCACCAAACCCGAGATCCAGGTGCACCCGCTGGGCATCGGCGGCAAGTCTGACCCCGCGCGCCTCGTGTTCGAGGGCATCGCCGCGCCCGAAGCCATCGCCGTCTCCATGATCGACATGGGCGACAGGATGCGCCTCATCGTGCAGAAGATCGAACTGGTCAAATACCCCAAAAAGATGCCCAACCTGCCCGTCGGCGGGCTGATGTGGAAGTACAAGCCCAACTTCAAAGAGGGCGTCGCGGCGTGGATCTACGCGGGCGGCGCGCACCATACCGTCGTCTCCTCGCAGGTCACGGCGCAGCAGATGGTCGACCTCGGCAACATGTGGGGCATCGAAGTCGTTCTCATCGACGAGAACACGAAGATCGAGCAGTTCAAGCGCGATCTGCAGTTCTCCGACGTGATGTGGAAGAGGAAATAACGCAACCATAGCAAACGGCAGGGCGGCGGCGCGGCAGCGGCGCCGCCTTTTGGCCGGTGGAACATCGTGCGCGCGGTCTGCGCGCAGGGGGACCCGCATCTATGCTGTATCAGGAATACATCTTCGGCGATACCGCCGTCCGCTACATTCAGACGCCCGACCTCGGCGTCGGGCTGTCTCTGCTCCCCGCCGACCTCCCCGTCGAAGACGTCGACGCGCTCTGCTGCGATTCGATGGTGCAGGCCGCCCTGCGCGGCGCGCGCAACCTCATCGACTACACGCAGGGCGTCACCATGCGCAATTCTTCGTCCGTGCTGCTCTCCGTGCAGAGCCAGCGGCGGGAAGGGGACGCCGTCGTCACCGTGTTGTCGGACGGTCAGGGGAACGAATACGTCCACCACCTCGAATACGACGCCGCGACGGGCGTGTTCGCCCTTTGGGCCGAATACCGCAACCGTTCGGCCGAGGCGCGCACCCTCGAAAGCCTGCAAAGTTTTTCGATCAGCGGCATCTTCCACCCCGCACGGGAAAAGATCGGCACGGCGGGGCTGCGCCTGGTGCGCATGACCAGCGCCTGGAGCCGCGAATGCCGACTGAGATCGGACGAATTCTGCGACCTGGGCCTGGACATGAGCTGGGGCCGCTACGGCGTCAAGTGCGAGCGGTTCGGCCAGGTCGGCAGCATGCCCAACCGCGGGTATTTCCCTTTCGCGGCGGTGCAGGGCGGCGGCGTCACCTGGGCGGCCATGCTCGAAGCGCCGTACAGCTGGCAGCTGGAAGTGTACCAGGAACGCGAGACCTGCGCCCTTTCGGGCGGGCTGGCCGACTATGAATTCGGCCGCTGGTGCAAAACGATCCCCGCGGGCGGGCAGTTCGCCACCCACCGCGCCTATCTCTGCGTGAAGCGCACCGAAAACATCGACGACGTCTGCAACGACTTCGTGCATTACCAGGACGCGCGCCTGTCCGTCCCCGCAAGCGAAGAGGAGATGCCCGTCCTGTTCAACGAATACTGCACCACCTGGGGCACCCCAAGCGAGGAGAACATCGCCGCCATTCTGGAAAGCATCCGGGGCATCCCCTTCGGCACCTTCGTTATCGACGCGGGCTGGTACCTGCCCGAAAACTGCGGCTGGTGCAACGCCATCGGCGACTGGAACGAGAGCAAAAAGCTCTTCCCGCACGGCATCGGGGCGGTCGTTTCGGCCATCAACGCCGCCGGCATGCAGGCGGGCGTCTGGTTCGAGTTTGAAAACGTGGGGCGAGACAGCGCCAAGTTTGCCGACGAAAAGAGCCTGCTGCACCGCGACGGCGTTCCGCTCACCTCCAAGAACCGGCGCTTCCTCGATCTGCGCAAGCCGGGCGTGCAGCGCTATCTGCAGAAAAAGATGCTCGATTTCCTCGCCGATAAGGGCTTTTCGTACATCAAGATCGACTACAACGACACCTTCGGCATGGGCGGCGACGGCGCCGAAAGCTTCGGCGAGAGCGGGCGGCAGATCACCGAAGAGAGCCTCGCGTATCTGGACAGGCTCAAGACGGCGGTGCCGGGCATCGTCATCGAAAACTGCTCGTCGGGCGGCTCGCGCATCGAACCGCTGCGCATGAGCAAGGTGTCGATGTGCTCCTTTTCGGACGCGCACGAATGCCGCGAGATCCCGCTGGTGGCGGCCAACGTCTCGCGCGTCGTGCCCGCGCGGCAGAGCCAGATCTGGGCGGTCATCCGCAAGGACGACACGGTCGACCGCATCGTGTGGTCGATGACGGCGGCGATGTTCGGCCGCATCTGCGTTTCGGGCGACGTGCACGAGATCAACGAGGCGCAGAAAGCCAAGATCAAAGAGGGCATCGAATTTTACAACGCCGTCAAAGACGTCGTGCGCGGGGGCAATATTTCCGCATTTTTCTGCGACGTGCGCTATTTCCGCGAGCCGAAGGGCTGCCAGATCTACCAAAAGACCGCGCCCGACGGCCGGCGCATGCTCGTGCTCGTCCACTGTTTCGAGCGGCCGTACGAGCGGCTCGAATGCGATGTTTCCGGCTACAAACTCGCGGCGGCGTACACCACGCTCGACTTTGAGGTTTCGGGCGGGAGCCTGCGCTTCCTCCCCACGGGCGAATACAGGGGCGGCGCGTTCCTGTTCGAAAAGACAGACTGAGAGGAGAAAACTCTATGCAACCCATCGATTTCAAAGACGTGACGATCGGCGGCGGCTTCTGGGGCGAATTGCAGAGGAAAAACGCCGAAGTTTCGGTGTACAACATCCACAAGCGCTTTGCCGAAACGGGCCGCTTCCGTGCCATGAAGTGCATCCGCGACGACGCGCACAAGCCGCATGTGTTCTGGGACAGCGACATCGCCAAATGGCTGGAAAGCGTCGCAAACATCCTCGCCAAAAAAGAGGATCCGCAGCTGAAGGCCTGGGCGGACGAGGCGATCGCGGACATCTGTAACAGCCAGCTCCCGTGCGGGTATTTCAACTGCTATTTCCAGGTCTATGAACCCGAAAACATCTTCCGAAAGCGCCCCGAGCACGAGCTGTACTGCGCGGGGCACCTGATCGAGGCGGCCGTCGCCCTGCACGAGGCGGGCGTCGACGACAAGCTGTACGCCGCCATGATCCGCTACGCCGACTACATTTACGAGCGGTTCTACGTCAAGAAGGACGCCGGGTTCGTCACCTGCGGCCATCCCGAGATCGAGCTCGCCCTCGTCAAGCTGTACCGTGCCACGGGCGCGCAGAAATACCTCGATCTGGCCGATTTCTTTATCGAAGAGCGCGGCCGGCACAACGAAGAGACGTACGCGTTCACCTATCCCGTCTACCACCTCGACCACGCCCCCGTGCGCGAACAGAAGACGGCCGAGGGCCACGCCGTGCGCGCGCTGTACCTGTACATCGCCATGGCCGACGTGGCGCGGCTGAAAGGGGACCGCGAACTCGCCGACACCTGCGAAACGCTGTTCGAAGACATCATCGGCAAAAAGATGTACATCACGGGCGGCACCGGCTCTTCCTACCACGGCGAAACTTTTACCTTTGCGTACGACCTGCCCAACATCTTCGCCTACAGCGAAACGTGCGCGGCGATCGCGCTCGCCTTTTTCTGCGACCGCCTCGCCAGGATCCGCAACCGCGCCGTCTACCACGAAATTTTCGAGCGCGTGCTCTACAACAACGTGCTCGCGGGCGAAAGCCGCGACGGCAAGGGCTTCTTCTACGTGAACCCGCTCGAATTCCACGAAAACATCTACGACTACAACGAGGGGCTGAAAACCAAGCTGTTCTGCCCCATCCCCGAACGCGTCGAAGTGTTCGACTGTTCGTGCTGCCCGCCCAACCTCACGCGCTTCATCGAGAGCATCGGCAGCTATATCTACGCCGAAGAAGGGGGAACCGTGTACGTGAACCAGTACATCTCCTCGTCGGCGCGCGTCGGCGGCGCGCAGCTGCTGATCGAGAGCGCGATGCCCTACGGCGGCACCGCGCGCGTGCGTGTGCAGGGGAAGGCGGACCTGCGCCTGCGCGTACCCGCATGGCGGGGCGGCGTCTCTATGAAGGTCAACGGGCGCAGGGCCGAACCGCAGATCGCCGACGGTTACATCGCGCTTGCCTGCGACGGCGACACCGCGATCGACCTCGATTTCAGGATCCGCCCGCGCTTCGTCTACGCCAACGAAAACGTGTGGTACGACAACGGCCGCAAGGCGGTCGAGTACGGCCCGCTGGTGCTGTGCGCCGAAAGCTGCGACAACGGCCCCAACCTGCGCGCGGTGCGCGTCCGTTCGCTCGCGGGGGCGAAGGTCTCCGCGGGGGAAGGGCCGTTCGCCCTCGAGGTGCCCGCCGAGCGGCTGCGCACCTCGGCGGCGCTCTATTCGTACGAGCCGCCCGTGCCCGAACGCTGCACCCTCAAACTCATTCCCTACTTCGCGTGGGCCAACCGCGGCAAGGGGGATATGCAGGTCTGGTTCCTGTAACGCGTGCCGGCGGCCGGCCGCCGCGGCAGAAAAACCGGAACCGCTCCGTTCGGAGCGGTTCCGGTTTTTTG
>CALVHP010000020.1 GCA_944328405.1 uncultured Clostridia bacterium
GCTGCCCGAGCCGCTCGCGAAAACGGCGATCTTTTTCACAGCAGTCTGACTCCTTTGCCTTCGACCGGACGGCCGATGCGGTACGCCTTTTCGCCGGAGGCCTCGAGCGAGGCGATGGTCGCGGCAACGTCCTTTTCTTCCACACAGACCACCATGCCGATGCCCATGTTGAAGGTGTTGTAGATCTGTTCGTCCGTCGTGGCGGACATTTCGTGCATGATGCGGAAGATCGCGGGCACGGGATAGGAATCTTTTTCGATCTCGCAGCCGACGCCCGCGGGGAAGATGCGCGGGATGTTCTCAATGAAGCCGCCGCCCGTGATGTGCGCGATGCCCTTGACGCGGACCTTGGAGATCAGTTCGAGAATGCTGCGGACGTAGATCTTCGTGGGCGTGAGCAGGACGTTGAGCAGTTTGTCTTTGAGACGGTCGTCGTAGCGGTCGAGGTCGTGCGAGAGAGAATTGTCGCCGAACAGGCGGCGCACCAGAGAATAGCCGTTGGAATGGATACCGCTGGACGCGATACCGACAAGCGCGTCGCCGGGGCGGATCTCTTTTCCGTTGATGACCTTGCTCTTATCGACGATGCCGACGGCAAACCCGGCGATGTCGTATTCTCCGTCCGGGTAAAAACCGGGCATTTCGGCCGTTTCGCCGCCGATGAGCGCGCAGCCCGCCTGCCGGCAGCCTTCCGCCACGCCGGAGACCACCGTGGCGACCGTTTCGGGCGAAAGTTTCCCCGTGGCGAAATAGTCGAGGAAAAAGAGCGGCTTGGCGCCCTGGCAGACGATGTCGTTGACGCACATGGCGACCGCGTCGATGCCGATGGTGTCGTGACGGTTCGCCAAAAACGCATATTTGAGCTTGGTTCCGACGCCGTCGGTGCCGGCGACGAGCACGGGCTCTTTCATCGCTTCGCCGGCGATGGAATAAAAGCCGCCGAACGAACCGATGTCGCCCAGCACGTTTTCGTTGAACGTGGTCTGGACGTGCTTTTTCATCAGCTCGACCGCCTTGTATCCCCTTTCGACGTCTACGCCGCTGTCTTTATAGGAAATGGCCATACTTCGTTGCACTCCTTGGTCATTCGAATTTGTGTTTGTCTTCGCGATAGTCTTCGAGCGAATACGGATAATTGCCGTCGAAACAGCCCGTACAGAACCCGCAGCGCGCGCCGCGGCACGCCTCTTTGAGCTGGTCGACCGTCATGTACGTGAGCGAATCGGCGCCGATGAACTGCCGGATCTCCTCCACCGACTTATTCGCGCCGATCAGCTGCGAATACGTTTCGATGTCGATGCCGAGGTGGCACGGGTGCCGCACGACGGGCGAACAGGCCATCATGTGCACCTCTTTCGCGCCGCCTTCGCGCAGGAGCCGGACGATCTTGCGGCTGGTCGTGCCGCGGACGATGGAATCGTCGATGATGATCACGCGTTTGCCGCGGATGTTGGCGCGCAGGGCGTTGAGCTTGACGCTGACGCTGTTTTCGCGCATGTGCTGGTCCGGCTGGATGAACGTGCGGCCGACATAGCGGTTTTTGGCAAGCGCCTCCACGCAGGGGATGCCCGACTCTTCGGAATAGCCGCGCGCGGCGACCAGCCCGGAATCGGGAACGCCGCTGACGATGTCGGCCTCGATCTTGCTGTTGCGGGCGAGGATGCGGCCCGATTCCTTGCGCGCCGCGTACACGCTGAGTCCGTCGATGACGCTGTCGGGCCGGGCGAAATACACGTATTCGAAAATACACGCCGCCGGTTTTTTGCCCGCCGTGTCGAGGAAGTAGGAATGTTCGCCCTGCGAATCGATGACGACCACTTCGCCCGGCCGCACGTCGCGCGTATAGACGGCTCCGACGGCGTCAAGGGCGCAGGTCTCGCTGGCGACGACGACGTCGTCGAGCGCCTTGCCCAAAACCAGCGGACGGATGCCGTACGGGTCGCGGACGGCGATGAGTTTATCCGTCGTCATGATGACCAGCGCGTACGAGCCGCGGATGCGTTCGCAGGCGGCGAGAACGCCCTTGACGATGTCTCCGTCGCTGTATTTGTTGATGAGCAGCGCCATGACCTCCGAATCGATGGAGGTCTGAAAGACGGCATTGTCGCGGATGAGCTCTTCGCGCAGTTCGCGGGTGTTGGTCAGGTTGCCGTTGTGCGCCAGCGCCGTTTTGCCGCATTTGCCCGTAAACACGACGGGCTGCGCGTTCGCCGCCAGGCTGGCGCCCGTCGTCGAATAGCGGACGTGCCCGATGGCGATGTCCCCTTCCGGCAACGCGGCGAGCCGCCCTCCCGCGAACACTTCGGGGATCAGCCCCATCCCCTTGTAATACTGGATCTTGTTGGCGTACGCCACGGCGATACCGCCGCTTTCCTGCCCGCGATGCTGCAATGCGAACAGGCCGTAATAGACGGTATTCGCGACGTCGCGCGTTTCGTTGCTGTAGACGCCGAATACGCCGCACTCTTCGTGCATGGCGTCGAACGGAAGTTTTCCGTCACGCAGATACATGCGCGCGCCCCGCTTATTTGCCCGTCAGACGGGCGAACACTTCTTTGTAAGCGTCTTCCACCCCGCCGAGGTCGCGGCGGAAGCGGTCTTTATCCAGCTTTTCGCCCGTGGTCATATCCCAGAAGCGGCAGGTATCCGGAGAGATCTCGTCCGCGAGGATGATCTGGCCCTTGAAGCGGCCGAATTCGAGCTTGAAGTCGATCAGGTCGATGTTCAGGCCGGCGAAAAACTCCTTCATCACCTCGTTGACCTTGAACGCCATCTTTTTGATGGTATCGAGTTCTTCGGGCGTGGCCAGTTCCATGGCGAGGGCATGGTAATCGTTGATGAGCGGATCGCCGAGATCGTCGTTTTTATAGCTGAATTCGAAGACGGTCACGGGGAGTTTTTTGCCTTCGGGGACGCCGTAGCGCTTGGAAAAGCTTCCGGCCGCCGTATTGCGGATGATCACTTCGAGCGGGACGATCTGCACCTTTTTCACGGCCGTTTCGCGGTCGGAGAGTTCCTCGACGTAGTGCGTGGGGATGCCGTGATGCTCCAGGATGCGGAACATCATGTTGCTCATCTTGTTGTTGATGACGCCCTTGCCGGCGATCGTGCCCTTTTTCAGCCCGTTGAACGCGGTCGCATCGTCCTTGTAATCGACGATGACGACGTCGGGATCGTCCGTCGCAAAGACCTTTTTTGCCTTCCCTTCGTAAAGCTGCTCGAGTTTTTTCATGATGAAACCTCCGAAAATATTGAACTTGTTTTGGGTGATGGCCCGGCGCTCAGAGCCCCTGCAGTTCGTTTTGCAGCGCCGCGTCGTCCGCCGCGATCTTGGCAGCCATCTGCGCCTTGAACTGTTTGAGCTTCTTCCCGATTTCGGGATAGCGGAGCGCGAGGATCTGCAGGGCGAGGAGCCCGGCGTTTTCGCCGCCGTTGACGCCTACCGTGGCGACGGGGATGCCCGAAGGCATCTGCACGATGGAAAGGAGGCTGTCCAGCCCGCCCATCATGTCCGTCTTGACCGGAAGGCCGATGACCGGCAGCGTGGTATACGCCGCGATGACGCCGCCCAGATGCGCAGCCTTGCCCGCCGCGCAGATGATCACTTCGACGCCGCTCTCTTCCGCGCCGGCGGCAAAGGCGTGCGCCTCGTCCGGCGTGCGGTGGGCGGAGATCACGCGGACCTGCGTTTCGACGCCGAATTTTTTGAGGACCTCGACGGCGGGCTTGACCACCGCGAAGTCGGATTTGCTTCCCATCAGGATGGCTGCTTTTGCCATATCGATCTCTTACCTCCGAACCTTTGATTAAAACCGCCCCGCGGCGCACATACTTCCCCGCGAGGTGAAATTGACGATGCTGCTGCCCTATCTGCTTCTGGCCGTGTACATCCTGGCCATCAATCTGTACGCCTTCCAGCTCGTCCGTTCGCAGCGGCGCGCGGCGGCGGAACGGGGCGCCGGCTCCAAAACGGGCAACGCCAAACTGTTTTTGGCCGGGTTCCTGGGCGGGGCGCTCGGCGCCTACGCGACGATGCTGGCGCTGCGGTTCAAGACGGACCATCTGCTGCCGATGATCGTGCTGCCGCTGCTGATCGTGCTCAACGCCTACCTCGTGGTGACGCTGCTCCGCAGCGGCATCCTCGTCATTGCCTGAGCCGGGCGAGGCCGGGCATCATAAAGAAAGCAGGCCCGAAAAGTGCGTGTAATGCACCTGACCGGATACCTGCTTTACGGCATGAAGCGTATTGCGCCCGAATGCTGCGCCGAGAGGGTGCGCTGCGCCGCCCCTGCCGCCTGAGCGCGGCGCGGGCTGCCGTATGACACGGATCGCATGCAGGGCGCAGAACTTTCCACCATTGGCGTTTCCTCTTGCTCCGCGGGCGCGCCGCGGAATGCGTGTTTCAGAGCGATGGCCGGTGCCGCCGGCCACCCTTACAGTATACCATAAAACGCGGTTTTTCCAAAATGTTTGCGGGCTGTTTGCAAAAATTTTTCCGTTAATTTTTTCCGGCGCCGATCGCGGGAAAAGAAGGCGGCCGCCGGGTCTGTTCCGGCGGCCGCATGATCGGTCAGTTGTCTTTTTTCGTCTCTTCGGGCGCGGAATCCGGCAGGGTCTCCGCCCTGTTTTCGGCCTTGAGGAGGTCGCGGATCTCGGCGAGAAGTTCTTCGACGGTGGGCTTGGGCGGCTCGGCGGGCGCGGGAGCTTCTTCCTGCGCGGGCGCTTCGGCGGCGGCCTCCGCCTCCTTCTTTTTCAGCTTTTCCGCCTCCGCCTGGATGCGGTTTTTGGCGTTGCGGACGACGCGGACGATGGTAAAGATCACGAGCGCGTCGATCAAAAAGGTCAGAATCGCCATGATCAGGTTGCCGTAATTGAGCGTGATCGTATCGACGACCTCGCCGGCCTCGTCGTAGATCGTTTTCAGAACGACGACCAGATCGCTCATATCTTCGCCGCCGATCAGCCAGGTGATGAACGGTTTGATGATGTCGTTGACCAGGCTGTTCACGATGGCCGTGAACGCGGCGCCGACGACCACCGCGACGGCCAGGTCGACGATGTTCCCGCGCGAAATAAACGCCTTGAAATCCTTCCAGAAAGTGCTCTTTTTGCGTTCTTTCTTCACTTTTTTCTCCTTTTCTGCCACTGTAAAACCTCTCAGATGTATTTATTCAGATTCGCGGCAATGAATTTTGCCACGGCATCTTCTTCGGAATAGCCGATGACGCCCGTCGCGATCGCCTTGAGATCCTCGTCCGCATTTTTGACGGCATAACTCTCGTCGGCGCACAGAAACATCTCTCGGTCGTTGGGCGCGTCGCCAAAGACGACCAGTCTGTCGGCGTGCAGGAACTCTTTCAGCCGCACCGCCGCCGTTCCCTTGGACGTCCCGGCCGGCATGATCTCGCACCAGTAATCGGTATGGTACGTTTCGCGCTCGTAAATACATTTGAAATCCGCGCGGGAACAAACGGACGCGTACAGCCCGTCGAGATCTTCTTTGGCGCTGATGCAGGTAAAATAAAAAAAGTCGTCCCCGAACAGGTCCTGCTCCCCCTGAATGGGGCGGAAGCGCACGTCGCCGCGGCGGCGGTCCAGATAGCGGAGCACCCCGCTCGTCTCTTTCCCCTGCATCCAGGAAACGCGCTCGTTTCCGCCGCTGAACGAATAGATCAGCGGATGCAGGCCGAAACGCTCGAACTCCCCTTTCAGAAAGACGAGCTGTTCGTAACTGAAATGATTGTTGTAGAGCACCTCGCGGGTCGCGGGCTGCATGATGAGCGCGCCGTTGTACAGGACGACGGGCAGATTCTGCCGCAACCCCCAGCAGGCCTTCGCCGCCGAATTGAGGGAGCGGGCGGTAGCGTACGTAAATTGCAGCCCGTTTTCGTCGATCATCCGGTTGAGTTCGCCGAGAGAATACGCGGAAATCGTCTCTTTCGCCGTCAGCAAGGTCCCGTCCAGGTCAGAAATAAACAGCGTTTTCACAATAGATACCTGCTTGAAGCTTCGGTCCGCGCGCGGGCCGCATTCGGGTGCGGTCACTCTTTCCGTTTCAGTATAGCACAAAGCCCGAAAAAGCGCAAGGCAATTTTCTGCGCCGGAAACGGTTATTTCGGATTTGAACAAACCGCGCAAAAAACGCGGAGCGCGGCAAACCGCACCCCGCGTTTGCCCTTTGCGGACAAGCCGGACAAGCCGTTTTTACGGCGCCTCTCCGAGAAGCGCCCGCAACAGCGCCGTTTTGAAAGCGGAGCCTTCGCCGTACGGGCGCGGCACGTCTTGCGGCGAACGCAGGTCGGCGACGATCGCGCCCTCCCGCAAAACGATCGCGCGGTGCGCGAGCATGCAGGCTTCCTCGACGTCGTGCGTGACGAACACGGCCGTGCGCCGCTCTTCCCGCCAGAGGCGGCAAAAAACGTCGATCAGGCGGATCTTCAGCGCCGTGTCGAGGGAGGAAAATGGTTCGTCCATGAGGATGAGCCGCGAAGGGTACGCGAAGGCGCGCGCGATGGAAACGCGCTGCGCCTGCCCGCCCGAAAGCGCGGACGGATAGGCGTCCTCTTTGCCGGAGAGCTCCACTTTTTCGAGAATTTCGGATACCTTCTGCCGGTCCGCCCCCTTGCCGAGCACGAGCGCGACGTTCTGGCGGACGGTGAGGTTGGGAAGAAGGCGCTCTTCCTGAAAAATATACGAGATCCGCTCGGGCACGTTTTCGATCTTTCCTTCGTAGGGTGTGAGCCGCGCGATCATGTTCAGAAGGGTCGTCTTGCCGCAGCCGCTCGCGCCCAAAAGACAGGTGATGCTCCCCTCCTCGACGGTCAGCGAAAAGTCTTTGTATACGGCGGTATCGCCGTACGATTTGGAGACGCGATCGAAGAGAATATCTTTCCGTTCCATTCCATTCACCTCCAGCGGATCACCGCGCGGCCGACGAGGCGGATCAGCCATTCGCAGGCGACAGACAGCAGGACCGCCGCGATCGTGAGGGCGAAGAGTTTTTCCGTTTCGAGCATCCAGTTTGCATTGTACATCAGGTTGCCGAAACTGCGGACGGTGTGCGCCATGACTTCCGCCGCGATGACCAGTTTGATGTTGAGGGAAAAGCCGGCCGCGCTGCCTTCGAAGATGCCCGGCGCCATGTTGGGGATATACAGTTTGCAGAGCCTGTCTTTCAGCCCGACGCCGTACACCTTGCACATCTGCGCAAGTTTTGGATCGACGCCGTCGATGGCCGACGAAAAGGAAGAATACAGCGTCGGAAAGATGACGATGACGGCGACCACGGCCGGGGCGCGCGCGGAATCGAGCAGCAGGATGAGGATGAAGATGACCGACATTGTGGGGACGGCGCGGATGACCGCCACGAACGGGCGCGCCAGGCGGCGGAACGGGACGCACAGCGAAGAGGCGACCGCGAAGACGAGCGCCAGGGCAAACGAGATGAGAAAAGCGTAAAAGGAGCGCCACATGGAATTGCCGACCGCCTCCCAGAACGAAGGATCGGCAAAGTATGCGAAAAACTCCCGCACCGCTTCCGCCGGGGTGGGGAGAATGAGCGTGACCCCGATGACCGCCGCGCCGATCCACCAGACGGCGGCGACGACGGCGACGACGATCAGCGGGTACGCGATATTCAGCACGATCTTTTTCGCTTTCGCACTCATGCAATGTACCGCCGGGCCGTTAAGCCGCGGCAAAGAAGAAATCGTCTTTCAGCTCCACGGAGGGATTCAGGCGCCCGATGTAGTCGATGACGGACGCCTTTACGTCGGACGCCGACTGAAAACCGAGGTTGCAGCGTTCGATCGTATCCGTGGTCAGGTTGGCGGCGGCCAGCGTCGACTGGTAATCGGCCGTCTCGTTGTATGCGGCGAGCGCCGCCTGGAAGGCCGCGATGTTTTCGGCATCGGCGAGCCACGCGGCATTCCCTTTCAGCGCGTCCGCAAAGGCGCTTACGAAGGAAGAATGCGAAGACGCGAAACTGCCGCGGACGATCAGGGAAGCCTGCGGATACCCGTCGAACTCCGTCAGCGATTCCCACTCCGCCTGGAAATCGACGGCGATCCGCGCCGAGGGAACGTTGGTCTGGCACATGGTGACCTGCGGCTCGCCGAGAACGCCGTACGCCTCGGTCTGCTTCGCTTCCGCCGCTTTCAGCGCCTGGATGATCTGCTGGCCGGAATCGTAAGAATTCAGATAGACTTTGTCCGCGTCGACGGCCTGCGAGCCGAGTTCGTATTCGATCTCGTTCTGTTCCAGGAGATACTGGAACAGCTGGATGGTCGTGGCGGCGGTCGTCATGACGACTTTGCCCTTCAGTTCGGCAAGGCTTGCCGCCGTTCCGTTCACCCCGACGATAAAGAGGTTGCCGAACACGTTCGTGGAGACGAGCTGAATGCCCATTCCGTTCGAATAGACGCCCGCCGCGCCGATGGTGGGCATGATGGCCAGGTCTGCGTCATCGTGTGCGGCGAACACCTTGCCAATGTCTCCCGCGGCGATGATGTGGAAATTCACGGAATACCCGTCGATATCCACCCCCTCGGTGATCGCCTGCGCCACGGCGAGCGCGGGCGTGCCGTCGGGCAGATACACGTCGACCGATTCGGTCTGGCCGCCGGTCTGCGAGTTGTCGCCGGTCTGCGAATTGTCGCCCGTCTGCGAGTTGCCGCCGGTCTGCGAGTTGTCGCCTTCATTGCCGCTGCCGCAGGCGACGAACACGCCGACGCAAAGCATGAGCACCGCGAGCACCGCTGCCAAAAATTTTTTCATATGGATTGCTCCTTTTGCGGAATCGCTTGGTTTTACCTTGCGCGAAGGAAAGAAAAATCCTCCCTTCCGCCGCGGCAAAAAAGGAGGACAAAGAGCCGGTTGCGTTCTTTCTCCCCTTTGCCGTTGGGACGTACCCTCCGACGCAGGTTTCAATTCCGAACGCGAACAGTATAGCGCATCCGCGCGGAAAAGGCAAGCAAAAAAAGCACGCCGGACGCGTTTCCGCGCGGCGGAACCACGCCGCACAAAAAC
>CALVHP010000021.1 GCA_944328405.1 uncultured Clostridia bacterium
TCATCCGCATTCTCTCGCGCAAATCCAAAAACAACCCCGTGCTCATCGGCGAACCGGGCGTCGGCAAGACGGCGATCGCCGAAGGTCTGGCACAGCGCATCGTGCGCGGCGACGTGCCCGAAGGGCTTAAAGACAAGACGATCTTCGCCCTTGACATGGGCGCGCTGATCGCGGGCGCCAAGTTCCGCGGCGAATTTGAAGAGCGCCTGAAAGCCGTTCTCAACGAGATCAAAAAGAGCGAAGGCAAGATCCTGCTTTTCATCGACGAGCTGCACACCATCGTCGGCGCCGGCAAATCGGACGGCGCGATGGACGCGGGCAACCTGCTCAAGCCCATGCTTGCCCGCGGCGAACTGCACTGCATCGGCGCGACCACGCTGGACGAATACAGGAAGTATATCGAAAAGGACGCCGCCCTCGAAAGGCGGTTCCAGCCCGTCATGGTCGACGAACCGACCGTGGAAGACACCATCTCCATCCTGCGCGGCCTGAAAGAGCGCTATGAAGTTTTCCACGGCGTACAGATCCACGACCAGGCGCTGATCGCCGCGGCGACCCTTTCGCACCGCTATATCACCGACAGATTCCTGCCGGACAAGGCGATCGACCTCGTGGACGAGGCCTGCGCGACCATCCGCACCGAGATCGACTCGATGCCGACCGAAATGGACGACATCGCGCGAAAGATCATGCAGCTGGAAATCGAAGAGATGGCGCTCAAAAAGGAGACGGATACCCTCTCCAAGGAGCGGCTCGCCGCGATCCAGAAAGAGCTTGCCGAACTGCGCGATAAATTCAACGCGATGAAGGCGCAGTGGGAAAACGAGAAGGCGAGCATTCACGTCGTATCGGATACCAAAGCCGAGATCGAAAAGGTCAACGGCGAGATCGAGGCGGCGCAGCGCGTCGGCGATTACGAACGCGCGGCGAAGCTGAAATACAGCCGGCTGCCCGAACTGCAGAAAAAACTGGAAGCGGCGCAAAACACCGAATCCTCCGGCAGCAAGCACACGCTGCTGCGAGACACCGTGACGGAAGAAGAGATCGCCCGCGTGGTTTCCCGCTGGACGGGCATCCCGCTGGCCAAACTGATGGAAGGCGAGCGCGAAAAGATCCTCCACCTCGACGACATTCTGCACAAACGCGTCGTCGGGCAGGACGAGGCGGTCACCAAAGTGACGGAAGCGATCCTCCGCTCCCGCGCCGGGATCGCCGACCCCAACCGCCCCATCGGCTCCTTCCTGTTCCTCGGCCCGACCGGCGTGGGCAAAACCGAGCTGGCGAAGGCCCTGGCCGAAAGCCTGTTCGACGATGAACACAACCTCGTGCGCATCGACATGTCCGAATACATGGAAAAGTTTTCGGTCTCGCGCCTGATCGGCGCGCCTCCCGGATACGTCGGCTACGACGAAGGCGGCCAGCTGACCGAAGCCGTGCGCAGAAAGCCCTATTCCGTCGTCCTGTTCGATGAGATCGAAAAGGCGCATCCGGACGTATTCAACATTCTGCTGCAGGTCCTCGACGACGGGCGCATCACCGATTCGCAGGGGCGCACGGTCGACTTCAAAAACACCATCATCATCCTGACGTCCAACCTCGGCTCGGCATACCTGCTCGACGGCATCGACGAAAACGGCGAGATCTCCGAAGACGCGAAAGACAAAGTTTCGCAGCTGCTCAAACAGAGTTTCCGTCCCGAATTCCTGAACCGTCTGGACGAGATCGTATACTACAAACCACTGACGAAGGAAAACATCACGAAGATCATCGACCTCCTGATCAAGGATCTGGAAGGCCGGTTGGAAGATAAGCAGCTGAAGCTCGCGATCACCCCGGTCGCCAAAGAGCTGATCATCGAAAACGGCTATGACCCCGTATACGGTGCAAGGCCGCTGAAACGGTACCTGCAGAGCAAGATCGAAACGATGATCGCCCGCACGATGATCGCCAACGATCTGCAGCCCGGCAACACCATCGAGATCGGCGCGATGAACGGAGACTTTACGGTCAAGATCAAATAATCCACGCGCAAAAAGAGCGGAAAGAATTTCCTTTCCGCTCTTTTTAAGTTTACAAATTTTTCAGATAATAAATCTCGTCCGCCGTCAGGCGCCGCACTTTGCCGCGTTCGAGCGAACCGAGCCCCATCTCGCCGATGCGGATCCGCTTCAAAAAGATCACCTGCTTGCCGACCTCTTCGAACATGCGGCGGATCTGCCGGTTGCGTCCTTCCGTGATGGTGACGTGCATCTTTGTAAATTTTTTATTCGTTTCGATGACTTTGACGCGGCTCTTTCCCGTCAGCTTCCCGTCCAGCTCTACGCCGCTGCGCAGTTTTGCCAGAGAACGCTCGTCGACGGACCCTTCCACTTTTACGAGGTAGGTTTTGGGGATCTCGTTCATCGGGTGCGTCAGACGGAAAGCCAGTTCGCCGTCATCCGTCAAAAGCAACATCCCTTCCGTGTCATAGTCCAGCCGGCCCACAGGATATACGCGCCCCGCGTTCTCGGGCAAGAGCTGCATGACCGTTTTGCGGTCTTTATCGTCTTTCACCGTGCAGACGTACCCTTTCGGCTTGTTCAGAAGATAGTATTCGTGCTCCGCTTTCCGCGCTACGTCCTTGCCGTCTACGCACACGCGGTCGCCCTGGCGCACATCGTCGCCCAAAGCCGCGCGCTTTCCGTCGATCGAAACGCGGCCTTCCGAAATCAGCTTGTCGCAGCCCCTCCGGCTGGCGACTCCGCATTCGGCGAGATATTTGTTGATTCGCATTTGCTTTTCCGTCTCCCGTTTCTCGTCAGTTCGCGCAAAATGTCGAAGTAACTTTTTTCCTTGTCTTCTATACTAACGATTTTCTGGGAAAAAATCAACTGATTTTGGAAACAAATTTTGATTTCGCCGACCGCGTCGCCCTGCCGGACAGGGAGTCGCAGCCGCGCCGGAAGCTGTTCTTCCACGCGGACCGCGCCCGTTTCTTCCTCCGCGAGCGGGTAGTAAAAATCCTTTTCGCACCGCGCTCTGCACGTCTTCCCTTCCACCTCGGTATCCACGGCCGGCTCATAACTTTGCGCGTCAAAAATTTTGCGCATCGAATAGCGTGAAAAGGCGGAATCCAGAATTTCGGAACTTCTTTCATACATGGACGGGCTGTCCAACACGACCGAAACGAGCCGCATCCCGCCGCGCGTGGCGGAGGTGACGAGGCAGCGGCCGGCCTCTTTTGTATACCCGGTCTTGACGCCGTCCGCCCCGTCGTACATCGAGAGCATTTTGTTTTTATTGTTCCAGAGCCGCGCATAGCCGCACCCGCCGTCTTCCACCCGCCAGGAACGGGCGGAAACGATCTCGCTGAACAGCTCGTTCTGCAAGGCGTGCGCGGCAATTTTCGCCAGGTCGGCGGCGGTCGTGCAATGTCCTTCGGCAGGCAGCCCGTGCGGATTGCAGAAATGGCTGTTCACGGCACCGAGCTGCCGGGCCCGTTCGTTCATGTGCCCGGCAAACGCGCGGATGCTGCCGCTGTGGTACAGCGCCAAAGTTTCGGCGCAGTCGTTGCCGGAGCGGAGCATCAGGCCGTACAAAAGGTCGCGGACCGTCAGTTTTTCTCCGGCGACGAGGTACACGCTCGAGCCCTCTACCCCGACGGCTTCCTCCGGCACGCAGACAACGGCCTCCGGGTCGCATTCTTCGGCGATGATCAGAGCCGTCAAAATCTTCGTCGTGCTGGCCATCGGCAGGACGCGGTCCGCGTCCTTTTCCCATAAAAGCCGTTGGCTGCTGACTTCGAGAACGGCTTCCCCTGCCGACACCGCGCTCCCCTGTGCCGCCCGCGCCGTGACAGCCATGGCGCCAAACGACAGAAAGCATACAGCCGCAAACAAAACCGAGGCGATCTTTTTATTCATGTTCGCCCTGAAAACGGCGCAGCAGATCGCTCGCCTTTTCCATCAGATTGTCCAACGGATCCTCCCCGGCATGCACAAAGCGGCATTCTTTTCCGTCGTCTACGATAAAGCCTGCCGGCCGCATGGAAACGACGGCCCCGCCACCGCCGGCAAACGGCACGCTTTCATCCTCCTTGATCACCTTGGTCACCCCGATATCGCTTCCGCCGGAAAGGTAGCCCAACGTCACTTTGGATACCGGGATGATCTGCCAGCCGCTCGTCGTCACGATCGGCGTACCGATCACCGAATTGACGTCCATAAGGTCGGACAGCCCGTTCATGGATTTTTCCATCAGCTCATTGACTCGTTGATCCTGCTTGTTTTCGTTCATTTTCTTTTTTCTCCAACAGTTTGCGCAATGCGATTTTCAGAGCGGCGATCGCGACGATCAGAAGATTGAACGCAAGCACCGCCCGAACGCTGACTTTCAGACAATCTTTGTCTTCGTGCATCAGGACGTCCGTCTTGAACGACGCGCATTTTTTCCGATGAAAGACGTACCCGGCCATAAAACCAGACGCGATCTGCAGCCCTGCGCAGAGCGCGAGCGCCGCCGCCGGGTCGGCGCGCCGGCCGATCTCCGCCACATGGCTGTATGCGAGGATATAAAAACCGCGCGTGATCTCAAATTTTTTCCTTGTGTCGAGGATCTCCGCATACGGGAGCAACACGGCTTTCCGCTTTGTCAGGTGGAAGGCGATCCCGCGGTCGTACAGCGTGGCATACCCGCCGTACACTTTGATCAGCCGCATCAGATAAAAGGAAAAATAACACTTTTTTGCCCCGGCGTCCAAAAACAGCTGCGCGCTTAAAAACACCGGGCACAACAGCACGATCGCCCCCGCGAGCATTCCCATCCAAACGCCGCTCAGCATGGCGTCCGGTCAGAACCCCCAGTTCTCCGCCACGTCGCGCAAAGAATCCAGATAGCTGCACCTGGCAGAATCTTCGTTGGCGATCAACGGAATGCGGTCGTATTCGACGCCGTTTTTGTAGACGACGACGGCCCCTGCCGCGTCGCCTGCGGCGACGGGCGCTTTCAGCTCCTCCAGTTGCGTCACGCAGTCGATCGCGTCCGTATCGTCTTTGGAGCAAAAGACATAGGCAGGGCGAGCCGGCCGGACGGCGATCTCTTTTTTCTTCCCGCCGACGACCTTGCACAGCGCTCCGTCGAGCACATTTTCTTCCAGAACGGCTTTGCTCGTATAATTGGCGAACACGTAATCGAACATCGTGCGCGTATTGTCAAAGCGCGTCTTGCTGTCGGTCGCCCCGATCACGACGGCAACCGCGCGCAGATTGCCCCGCTCGGCAGACGCCGCCAGGCAAAACCCGGCTTCCGACGTGTATCCCGTTTTTCCGGCGTCACAGCCCTGGTAAGAGCGGATCAGTTTATTCGTATTTGCCATCTCCGTGACCCGGCCGTCCTTGTGCGTGATGGTGTCCATCCAGATGCGGCTATAATAAAAATAGTCGCCGTGGCGCAGCAATTCCGACAGCATGACAGCCACGTCGTGCGCGCAGGAATACTGCCCGGCCGCGGGCAGGCCTGTGCAATTGACGAACGCCGTATCGTTCATGCCGAGCGCCTTCGCCCGCTCGTTCATCTTCTTTACAAACAGTTTTTCGCTTCCGGAGATGCGCTCCGCCATCGCCACGCACGAATCGTTGGCCGAGGCAATGCAGATGCTTTTGATCAGATCGCTCGCAATGTATTCCCCTCCGGCTTCCAGAAAAACCTGCGAACCGCCCATGCCGCTCGCCGTTTCGCTTACGGGAATGCGCTCGCCGAGCGTCAGACCGCGGCCGAGCTCTTCAAAGCAAAGAACCAGCGTCATGATCTTGCACATGCTTGCGATCGGCAGATGTTCGTAGGCGTTGTCTTCGTACACCTTCGTTCCGCTGCGCCAATCGCACAGATAAGCCGCTTTGCACCCGGAAATCAGTTCGGTTTCCGATTCCGCCGCCGCACCGATCACAGACCAGCCGAGCGACGCGAAACCCAGCAAACAAACCAACAAAAAGAGCATAACTTTCTTCATGGATCTTCTCCTGACGTTATGCTCTTATTGTTTGTAATGCAATTGATTTTATGCGCGGCGGGCCTTCTCCGCGGTCACAAGACGGCGGCCAGTTTCGGCACCGCGCCCAGGAGAAGCTGTCCTAAAGCCCGCTCTCGCTGCCTGAGCGCGGCCAGAACGTCCTCATGGCAGAGCGGAACTTCCGAAAGCCCGGCGGCCGCGTTCGTGATGCACGATATTGCCGCCATGCGCAGGCCCAGATAATGCGCGTAGATCGCTTCCACGACCGTACTCATTCCGACCGCATCGGCCCCCAGGCGGCGAAACGCGCTGACTTCGGCCGGCGTTTCGTAACTCGGCCCGAGCACCTGCATATAGACCCCGTCGCGGCAGACAAGCCCGCAGTTCTCGCATTCTGCGCGAAAAATCGCCCGAAATTCAGCGTCGTAAACCTGCGCCATATCGATGAACAGCGGCCTCTCGCCGGCCGGCAGCCCCACCAGCGGGTTGCGGCACGTCATATTGATATGGTCGGAAAAGAGCATTACGTCGCCCGGACGGAAGGACGGATCGAGCCCGCCGGCCGCATTGGTCAGAACCAGCGCCTCCGCGCCGAGCTGCGCGGCAACGGCGATCGGAAGAATGACTTCCGCCATGTCGCGCCCCTCGTACAGATGAAAGCGCCCCTGCAAGATCAACACGTCGACCCCGCCGAGTTTCCCGAACAGAAAGTTCCCTGCGTGCCCGGCAACGCCGCACTGCGGCATGCCTTCCAGCTCGCCGTACGCGATCGTCTGCGGCTCGGCAAGGACGCTTACGACGTTGCTCCAGCCGCTTCCCAAAACCAGGGCGATCCCGGGGCGCGCCTGCGTTCTTTCCCGAAGCGCCTGCGCGATCTTCTGCGCGCGCGGCGATGGATCTGCCTGTCGCAATGTTTCCATTCGTTACCTCCTTACGATCCTGTCATAGATTTCCGGATCCTTTCCGCACCCGAATGCCGCGCAGACAAAGCGCGCAATGTGATCGAACCCCTGCAATGTATGCAGGTTCTGCGGGCGGATACTTTTTCCGTACAGCAGAAGCGGCACGTATTCGCGCGAATGATCGGTCGACGCCGTCGTCGGGTCGCAGCCATGGTCGGCCGTTAAGATCAGGACATCGTCGCACCGCAGCCCCCGTTCGATGGCCGGGATCCGTTCGTCGATCTGCCGAAGGGCATTCGCATACCCCGGCACGTCGTTGCGGTGCCCGAACAGCATGTCGGTGTCGACCAGATTGACGAAGACCAATCCGTCCGCAACGCTTTCTGTCAGACGCAAAACGGCATCCAATCCCTCGCCGTTGTTTCCCGTATGGATGCTCTCCGTTATGCCGCGCCCGCAGAACAGATCCGAAATTTTCCCGACCGCCGTGACGCGGACGCCGTGCGCGTGCAACGTATCCAACATCGTCGTTCCCGGCGGTTCCAGGGCGTAATCCCTGCGGTCTTCCGTGCGCACGAACCGGTCTCCCTGTTTGACAAAAGGCCGCGCGATGATCCGCCCGACGGCGCGGTCTCCCTGCATGATGCGGCGCGCAGCCTCGCAGATGCGGTACAATTCCTGCAGAGGGATGACCGAAGTATCCGCCGCGATCTGCATCACGGAATCCTGCGACGTATACAAGATGGGTTTGCCCGTCCGGCGGTGCTCCTCGCCCAGGCGACGGATGATCTCCGTTCCGGAGGCCGCCTCGTTACCGAGGAACTGCCTTCCCGTTTCCCGCTCCAGATCCCGCAGGACTTCGGGCGGAAATTTCGGATAGATGCGGTACGGGCGCTGCATGACGAGCCCGGCGATCTCGTAGTGCCCGGCCGTCGTATCCTTTGCCTTTGTGCGCTCTCCGAGCCGGGCGTACGCGGCGCGCGGCTCCGGCACCGGGCAAAGCGACTTCCCGTTCGGGAAGGCTTTTGCCACGCCGTCGATGTTGTTCAGCCCGTAAGAAACCATGTTCGGCAAACGGACGCCCGTTTCCCGAAAAAGATTGCCATACGTATCCGAGCCCAAGTCTCCGAAGTCTGCCGCGTCCGGCATGGCGCCGATTCCGAAACTGTCGATCACAATCAAAAAAATCCGCATTGCGCCCTCTCCTTTTTTTCATTATACCACAAAAAGCCGCCATTTCAAGCCCCTGAACTTTTTTTACGGCAAAAAGGCGGAAGATTTTCTTCCGCCTTTCGGGTTACCCGTTGGCCAGCATCCGTTCGATGGCGATGCCGTACCCGCGCGTCGGGTCATTCAGAAACACGTGGGTCACCGCCCCGATCAGTTTTCCGCCCTGCAGGATCGGGCTTCCGCTCATCCCCTGTACGATTCCGCCCGTTTCCGAAAGCAGCCTTTCATCCGTCACTTTCAGAACAAAATTTTTGTTTTTGCCGTTCCCCGCGTCGACTTTGACGATGCTGATCGAATATTCGCAGGGAGACGTTCCGTTGATCGTGGTATAAATGCTCGCCTTTCCGGGCGCGGCGCTGCCGCTCACCGGAACCTGCTGCAGGCAGGACAGATCATAGCTTTCATCGAACCGGCCGTAAATGCCGGTCTCGCAGTTTTTTTCAGCCGTTCCGATGCGGTTTTCGCCGAGGAACAGCCCCTTCAGTTCCCCCGCCTTGCCGCGCTCGCCCCTGATCACGCTGACGATGCTGCAATGATACATATTTCCGCCCTGTACCAGGCTCATCAGCGCACCGTCTTCCCCGGAAACGGCGTGCCCGAGCGAACCGAAACGCCGGCTCTGCGGATCGATGTATGTGACGGTCCCGATCCCCGAAATGCTGTCCCGGATCAGGATCCCCAGCTTATACTTCCCGCTCGTCATGTCTTTTGCGGGCACGATCTGTTTGCTTACGCGCGTTTCGCCGCTTTTCACCAGCACCGCCGCTTTTGTACCGTCGCTGCAGGCGAGCGCGCTGTCCATGTCTTCGGCGGAGCGGATCTCCATGCCGTTGAACTGCACGATCACGTCGCCGACGTTCAACCCGGCGTCGCGCGCCGGGCAAACCGTTCCGCTCTGCGTCAGGATCTCGCAGATGCCCACGACCTGCGCCCCGCCCATGCCGAGCGTAAACCCGGCAGGCATGCCGCCGAGACAGACCTGCATTGTCTGCGCCGCAGCGCCGAATGCATTGCCGAGGCAGACAATGAACAGCGCCAGGACGGCCAGTGCCGCGACAAAGCCGCGCCGCATCCGATTGGTTTGCATTTTTTTCTCCGAATACCGCATGCCCTTACTTTGCGTAGTTGCCTCGGCGATTATGCGGAGAAATTAATTCCATGACAATATTTTCCTGGCGGACATTCGACGTTTTTCGCAAAGACAAAACGGCGGAGACCTCCGCCGTTTTATTCGTTGACTGTCTGCGTTTTTACAGGCTGCTTTTATACTGCGTGCAGCGTTCCAGCAGTTCTTCCGCCAGCGAACGGGCGGCGGCACTGTCTGCACTGCCGCCGAGCAGCCGGATCAATTCGCGGAGCCGTTCGTCGCCCTCGAGCGCCCGGATCCTGGTCCGCGTTTTACCGTCGCCGGTCTCTTCCTTGTAAATCAGGAAATTGCTGTCCGCCATTGCCGCGATCTGCGCCAGGTGCGAAACGGCCACGATCTGCGTTGAACGCGCGATCAGCGCGAATTTCTCGGCCACGGTCTTCGCCGTCTCTCCGCTGATGCCCGCGTCGATCTCGTCGAAAATATAGGCGGAAATGCCGTTGGAATCGGTCATACACGTCTTGATCGCCAGCATGAGGCGGCTCATTTCGCCGCCGCTGATGACCTTGCTGAGCGGCTTGAGCGGTTCGCCGGCATTGGCGGAAAACAGGAACCGCACCGAATCGAGCCCGTCGGCAGACGCCCTTTCGGCGTCCTGCTCGGTATACGGCGCAAACTCGACGCAAAAGCGGGCGTTTTTGATGTTCAGCGTTTTCAGCTGTTCTACGACGCGAGCGCAGAAACGCTCCGCTTCCTTTTTGCGGATCTCCGTCATTTCGCAGCAAAGACGGTATACTTTTTTATAATCCGACGCCAGAGCCGCCGACAGCTCCGCAAATTTTTCGTCGCTGTGCGAAAGCAGTTCAAACTCTTCGCCGATCGCCTTCCTGTATTCAAAAATCTGCCCGACGCTTGCGCCGTACTTTTTTTTCAGCGATTTCAGAAGGTCGAGCCGCTCTTCGACTTCCTGCGCTTCCCGTTCGTCGTACGTCGTATTTTCAAACAGGGCGTGCAGCGTTTCGCCGATATCTTCGGCCTCCAGCAGCACATTTTCCAGCCGGCTCTCCAATTCTCCGTATTCTGCGCCGAAGGAAGCAAGCCCCGCCACGGCATGCCGGGCAGAACGCAGGCCGTCGATCGCGGCGCCCTCGGCGTCGAGAGCCTGTCCCGCCCCGGACAAGGCGGATGCAATTTTTTCCACATTGCTGAAAAACCGCCGCTGTTCGGTCAACCGTTCCTCTTCTCCTTCCTGCAGCCCGGCGCGGTCGATCTCATCGATCTGGTATTGCAAAATATCCAGCCGACGCCCGCGCTCGGCTTCGTCGCCGCCCAAGGTTTTCAGTTCGCCGCGGATACGCCGCACCTCTTCCAGCAGTTGTCCGAGTTCTTCCTTCTGCCCGTCCAGCGCCGCACCGACAGTCTTGTCCAGCAAACGGAACTGGTTCGCTTCGCTCAGCAGATAGAAATGCTCGCTCTGCCCGTGCACGTCCACCAGATGCGCCGTAACGCGGCGCAGCATCGACGCATTGACGGTCGTCCCGTTGATTTTGATGTCTCCGCGTCCGTCCTGGCGGAAGCGGCGGGCGATGACCACGATCTCGTCGGGGTCGAGCCCCTGCTCGGCAAGCTCTGCAAACACCGGGTCGTTTTCGGACACGCGAAAAACGGCGTGCACCGAACAGGATTCGGCGCCGTGGCGGATGATGCTTTTATCCGCTTTGGCTCCGAGTACAAAGTTGATGCTGTCCAGGATCACGGACTTGCCGGCGCCCGTTTCCCCGGACAATACATTCAGCCCGGGGCCGAACTCGATTTCCGCCCTTTCGATCAGGGCGACGTTTTCAACGGTCAAAGATTCGATCATACGGCTACTTCAAAAACTTATTCAGCTTTTCTTCCACGACTTTGGCGTCTTCGGAACTCTCGGTCACGATCAGCAAGGTATCGTCGCCGGCGATCGAGCCGACGATTTCGGGAAGATTCAGTTTATCGACGATCATGCCCGCATTGCTGCCGTTGCCGCGCAGCGTCTTGATCACGACCTGGTTCAGCGCCGGGCGGATCGACAAAACGCTTTCCCGGAAAAGGTTGTGCATGCGGGGCGAGATTTTGTTGCTGCCCTCGTCGATGTAGGCGTACTTATATTTTTTTTCTGTTCCCGCGACTTTGAACAGGCGCAACTCCTTGATATCGCGCGACACAGTCGCCTGCGTAACGCTGTAATTGCGCTTGTTCAGCTCGGCGCAGAGTTCTTCCTGCGTTTCAATTTCCTGCTTTGCGATGATCTCGAGAATGGCCGAATGCCTTCCGCTGCGCATCATGACGTTTCCCACCTTTATTTGCTCCACTTATTCAACTTAAACAACAGTTTGTCAAAGAAATTGCTGTCCGCCCGCCGAACAAACCGGACCGGGAAATCCGCCTTGCGCAGGAGAGCCTCTGATTTTTCTTCCATGACGCAGCAAAATCTGCCGTCGCAGTACAGCGCCAAAGCCGGCTTTTCTTCGATCAGCGTTACGCGCATCGTGCTCGAATCGCCGTAAACGATCGGACGGTTGTGCAGAGAATGCGCGCAGACGGGAGTCAGAATGAAAGCATGGATATTCGGCGTAAGGATCGACCCGCCTGCCGAAAGCGAGTAGGCCGTTGAACCCGTCGGCGTACTGACGATGATGCCGTCTCCGACGATGTCGTCAACGATCTTTCCGTCGATCTCGGCGCGGACAGAAACGACGTTGTTGTCCGCTTCCGCGTCGTAATGCCGTTCAAACAGCGCGTCGTTGAGCGCATGGTACACCCGGCCGTTCGCCCGGATTTCCAGAACGCTGCGCTCTTCCGTATCGAACCCTTGCGCAAGCAGGCGCACGGCATCCTCGACCTGTTCCCCTTCGAACTGCGTCAGAAAACCGAGATTTCCCGCGTTGATCCCGAGCAGACAGATCCCGCGCCGCCCCGCCTCGATCGCGACTTTCAGGATCGTTCCGTCGCCGCCGAGCACGACAAGGACTTCGACTTCGCCGATCTCTTCCACTCGCTCGTAAACGTCGTAGCGGATCCCGGATCTGCGCAGCTGGCGAAACAATTCGTCCCGTATGGGCAAAAATTTTTTTGCAGCTTTGTTGCAAAACACTCCGAATTTCATGGCAGTATTATACAATATTTTATACATTTATGCAAGTAAATCCGCAAAATATACACGCACTTTTCTCCGGTTTGCCGACCCGGCGCCAATGCAGACGGCGGGGGCGCAATTTGCGCCCCCGCCTCTTTCGCCATTCGTTTAACCGATGTAGTTTTTCAGCAGCTGAACACTGTTGTCTGAAAACGCTTCCATCTCTTCCGGTGCCAGTTTTTTGTAAGACAGCATCGCCAGATAATAGATCTGGTTGGCGACAAAGTCTTTCTTTTCGTCGCTCAGCCCGGTAAATGCCGCCACGACGGGATTCGCCGTATTGAGGACGATCGTCATGTCGCGGTCCGCATCCGCCCCGGCCAAGCCGTAGAAGGCGTTCATTTCGCCGAACCTGCGGGAAAGTTCGGAAACATTGATGACGGCCGGCACCGACTCGTTCTTGAAGCGTTCCGCCTTGACGGCGATCGTCGTATTTTTGAGCGCTTTTTTGAACGCCTCGGTCAAAGCCGACGTATCTTCGCTTTCGCCGCCTTCCTTGAGGGCCGCGTCGATGTCCGCATCGATGCGCAGAAACTTATACTTTCCGCTCTCTTTGAATTCAATGTAACTGATATAATGCGGGTCGATGAACGAATCGCACACGATCGCATTGAGTCCGGCTTTTTTGAACATGGAAATGTACTGTGCCTGACCCACTTCGTCCGATGCGTAATACACCGTTACGGGATCCGCTTTTTCGCCGCCTTCTTTTTCAGGTTCCTGTTTCGCCGCTTCGGGCGCATCGGCATCCGCCTTCCGCCCGGCAAATTCTTCGAGATTTTTGTACGCGCCGGCAAGATCTTTGAAGATGACGATGTCTTTGACTCTCGTATAAAACTCTTCGTCCTTTAGGCAGCCGAGCTTGACGAACACGGAGAGATCGCTCCAGCATTTTTCGTACTTTTCGCGGTCGTTCTTGTACAGAGCCGTCAGCTTGTCCGCCACTTTTTTCGTGATGTGCTTCGAAATTTTCTGGACCTGCCGATCGTTCTGCAAAAAACTTCTCGAAACGTTCAGCGGGATATCGGGGCAGTCGATCACGCCGTTCAGCAAAAGAAGGTATTCGGGGATCACTTCCTTGATATTGTCGGCTATGAACACCTGGTTGCAGTACAATTTGACCTTCCCGCGTTCCAGCTCCACCTTGCTTTTCACCTTCGGGAAATACAGGATCCCCTTCAGCCGGAAGGGATAATCCATGTTCAGGTGGATCCAAAAAAGCGGCTCGTGGTAATCGTGGAAGGTATTGCGGTAAAATTCTTTGTACTCTTCCTCCGTGCAGTCTTTCGGGTTTTTCAGGTACAGAGGGCTGGTATTGTTGAGCGCCTTATCGTCCTTCCCGGTAAAATTCAGGTAAATGTTGTAGGGCATGAAGGCGCAGTATTTCTCGACAAGGCCGCGGATGGTTCCCTCTTCGAGGAACTCTTTTTCCTCTTTGACGATGTGCATCACGATCTTCGTGCCGCGCTCCGAACGGTCGCACTCTTCGATGGTGTAAGTGCTTTCGCCGTCCGATTCCCAGTGCACGCCCTTTGCGTCTTCTCGGTAAGACCTGGTAAAGATCTCAATGTTTTCAGAGACCATGTAGGCGGAATAAAACCCGAGGCCGAAATGCCCGATAATTCCTTCCCCGCCCGCCTTTTCGTATTTCGAAAGGAAATCGGCCGCGCCCGAAAAAGCGATCTGCGTGATGTACTTTTCGACCTCTTCTTCAGTCATGCCGATGCCGTTGTCTTCCACGGTCAGCGTCTTCGCTTTTTTATCGATGGAAATTTTGACGCAGTATTCGCCTTCGGACGCCGCGGCTTCGCCCATGTCGACCAGTTTTTTAAACTTCGTGATCGCATCGACGCCGTTGGCGACGATCTCGCGCAAAAAGATGTCCTTATCCGAATACAGCCATTTTTTGATAATGGGCATCATGTTTTCGCTTGCGATCTGAATGTTCCCTTGCTTTGCCATAAAAATCACCTCTTTTGAAAAGAAAAGCCCCGCTGCGGCGAGGCTTTCCAAAATTCGTTCAAAACGTCAGTCTTCGGTCTTATTCTGCAGCATTTCCGCGATGGACGCACCGCCGGTGCCGCCTTCGGACCATTCTCTGAACTCGTCTTCGTCGTCCCTGTTCTCCCTGCTCTGGCGGGGCTTTCTGCCTCCCCTGCGCTCGCCCTTGTCATCGCCGTCGCGGCGCTGGCGGACCTTGGTCACTTCCGGCTCCGGCAGAAGCGCCTTGATCGAAAGGGTCATCTTTTTATTGGCGGGGTCGAGGACCAGGATCTTTGCGTCGACTTCTTCGCCGATCTGCAAAACGGAAATCGGGTTTTCAAGCCACTCGTGCGAGATCTGCGAGACATGCACAAGGCCGTCGATACCGCTCTCTACTTCCACGAACGCGCCGAAAGGCACGATGCGGACGACTTTGCCGTGGACGATATCCCCTTCCGCATATTTCTCGGAGACAAGATCCCAAGGCTGCGGCTGCAACTGTTTGTAACCGATGGAAACCTTTTTGTTGACCTCGTCGACTTTGAGGACTTTGAATTCGTATTTTTTGCCGATCTCCAGAACGTCGGTCACGTTTTTGACGCCCGACCAGGAAAGATCGGAAATGTGCGCCAGGCAATCGAAGCCGTTGACGGACACAAACGCGCCGAAGCTGGTCACGCGTTCGACCTTGCCTTCCACAACGTCGCCGACGTGCACGTTTGCAAAAAACTCCGCTTCTTTTTCGGCTTTCGCCTGTTCGCGGGCGGCGCGCTCTTCTTCGAGAATGACGCGCTGCGAAGCGATGATTTCTTTTTTGCGTTCGGAACGCTTGATCTCCAGCGCTTTCAGGCGCAGCTTCTTCCCGACATATTTGTCCAGCTCTTTGACGTATCCCATGCGGATCTCTTTCGCCGGAACAAATACCGAATAGGTTCCCATCGAAGAGGTCAGGCCGCCTTTGTTAAAGCCCGTGCAGGTGACGTCAAATTCTTCGCCGCCCGCGATCGCTTCGATCTTGCTCTCCTCTTCCTTCATCTGTTTAATCGCTTTCTGCGAAAGCTTGACAGGGTTGGAAGAAGAAAGAACCATCACTTCGATCTCTTCGCCGACCTTGGCGGCATACTCTTCTTTGTTGTACGCCTCGCAGTCGATCTCATCCTTTTCCAGCAGGATTTCTTTTTTGAAGAAAGGCAACAGAACAGCCACGCCGTCATCGGTTGCGGAAGAGATGATCGCCGTGACGAGCTGCCCTTTCCGCAGTTTCGACTGTCCGTTATCCATTTGAGCAACGACTTCGTCCATTTCGTTCGTTGCTTTGACTTCTGTGTTGTTTTCCATCTTAAAAAGAACCTCCTGCGTTTGCGTGTACGGGGTGGAAGCCCCGGACACAATGCCGACATTTTTAAATTTTTTGATTTTTTCTACATCGAGATCGCCAGCCGAATACAGGCGAAAAACATGACTGCAATGCCGCGCGCAAATTTCAAACAGCTTATTGGTGTTACTGCTGCTCGCTCCGCCGATCACCAGCATCGCATCGCATTTCATCGACAGTTTTTCAGCTTCTTTCTGACGCTCCTTAGTAGTATAACAAATTGTTTTGGAAATCTCAACTGTTTTTTCGCCGGCATTCCCAATAATTTCAATAATTTTTTCGAATTTTTCTTCCGGACAGGTCGTTTGCGCCACGACGGCGATATTTTTCTCCTCCGGAGAGAGCGCCCGGGCTTCATCTTCGTTCCCCACAACGAAGACCTTTCCGCCGCACCAGCCGCACAGGCCGATCACTTCAGGATGCGTCCGCTCTCCGACGACGACCACGGTGTAGCCGCCGTCCGAATACCGCTCGACCAGTTTCTGCGTTCTGCGGACAAACGGACAGGTGCAGTCGATGATCCGGAGATGTTTTTTTCCGCACTCGTCGTAAACGCTTTTGCCGACGCCGTGCGAACGCAGGATCAGCACGGCGCCGTCCGGCACTTCCTCCACCGAATCCACCGTTACGATCCCGCGCGCGGAAATGACATCCGTGACCCATCGATTGTGGATCAGCTCGCCGAGGATATACACGCCCTGCGGATCGATGCGCATCGCCGTATCCACCGCATTCTGGACGCCGCGGCAAAAGCCGCTGCTTTTGGCCACCGTCACATTCATACGCGCGGCTGTCCCCCGTCCGTATTGTCGCGTTTTCTTTTCTTTTTATTCTTCTTTTCGGCCATCGCCGCCAGATAATCGTGCTTGGTTGCGAGCATCCGTTCGCGGATCAGCTGCTCCGCCTCGGCATAGTCTTCCGCCGTCATCCGACGCTCGTAATACGCGCTCAGATCGATCGCGTCCCCGACGACGATCTTCGTACGGCGGAAAAGGCGCGTTTTGCGAAGGCACATGACCGGATAGACGGGCACGCGCGCTTTAATGGCAAACAGCGCGGCGCCGCCTTTCAGCGGCTGCAGCTCTTCGCCCGTGCGGTTGCGCGTCCCTTCCGGAAACATGGAGATCTTTTCGCCCTTCTTCAGATAGCGGAGCGCCGTCATGATCGCCTTCGCGTCCTGTCCGTCGCGAGAAACGGGGATCGCTTCCACCTTTCTGCACAAATACGCCAGGAACCGATTATTATAAAGCTCCTGCTTCGTGATAAAATGGACCCTTTCTTTCGTTGTGCAGGCCATATGCGTAATATCCCACAGCCTGTAATGGTTCCCCACCAGGACGCAGGCGCCGTTTTGCACCTTTTCCTTCCCGATCAGCTTAAACGGGAAAATCAGCTGTGTAACAACGCGCATTACACCTTTCAAAAAGCCATAAGAAGACATGATTGCCGTCAACCCCTTTCTATTCTTCTCACTTCCGACTGAAAGTGATTTCCTTACACTTTCTCCTGCATCTTCCGCCGCACTTCGCGGACGACTTCTTCGATCGAGAGATCGGACGTATCGATCAGCAAGGCATCCTCCGCCCGGCGTAGCGGCGAAAATTCGCGTGCGGAATCGTTCCGGTCGCGCTCTTCGATCTCCTTGCGGAGGGTTGCAAGATCGACAGCAAAGCCCTTGGCGCGAAGTTCGTCAAACCGCCGACGCGCCCGGACGTCGCTCGATGCCGTAATAAAGAACTTGAACTCGGCATCGGGAAGGACGAAAGAACCGATGTCTCTCCCGTCCAGCACGCACGACCTCTCCGCGGCGATCTTCCGCTGAAGTTCGACCATTTTTTCCCGCACGCAGCGAAGCGCCGAAACGCGGGACGCCTCCATCGACACTTCGGGCCGGCGGATCTCTTCGGAGACGTCCCGGCCGTCCAGAATGGTTTTCTGCGTACCGTTTTCGTATTCGATCCGCAGATCGATCGCCCGGACGATCGGGGCGACCGCCTCTTCCGTCACCGGCGCGCCGCACTCGCGCACTTTCAGCGCGCATGCGCGATACATCGCCCCGGTATCCAGATATAAAATTCCGAGCTCTTTTGCCAGCCGCTTTGCGACGGTGCTTTTACCGCTCCCCGACGGACCGTCGAGGGCGATGGCATAACGCTTCAGGTCTTTCCGAAGCCCCGCCGCTTTGCGCAGATAAACATGATTGGCCGCCCTGTCGCTTTCCGCCAAAAGAAGCACGCGGATACACAGAGGCAACGCCCCGTCCATGACCGGTTCGGCAGCCGAAAACAACGCCGGCGCCGCAAAACCGGCTTCGCGCGCCGCTTTGGCCGGATACAGCGAACGAATGTCCGGAGTGTTGGAAAAAAGAATAAACAGAATCTCTTCCTCCCGCAAACCGTTCGCATCCCTGACCGCGGCCAGCAGTTCGCCCACCGCAAGGCGGATCGCCTCCGGCGTATCCGATTCAACCGTCGTTGCCCCGCGTATCGCAATCATATCCGTCTCCTTGCGCCAATTATGTCAGCCATATTACTATGCAAATTCTCTGCCGGACGCATTTCCGGCCGCATAACCAGTCGAAAAAGCTGTCTGCAAATTGTATCCGCCGGTCAGCGCATCGACGTCGAGCACCTCTCCGGCAAAGTATAAGCCGCGAATTTTTTTGCACTCCATCGTTTTAGGGTCAATTTCCCGAACGTCCACCCCTCCGGCGGTAACGATCGCCTCCGATACGGGGCGCAGCGCCGTCGGCTTCAGATCGAAATGCTTCAAAACCCTCAGCAGGGTTTTCCGCTGTTCTTTCGTGACGGAATTCACGGGCGTCTGAAAGCGGATCCCGCTGCGCGCCAAAACCGACGCTATCAGCCGCTGCGGCAGCAACAGCCGCAGCACGTTGCCGAGGCTCTTATTCTTCTCCCCTTCAAAATCGCGGAGAATGCGCCGATCCAGGCTGTCGTCGTCCAGCGCCGGCTTCAGGTCAAGCTCCAACCGAAGCTCCCGCAGGTCCATATCATTGATCCCGCTCGAGAGAGAAAGCGCAATCGGCCCGGAAATCCCGAAGTGCGTAAAGAGCATTTCCCCGAAAAAGCCGCCCACAATTTTGCCCTGCGCGAACGCCGTCAGCCGTACATTTTTCAGGGAAAGCCCCTGCAGATCGTCTTCCGGCAAAAACGCGCATTCAATGCCGCAAAGCGCCGCCCTGCGCGGCACCAAAGCCAGGCCGAACCGCTCGGCAATGCGATAGCCGTCTCCCGTACTGCCCGTCGACGGATACGAGATCCCGCCCGTGCAGACGATGACCGCGTCCGCGGAAAACTCGCGGGAGGCCGTCTGAACACAGAACGAACCGTCCTCGTTTTTCCAAACCGAACGAACTTCTTCATTGTAACAGAGCGCTACCCCGGCGCGGCGGCAGCAATTTTCCAGACAGCGCGTGATATTGCTTGCCTTATCGGACGCGGGAAAGACGCGGCTGCCCCGTTCCACCTTCAAGGGAACGCCGCCTTCTTCCAAAAAGCGCATCAGATCCGCCGAAGAGAATGCGTGGATGGCCCCGATCAAAAATTTGCGGTTATGAACGACGTTTTCCAAAAAGCCTTCCGGCGAAGAGTCGTTCGTCACATTGCAACGGCCTTTCCCCGTGATGTAAATTTTCTTGCCGGCCTTTTCGTTTTTTTCCAGAAGCCATACTTCCGCCCCGTTGACCGCAGCCCGATACGCCGCCATCAGCCCGGCAGCCCCTGCCCCGATTACTGCGACACGCTTCATACGCTTACCATGACAAGCCGACGAAGGCGCTCACGCCCTCGCCGGCTTCAATTTTCAGACGGGATAAACCCCGGAACCGTCCAACAGGTTCTTATCGACGCCGTCTTTCTGCGCCTTGCGCCATTTGAAGAAATTCAGGGCGACCTGACCGAAAACGGCATACGAAAGAACATCTTCTTCCTGCTCCAGATATTCGGCGATCTCGGCTTTGAACTGCTCGTATTCCGGCTTGAGATCGTCGGCAGGACGGTAAGAGATCCTCTTTTCGTCTCCGATGCATTTTTTGACGACCGCCGCGTCCGGCTCGGCGGGGAGCTTCCCGTATTCGCCGCGAAGCAGCCCTTTGAATTCTTTGGTCACCATCTTATACCGTTCGCCGGCAAGCACGTTCAGAACGGCCTGCGTTCCGACGATCTGGCTGGAAGGCGTAACGAGCGGCGGATACCCGCAGTCTTTGCGGACATTCGGCACCTCCGCCAAGACCTCGCCGAGCTTCTCCGATTTTCCCTGCTGTTTCAGCTGGGAAATCAGATTGGAAAGCATGCCTCCCGGAACCTGATAGACCAGGGCATTGATGTCGATCGAGAGCACTTTGGGAGACAGGAACCCGTCCGCCTTCAGGCGCTCTGCAACGCCTTTGAAGTGATTGACGATCGGCAGAAGTTTGCCGATGTCGATCCCCGTGTCATACGGCGTGCCCTTCAGCGTTGCGACCAGCGGCTCCGTCGCCGGCTGGCTCGTACCGTTGCCGAGCGGAGACAAAGCGCAATCGACGATGTCGACCCCGGCTTCAATGGCTTTCAGGTTGACCATATCTCCCGTGCCCGCCGTGTTGTGCGTGTGCAGATGCACTTTTGTCTGCGGTTTAAGTTCTTTTTTCAGCTTCGAAACGAGGTCGTAAGCCGTATACGGAAGCAACAGGTTCGCCATATCCTTGATGCAGATATTGTCCGCCCCCATCCCTTCCAGTTCTTTTGCCAGTTTGACAAAATACTCTGTCGTGTGAACGGGAGAGGTGGTATAGCTGATCGCCGCCTCGCAGACGCCGCCGTATTTTTTGATCGCCCGGATCGAAGTTTCCAGATTGCGCGTGTCGTTGAGCGCGTCAAAAACGCGCACGATCCCTACGCCGTTTTCAATGGATTTTGCCACAAATTTTTCGACAACGTCGTCCGCATAATGGCGATAACCGAGCAGATTCTGCCCGCGAAGCAACATCTGGATGGGCGTCTTTTTCAGATACTTTTTCAGCGTCCTGAGGCGCTCCCACGGGTCTTCGTTCAAGAAGCGAAGGCAGGTATCAAACGTCGCCCCGCCCCAGGCTTCCAACGAGTAGTAGCCGATTTCATCGAGCTGCTGCAGAACGGGCACCATCTCGTCCGTCCGCATGCGCGTCGCAGCCTGCGACTGGTGCGCATCGCGCAGGATCGTATCGGTAATCATGACTTTTTTCATTGTTTTTTCTGCCATTCCAATTCTCCTAAAAAGCGAATCTCTCCGCCGCGCCGCATACCCGGTTTTTCGGGCCGAAGCGCGAATATGCCGCCGTTATCCGCCAAAACATGCCAGCAGGAATCCTGCCGCCACCGCCGAACCGATGACGCCCGCTACATTCGGGCCCATGGCATGCATCAGCAAATGGTTGTTCGGGTTCTCTTCCCGCCCGACATCTTCCGATATTCGCGCGGCCATCGGGACGGCCGAAACGCCCGCCGAACCGATCAGCGGATTGATCTTTCCGCCCGAAATCTTGTTCATGATCTTCGCCATCAGCAGTCCGCCCACCGTGCCGAAGCAGAACGCCAGCAGACCCAAAGCGATGATATACAGCGTCTGTACCTGCAGGAACGTCGTTCCGACAGCCTTGCAGCCGACGGATACGCCCAAAAAGATGGTGATCGTATTCATCAGGCCGTTCTGCGCCTGTGAAGAAAGCCTTCCCACAACGCCGCTCTCTTTCATGAGATTGCCGAGCATCAGCATGCCCAACAGCGGAATGGCATCCGGCAGCAAAAGCCCCACGACCAATGTGACCAAAAGCGGGAAGATGATCTTTTCGATTTTGGAAACTTCGCGCAGCTGTTTCATCTTGATGGCGCGCTCTTTTTTGGTCGTCATCAATTTCATGATCGGCCGCTGAATGATCGGGATCAGAGCCATATACGAATAGGCCGCAATGGCGATCGTTGCCAGCAGGTCGTGGCTCGTAAACTCAGAAAGCGCCTGCGTCAGATAAATGGCCGTCGGGCCGTCGGCGCCGCCGATGATGGCGATGGACGCAGCGGCAGCCGCGTCAAAGCCGAGCACGACCGCTCCGAGGAAGGTGAGAAAAACGCCGAGCTGTGCCGCCGCGCCGATCAGCATGCTCTTCGGATTGGCGATCAGCGGCCCGAAATCGGTCATCGCGCCGATCCCCATAAAGATGAGCGGCGGATAGATGACATTTTCGACGCCGAAATACAGGTACCATAGCAAGCCGCGATTGGTCACATCCATATAATCATGGCTGATCACAAGCGCGTCGCTGGCAAACGTCGTGACCCCGTTTTCGACCGTGCCTTCCACAAACCCTTGCAGCGTGTACAGAAAATCGAAGTTGGCCGTTAATTCGACCGTCGACGCCTGGTTGGCGCTCAGCGCCGCAAAGTCTGCAAAGTATGTGAGAACATTCCCCTGCAGAAATCCTTCCCGAACATAAATCAGCGACCCGGTCGCGTTATCCAGGTATACGCCGGCGTATTCCAACGCGCCGCCGCTGCTTGTGCCGATCGCCAAAGACGTATCGGGCGTTTCGTACCGGCCCCAAACGATATTTTGCGCCCCGGGAATATTGATCAGGAACATCCCGAACGCGATCGGAAGCAGCAGGAGCGGTTCAAACTTTTTTACGATGGCAAGATACATCAACACGAGCGAGACAACGAGCATGACATAATTTTCCCATGCGCCGTTGGCCAGGCCGGAGGCCTCCCACAGGTTGGTGAAGATCTCACCGATATTGATCAGTAAATTTGCCTGCATTGACACCACCCGTCAGCCGATCACGGCAAGCAACGTATTGGTTTCGACATTGTTGCCGACAGCCGTCTTGAACGAAACTTTCCCTGCGACAGGCGCAGTGATGTCGTTGTCCATTTTCATGGCCTCAAGCACCAGGATCGGCTGATCCTTTTTGACCGTCTCGCCTTCCTTGACCAAAAACTTTTTGATCAGCCCGGGAAAAGGAGAAAGCACTTTTTCGCCGCTCGCCGCCGCTGTATCTGCCGCCGGTGCGGCAGGGGCTGCCGCCGCAGGAGCCGCCACAGCCTGCTGCGTCTGCGCAGCGCCGACCTCCTCGACCCCGACCTCATAACTTTTGCCCTCGATCGTAATGATGAATTTACGCATGTTCGTCTTCTCCTTTTATATGATCCTTTTAATCCTCTTTACCTTGAATTCGCAGGTGCTGTTTTCGCTTTCATAATACGCGGCGATTGCCGCAACGATCGCGACGCGCTCCGCCTCGCCGATCTCGTCTTCGGCATTTTCAGCCGGAGCATTTTCGGATTTCGCCTTGTCCTTGCTCTTTTCCGCCACATACCCTTCGGCCTTTTTTGTGATCTTTCCGACCGCCCAGACGATGCCGATCAGAATAATGATCCCCAAAAATGTGACGGCAACCCCAATCAGCGCATACAAAAGCGCTTCGAGTACGGAGTCGAAATACTGAACGTTCTTTCCGCTTTCGACCACCGTGTAAATCAACAGATTTCCCAGCATAATCCCCTCACTTCAACAGCATCTGCAACGAGGCGATCAGATACTGCCGCACGAACTGCGGTTCGATGATATTGTCCACATAGCCGTCTTTCGCCGCATGGATCGGATCTGCATTTTCGTCCGCATATTTTGCCGCAAGTTTGGCTTTGTCGGCGTTCTTCTCCGCAGAGAATTCAATTTCCGCGCCGGCAGAACCGTCAAACAGGGCGATCTGCGCGTCGGCAAAAGCATATACGTAATCAAACCCCATCGATTTCGCGGCAAACAGCGTATATCCCAACCCGACCGCACGTTTGTAGACGACGGAAATCTTCGCGTTGTCCAGCAAATCGTACGACTCCATCAGTTTGAAGATATTTTTCATGACCAAACTGTCGTTCGTTTCGAGATCCGGGCGGATCCCGCACGCGTTGACAAACGTGACGAAGGGCAGATTGTAATAGGCTGCAAACTCGACGAGCGACGCGACTTTCTGCACCTTTGCGGCATCCAGCAAAACGCCTTCATCGCCGTCAAAAACGACTGCCGCCACCGAAATGCCGCCGACCCGCCCCAATACGCAGCGGACATCGGAAGAATACGCCTTGCCGATCTCCACGGCCGAATCCTCGTCAAACACCGCGGAAATGAGCGCATCGCCGGTAACCGCCTTGTTCAGCGCCGGAAACGCTTTGTTCAAATCGCTGCCGTTGTCGACGACCGCCGCGCTGTATTCCGGCAGAAGGCCGAGGACTGCGCAGATCTTCTTGCGCACCTCGCCCGCATCGTCCGCCGTAAAAGACGCCAGATTGGCATTGCCGAGAGCCGCCGCCCCGCCGACCGCTTCCTTGGAAAGATTTTTTCCGCTCTTTGCCGAAATGACCAGCGGGCTGTTCGCCGCCAAAACCCCTTCTTTCAGGAAAAAGGTGAAATCGGCACAGGCGGCGAGCAAAGACGCCTGTCCGTACACCTCGCCTTCCACGACGGCGAATTGCGGAACAACGCCGTGCAGCTTCGCCGCTTTCGACAGGACGGCCGCAAGCCCTTCCAGCACGGTGACGCCTTCGCCGATCTGTACGCCCAGGCTGTGCAGAACGTATACGACCGGCGTAGAATTTTTTTCCGCCAGCTCCAGGCAACGCACGATCTTTGCACAGTTCTCACGGCTGACGCCGCCATGCAGGACTGCAAAATTTTGCGCGGCGACATACACCGGATATCCCTCGATGGTGGCAAATCCGGTCACTACGCCCTCTCCGGCAGCCGTTTCGTCGTAAAAATCGTTTTTGGAAAAGCTGAATCCGGAAAGTTCGACGAAACTGTCGGCGTCCACAAGGGATTGCAGCGTCTGGCGGATCCCCTGCTCGGCCTCCAATACGCGGGCCCGGCGCTTCTGAAGCAAACCGATTTTGTCCATAATACCTCCCCGAAAAAAGAAATGCTGAATCTAGTCTTGTTTATTATAAACGATTCACGAAAAAAAAGCAATTTCCTGCTCCGAAATTGTCATAATTCTGCCATAATTTTTTATTATAGAGCTCTTAGAGATTCCGTTTTTACGGTAAAATCTCCTCACTTGCGGAAAAGCAGTTGCTTTTTTTTCGGGCGTGTAGTAAAATATTTTTTGCGGAACGTTTCCCAACCTGTTTCAGCCGCTCACCGGGCCGAAAAGTGCGCGCCGGCAATGCGGCGTTTCGGAACGGCTCGAAGGACAGTTCCTGCAGTTTCACCAAACGCATCCGCAGTTAAATGGATATTTCAATATGCTTCCGTAGTTAAATGGATATAACAGCCCCCTCCTAAGGGGTTGCTCTATCCAAACAATTCGGAACAAATCGGCAGTAAAAAGGCTGTTTCGGGCGGTTTTTCATAGAAAAACCGATTGACCGCCGACGAAATTACATCTTTTTTATATTCGCATGGATAATACGCGCTCTTAGACAGTTGAGAAGTATCTGAAAAATTGAATATGCTTCCGTAGTTAAATGGAGATAACAAACCCCTCCTAAGGGTTAATTGTGGGTTCGATTCCCGCCGGGAGTACCAAAAAGTCGCTTGATTGAAAATAAAATCAAGCGACTTTTTTATGCTTT
>CALVHP010000022.1 GCA_944328405.1 uncultured Clostridia bacterium
TGCGGAATAAGCGGGCGCCGGCCCGTTCTGTCCGTCCGCTGAAGCAATGTCCTGTCGGTCGGAAAACGAAATAAAACGGAGGGGGAAAGCCGCGGCTTCCCCCTCCGTTTTGCTGTTCCGGTTTCCGTCCGCGTCAGGAACGCCCGCCGATGCGCAGTTCGGCAACGCCCCCGCCGCGGCAGCCCGCGCAATACAGCCCGCCTGTCTCGGGGCGCCGCGGGGGCCATTCTCACGGGGACCATGCAGCTGTGTGGGGAGGCGGTATGCGGGGGCGTCGGTCAAAAAGCGGTAAAATCGCCTTTGCCTGAAGAATAAACCGCGCCGCAGCGGGCAATACTGTATGCGTCGGAAACGTCCGTGAACGGCCGGCTGGCTCCGCTACATATAATATACCATAGCGGAGAATGTTTGAGAGGGGCGCGGCATTTTTTTGCTGCGCTTCGGCCGCGCACGGAGCTTCCGAAAGAAAAAATGCAGAGGCACATCATGGAAATCAAGAGAGGGGAGCTGTATTATGCAGACCTGAGCCCCGTCGTGGGCAGCGAGCAGGGCGGGGTTCGCCCCGTGCTCGTGGTGCAGAACGACGTCGGCAACAAATATTCTCCGACGGTCATCGCGGCGGCGGTCACGAGCAAGCTGACCAAGGCCCGGTTGCCCACCCACATCGAAATTTCGGGGCGCAGTTTCGGCCTGCAGCGCGATTCGGTCATCCTTCTCGAACAGATCCGCACGCTGGATAAACGGCGGCTGAAAGAGCGCATCGGCGCTCTGCCCGCCACGACGATGCGGAAGGTAGACGGCGCCCTGCTGATCAGCCTGGGGTGCCGCCCCGCCGCCAACTGAGCGGCGCCCGCGCCGGCAGCAGCCGCTCCGCATTTTGTGCGGGGCGGCTTTTTGCCGCCCCGCGGCAAGAAAATTTGCCCCCGAAAATCACTTTGCAATCGCCCGCGGATATGGTATAATAAAGGCAGTTTACGATGGAAGCCGCGCTGTCCGCGCGGCGCAAGAGGTCAGAATGATTTCAGCCCTGAACGCGGCCGCGCCCAACTACGACCCGCCCGCGCGTTCTTTTCAGATCTTCGGATTCGATATCTATTACTATGCAGTCTGCATCGTCGTGGGCATTCTGGTCGCGACGGGCGTCGTCGCGCTCCTGTTCAAACGGCGCAACATCCCCGTCGACTGGACCATCGACCTGCTTCTTTGCATCCTGCCCCTCGGCATCGTCGGCGCGCGCACCTTTTACGTCGTCACCGACCCGTCCACGTCCATCGCCGAATGGTTCACGGGCTTCCGCGACGGCGGGCTGTCCATCATCGGCGGCGTGATCGGCGGGGCGCTCGGCGTGGTGCTGTTCTGCCTCATCCACAAGATCAACTTCCTGCGCGTGGCCGACTGTTTGCTGCCCGGCGTCATCCTGGCGCAGGGCCTCGGGCGCTGGGGGAACTTTTTCAACCAGGAAGTGTACGGCCCCCTCATCACAGACGAGGCGCTGCAATGGTTCCCCTTCGGCGTGTACATCGAACGCGTGGGGGAATGGCATTACGCCTTTTTCTTTTATGAAAGCCTGCTGAACATCCTCATTTTCGCGCTGCTGTTCGCGCTGATGTGGAACTGCAAGAAAAAACCGCACGGCCTGGCGGTGGCGGGGTATTTCTTCGGCTACGGCACGGTCCGCTCGATCATGGAGCCGCTGCGCGAGCCGAGTTACATCCTCGGTTCGCATGTGCCCATCTCACAGGTGTTTGCGCTGATCATGGCGGTGGGCGGGGTGCTGCTGTTTTTGGGCATCCTGCTGTGGAACCGCAAAAAATACGGGCGCTGTTTCGGCGCCGCGCCGGGGTTGGGCGAGCCGCTGGCCATCCTTCCCGCCTATTACACCAAAGAACAGAAAAAGAAGATGGAAGAGGCGAACAAACTGCGCGTCGCCGCCGCAAAGGCCGCCGAAGAGGCCGCAAACCCTGCGGCCGGAACGGGCGATGCAGGCCCTGCGGCCGGGCAGCCTGCCGCGAAGGGCGAAGAGGGCAAGCCCGCCAAACGGGTGCTCGAATGCCCCGCCTGCGGCGCGCGGTTCGTGGCGGAAGAGAACGTCGCCTATTGCCCCTTCTGCCATTCGCCCGTGCAGGGCGGTACGAAAGACGGGCCGGAGAAAGACCGATGAGCCGCAACCTGACGCTGCTGACAGACCTGTACCAGCTCACGATGATGAGCGGGTACCTCAAAAACGGAAAGAAGGACGACGTCGCCGTCTTCGACCTCTTTTTCCGCCGCAACGGGCTGATCACCTATTCGGTGGCGGCGGGGCTGGAACAGGCCGTCGAGTACATCCGCTCCGTGCGGTTTACGGAAGAAGACGTCGCCTACCTGCGCTCGCTGGAACTGTTTGACGAGGACTTCCTCGCCTATCTGCGCGCCTTCCGCTTCACGGGGGACGTATACGCCGTGCCCGAAGGGACGGTGGTGTTTCCCGAAGAGCCCATCCTCACCGTGCGCGCGCCGCTGCCCGAGGCGCAGCTGCTGGAAACGGCGCTTCTGAACATCGTCAACCACCAGACGCTCATCGCCACCAAGGCCGCCAAGGTCGCCTATGCGGCGGCGGGGGACGCGGTGATGGAATTCGGCCTGCGCCGCGCGCAGGGGCCCGACGCGGGCGTGTACGGCGCGCGAGCCGCGGTGATCGGCGGCTGCTCTTCCACCTCGAACGTGCTCGCGGGGCAGCTGTTCGGCATTCCCGTTTCGGGCACGCACGCGCACAGCTGGGTCATGAACTTTTCCTCCGAATACGAGGCGTTCAAGGCGTATGCGGAGATCTTCCCCGACGCCTGCCTGCTGCTCGTCGACACCTACGACACCCTGAAAAGCGGCGTGCCCAACGCCATCCGCGTCTTCCGCGAACTGCGCGCGGCGGGGCACGAGCCAAAGGGCATCCGCCTCGACAGCGGGGACCTGGCCTACCTTTCCAAGCGCGCCCGCCGCATGCTCGACGAGGCCGGCTTCCCCGACTGCGTGATCTGCGCCTCGGGCGATCTGGACGAGCGCACCATCGCCTCCCTCAAAAGCCAGGGCGCCAGGATCGACCTGTGGGGGGTGGGAACCAGACTCATCACGGGCGGAGACCTGCCCGCGCTGGGCGGCGTATATAAGCTCGCTTCGCTCAAAGTGAGCGGCGGGGAAGAGATCCCCAAGATCAAGCTGTCGGACAATTCCGATAAGATCACCAATCCCTGTTTCAAAGAAGTGTTCCGCATCTACGACAAAAAGACGGGCAAGGCCGAGGCCGACCTGATCTGCGTGCGCGGCGAGCGCATCGACGAGAGCAAGCCGCTGACGGTGTTCCACCCCAAAGAGACGTGGAAGCGGACCACCTTTACCGACTACACCGTGCGGCCGCTCACCGTGCCCGTGCTGCGCGGCGGCAGGCCCGTGTACGAGATGCCCTCCCTTGCCGAGATCTGCGCCTACGCGCGGCAGGAACAGGAAACTTTCTGGGACGAGTACCGCCGGCTGGACAACCCGCACGTGTACAAGGTCGACCTTTCGCAAAAGCTGTATGACGTCAAAAATCAGTTGATCGCACAGATCCGAGGGGAAAATGGCTAAAAAATTCACGCAAAAAGAGACGGAGCAACTCATCGCCGGCATCCGCGAGGCGTACGAGACCAAGATCCGCCAGCTGGAATACCGGCTGGAAGGGCTGACGGCCGAAAACCGCAGTCTGCGCGCCAGCCTGGCCGAATACAAGGACCGCGAAGGCAAGGTCGGCCGCGCGATCGTGGACGCCGAGAGCAAGGGCGAAGAGATCAAGGCGCTGTACCGCATGACGGCGGAAACGGAGTGGCGCACCCTCAAACTGTTCGCCGACAAATGGAAAAAACTCGCCGCCCAGATGCGCGATGTGATCCCCGCGGGCGAGGCGAAGCGCTACGCCGAATTTGCCGAAAACCTGTCTGCCCTGCTGGGGCAGGACCCCGGGTTTGCGGGCGGCGCGCCCGAAACGGAACAACCGTTCGACCCCAAAGAAGTGATCGGGCGGTACGTCGAGGGCGAAGAAGAGAGCGGGTTCAACCTGGACGAGGTGCTCAACCCCAAAGGAGAACTCGACCTCGAAAAGCTCTGCCGCAACCTCGGGCTGATGGACGAATAAGGAGTACTTGATCGATCGTGTGGTATGCTTTCTGGTTTTTTGTGATCCTGCTGGCCGATCAGCTGAGCAAGGCCGTGGCCTATGCGCTGTACGGGCACGGGATCATGCTGATCCCCAACATTTTCGGGTTTGAGGCCATTCCGCTCAATACGGGCATTTCCTTCGGTTTCCTGGCGGGCAAGGAATGGGCGCAGCCGGCGCTGATCGCCATCACGGGCGTGGCGCTGCTCGTCTTTCTGATCGTATTTCTGAAGATCCCGAAAAAGAAGCGCTTCCTGCGCTATTCCATCATTTTTATCATGACGGGCGCGGCGGGGAACCTGATCGACCGCTGCGTCGAACAGGGCGTGCGCGACTTCATTTACATGAACCTCGGCTTCACGGATTTTTACAACAATGTGGCCGACCTCGCCGTCACGGCGGGGGTGGTGCTGTTCATCCTGGCGCTGCTGTTCGTGGACGAAGACGCGCTGTTCCGCTTCCGCAAACAGAAGCGGGAAGAAGAATCGGCCCTGCACGCCGCCGCCGAAGACCTGGCCGCGCGCGGGAACGAGGTCGACAACGACATCGGCGCGATGCCGCATGCGGAAGAGGGCCGGCCGGACGGCGCCGCCGCGGACGAAAAGCGGGATGGATAGACGGCGCGTCGCGGCGGAGCGGGATTGCTCGCGGCTGGACGTATTTTTGGCGGAAGCGCTGGGCATGACCCGTTCGGCGGCCAAAAAACTGATCGACGAGGGACGCGTGCTTCGCGGCGGAGAGCCGGCGAAGGCGTCGCGCCCGGTCGCCGCGGGGGAAGAATTCGACGTCGAACTTCCGCCGCCGCAGATCCTCGATCTGACCCCGCAGGATATCCCGGTCGACATCGTCTACGAGGACGAAGACGTCGCGGTGGTGAACAAGCCGCAGGGGCTGACGGTGCACGCGGGCAGCGGCAACTGGACGGGCACGCTCGTCAACGCGCTGCTGTACCGGCTCAGCAGCCTGAGCACCATCAACGGCGTGGTGCGGCCGGGCATCGTGCACCGCATCGACAAGGATACTTCGGGCCTGCTCGTCGTCGCCAAAAACGACGCGGCGCACCTGTCGCTTTCGGCGCAGATCGCCGACAAGACGTGTTCGCGCGTCTACCTCGCGCTGTGCGAGGGGCTGTTCCGCGAGGATGCGGGGCACATCGAGACGTTCATCGGCCGCAGCCCGGCCGACCGCACGAAGATGGCCGTCGTTCCGGCGGGGAAGGGCCGCCGCGCCGCCACCAACTTCGAAGTGGTGCGGCGCTTTCCGCAGGGGTATACCCTCGTGCGGTTCCGGCTGGAAACGGGCCGCACCCACCAGATCCGCGTGCATTGCCGGCACGTCGGGCACCCGATCGTCGGCGATCCCGTATACGGCACCAAAAAACAGAAATTCCGGCTGGACGGCCAGCTGCTGCACGCCTGCGAACTCTCGTTCACGCATCCGCGCACGGGCGAGCGCATGACGTTCACGGCGCCGCTCCCCGCGCATTTCGTGCGGGTGCTGGACGCGTTGGAACGGGGAGAAGGCGGCCCGGGCTGAAACCGCCCCCGAAAGACCCGCGCGAAGGCGCGGAAAAAGCGCGCTTGAAGCGGAGGGAGAGCGCATGAAGATCAAGGGAAAACTGATGGACGCCGCCGGGATGCGCAACACGCTGCGGCGGCTGGCGCACCAGGTCATCGAAAAAAACGACGGGGCGGAAGACCTCGTCGTCATCGGCATCCGCACGCGCGGCGTCACGGTGGCGCGGCGAGTCAAAGCGGATATCGACGCCATCGAGGGGACGGACGTGCCCATGGGCGTGTTCGACATCGCTCTGTACCGCGACGATCTGGAAGATCCCGCCTCGGAGATCGAATTTTCGGGCAGCGAGATCTCCTTCGGGGTGGACGGAAAGACGGTTCTTCTGTGCGACGACGTGATCTACACCGGACGCACGGTGCGCGCCGCCATCTCCGAAGTGATGCAGCTCGGCCGCCCCGCGAAGATCCAGTTTCTGGCGCTCATCGACCGCGGCCACCGCGAACTGCCCTTCAAGGCGGATTTCACGGGCAAGAGCGTTCCCACCTCCAAGCGCGAGGGCATCGCCGTCCGCTTTGCCGAAGACGACGGCGAAGACGGCGTGTACATCTACGAAAAAGAAAAATAGACGGCGGCGTTCCCGGGAACGCCGGAAGGAAAGCCCCCGCGGGGCGCTATATGCGCCCCGCGGGGGCTCGGTGTTTGTTTCTGTTTTCAGAGGCGCCCTTTCAGCGGGCGGTCAGCGGAGGCGGGTGTATTTTACCCCGCAGTCGAGGCATTTCCCCCAAGGAGATATGCGGCTGAACCCGCACACGAAGCAGTGGCGGGCGGCGCGCAGGGCGCGCAGATATTTTTTGCCGAGCGCAAACCGTTCGATCGGCCGGTAGCCGCGGAACGCCTGGAAACAGTAGGGGTGGAATTCCCCCTCGTCCAGAGAAGCGAGCCATTCGTCGGGCAGTTCCACGCAGCCCTCGACGAGCCTGCCCCCGATGTACAGCTGCTGCGCGTTGGCGAACAGGTGGTTGTAGAGGTTGCTTTCGCCGTAATTGCACAGCGTCCGCCTGCCGCGTCCCTCGTAACGGGTGTACACGGCCTCGTCGAAGGCCACCTCCTTTTGCCGGTCGGCGCCGATGTAAAACAGGCGGCACCAGTCTTCGAGCGACCCGCCGTAGCGGACGGCTTCCAGCCCCGTGCAGTCGTGGAAGGCTTCCCAGCGGACGGCCCGCAGGCGCGCGGGCAGCGAGACCGCGCGGAGGGCGCGGCAGTGCGCGAAGGCGAGCATGCCGATCGATTCGAGCGTGTCGGGCAGGTCGATGCTTTCCAGGTTTTCGCAGCCGAAAAAGGCGGCGTCGGCGATGCGGCGCAGGCGGGAGGGCAGCTGCACGCGCGTCAGGTACCGGCGCCCGGCAAAGACGCCCTCGCCGATCTCGAGCACGTTGTCGGGGATGACGAGTTCGGTCGCTTCGCCCGAATAGGCGGTCAGGATGCCGCTCTCCACGGTAAATTCGGGGCTTTTTTCGCTCCCGTAAATGTTCACGACGCCCGCTTTGATGTCGTTGTTGATGACGGTGTTGTAGACGAAGTTGTAGTTGCTGACGGCCTTTTCGACGGCGAACGCCGACCTGCAATAGGGGCAGATCATGGTTTCGTTTTCGTCGTTGACGCGCAGCGTGCCGCCGCAGTTGGTGCACTTTGCATTGACCAGCGCCATGGTTTTCTCCCTTTTTTCCGATTCTCGCACGGGGAAGGCGGGACCCCGTCGTTTCCCATATAATGCAGTATAACATATTTGGGGAAGAAACGCAAACGGCTGCAAGGTGCGGGGCGCGGCTTTCGGGGGAAAAACCGAAAATCTGCGGGCATTCGCTTGCCATCGCCCCCGCGAGCGTGGTAAAATACCCTTGACTTTTTTGAAAAAGGAGATCATTTGGTTTATGGCAAACAGACAGAGAACGGAAGGCCAGGCGCGCAGAGATTTTATCAATCTGTGCTGCTATATCGCCCTCGGGCTGGCGGCCCTGCTCATCTTTATCAACAACGTACTGCCGCTGATCGGCGTAGAGATCACGGGGAAACTGCCCGCGGTGCTGAACCTGATCAAGGACATCGCCCTGCTGCTGGGCATCGCGTTCGGCGGCTGGCGGTTTGCCCGCGCGCACGGAAAAGCGTGGGTCATCATCTACTGGATCGCCGTGGCGCTGTACGTGGCCAGCGCGATCTGCGGGCTTTTCTGAAATCGGAAGGCAAAAGAGCGGTCTGCCGGAGCGGCGGGCCGCCTTTTTTTCTTTACTTTTCCGGGCGGATTTTGTATAATGAGAAAAAATACCCGGTAGAATTTCGGACGGAAGATTCATGAATCCACTCATCGCCATCGTGGGGCGCCCCAATGTGGGGAAGAGCACCCTCTTCAATAAGATCGTCGGGCGGCGGCTCTCCATCACCGAGGACCGCCCGGGCGTCACGCGCGACCGGCTGTATGCCGACGCCGAGTGGCGCGGCAAAAAATTCGCCGTCGTCGACACGGGCGGCATCGAACTGCGCTCGCAGGATACCATGTGGCGCGAGATCCTGCGCCAGGCAGACGTCGCCATCGAAACGGCGCAGGTCATCGTTCTGCTCGTCGACGGGCGCGAAGAGCTGACCTCTTCCGACTACGAGGTCGCAGACAAGCTCCGCCGCAGCAAAAAGCCCGTCCTTCTGGCGGTGAACAAGATCGACGACTTCTCGCCGGACAAACTGTTCGACTTTTACGCGCTCGGGTTGGGCGAGCCGTTCCCCGTTTCGGCCGAGCATTCGCAGGGCATCGGCGATCTGCTCGACGCCGCCGTGGAGCATTTCGACGGCGGGGAAGAGGAGGAGAGCGACCGGCTGAAGATCGCCGTCGTAGGCAAGCCGAACGCGGGCAAAAGCAGCCTGGTGAACCGCCTTCTGGGCTTCGAACGCACCATCGTCACGTCGCTCGCCGGGACCACGCGCGACGCGATCGATACCCCTTTCGAGCTGGACGGCGAAAAATACACCCTCATCGACACGGCGGGCATCCGCAAAAAGAAAAACGTTTCCGACGACGTCGAATATTACAGCGTCATGCGGGCGTTCGACGCGGTGCGCCGCGCCGACGTGTGTCTGCTGGTCGTCGACAGCGCGGAAGGGCTGACCGAGCAGGACGTCAAAATTCTGGGGTACGTGCACGAACAGGGCAAACCTTCCGTCATCGTCATGAACAAGTGGGACCTCATCGAAAAGGACGCCCACACCGTGCAGAAATTTGAAGAGAAGCTGAAGGCCGACCTCAAATTCATGGACTATTATAAGTCCGTCTATATCTCCGCCAAGACGGGCCAGCGCGCCGAAAAGGTGCTTTCCATTGCGCGCGAAGTGTACGCGCACGCCTCGTTCCGCGTCACCACGGGCGCCCTTAACGACCTGATTTTGGACGCCGTGCGCGCCAACGAGCCAGCCTCGTACAACGGGCGGCGGCTGAAAGTGTACTACTGCACCCAGCCTTCCGTCTGCCCGCCGACCTTCGTGCTTTCCGTCAACGACGAGGCGCTGCTGCATTTTTCGTACCGGCGGTATCTGGAAAACGTGCTGCGCCGCGCCTTCGATTTTTCGGGTACGCCCGTCCGCATCGTGGCGCGAGGGCGGGGCGAAAAAGACGGAGCCGCGCTCTGACGCGGGGGGGGGTATGGTCTTATGCGGGAATTGTACCTTGGAGACGTTTGGTACTGGTTCGTCCTGATGGCGGCCGCGTCTTACCTCGTCGGCTGCTTCAACTTTGCGTTGCTCATTTCCAAACTCAAGCACAAGGACGTGCGCAAGATGGGCAGCGGCAACCCCGGCACCATGAACATGAGCCGGCAGTTCGGGCTGAAGATCGGCGGGCTGACGCTCTTTCTGGATATGGTCAAGGGCGGCCTGCCCGTGCTGGCGGGGTACCTGATCTTCCGCGGCTGCGTATTTGCGGGCACCGACGTGCTCGTTTCCGACTTCACGCGCTACCTGTGCGGCGTTTCGGTCATCGTCGGGCACATCTATCCCGTGACGATGAAGTTCAAGGGCGGCAAGGGCGTGGCCTCCACCCTCGGTATGTACGCCTTTGCGCTGTGCTGCGAAGAGTGGTGGATGATCTTCGTCGTGCTGGGCATCCTCGTGCTGACCCTGCTGTATATCCTGGTCAGCGAATGGGGTTCGATGGGCAGCCTGCTGGGCATCACGCTGCTGACGGCGGCGCAGGGTATCTTCTTCTACCGCCGCTACGCGGGGCTGCTGCTCAACGGCTGGGTGATCGCCGTGTTCCTGTTGCTGGCGCTCGACTGCTTCCTCACCTGGTTCGCGCACCGCAAAAACCTCGTGGCGCTGCTGGCGGGGGAAGAACACCGCACTTCCGTCAAAAAGCTTTCGCACAAAAACAAGGGCTGAGCGGCGCCGCAGGGCTGTGTGCGCCCGAAGAAAAGGCAAAAAATACGGCGCGCGGGCATTTTCCGCGCGGGCCTCTCATATACTGAACTGTACTGCACGGAGGGGGCATCGGCTTCCGTGTATCGAAAGTTTTGGTATATGGGAGGCTGTTTTTTATGGAAAACGAGATGTTCGCGGCGTTTGCCGCCCGCGCGGGCGGCGGGTGCGACGTCGCCGTCGTCGGGGCGGCGAAGTGCGGCAAGACCTCGCTCATCGAGGCGTTCGCCGGGCAGTCGGGCGCGGCCCTGCAGAGCGGCGAAACGTCGCTGGCGACCGTCCGGCTGGAGGGCGGGGCGCACTTTTCGCTGTGCGAGGGGGGCGCGTCTGCGTACGCCGCGGCCGTGCTGCTCGTCGCGGACGGGTCCTTCGGCGAAGGGCGCTCGGAAGGGGAAGAGCGCGAATGCGCGGCGCGCCTGCGCGCGTCGGGCAGGCCGTTCGTGATCGTGGTGAACACGGCGCGGCCCGATTCCGCCGAATGCCTCGCGCTGGCGCAGGCCCTTTCCGAAACGTACGGCGTTCCCGCCTATCCGTGCAACTGCGCCGGAAACGGAGACCTTTCCGAAGCGCTCGGAGGACTGCTGTTCAGTTTTCCGCCTTTGGCGATGGAGATCGAGATCCCCGCGTGGATGAGCGTGCTGCCCGCCGAGAGCGAAACGGTGGCGCCCATCCTGCAAAAAGTGCGCGAGGCCGCGCCTTCGGTGCGCCGGCTTGCCGACTGCGCGCGGCTGCAGGAAGCCTTTGCGGAGGGAGACGTATACTGCGAATCGTGCGAGACGGACCCGGCCTCCGGCCGCGCCGTGCTGCGCCTGGCCGCCAGAGAGGGCGTGTTCTACCGCATGATGAGCCGCGAGTGCGGCGAAGACGTGTCGGACGATCTGCACCTGATGGCGTACGTCGCGTCGCTGAAAGAGGCCAAGCGCTTTTACGAGAAGTTCCGCGGCGCCTTTGCGGCGGCCGAGACGAACGGTTACGGCGTGGTCGGTCCCGCCGCGGAAGACATGGCGCTGCAGGCGCCCGAGCTGTTCCGCAAAAACGGCCGCTGCGGCGTGCGTCTGAAGGCGGACGCCCCCTCGTATCACGTGCTCAAGATCGACGTGCACAGCGAACTCACGCCCGTCACGGGCGAGGCGGCGCGCAGCGAAGAGATCGCCAAGGGCATGATCGAGAGCTACGAAAAGGACGCCGAAGCGCTCTGGAACACCGACATGTTCGGCCGCACCTTCAAGGAAATGGCGCTGAGCGGCCTGTGCGAAAAGCTGACCAACATGCCCGACGAGGCGCGTTCCAAGCTCCGCCGCGCGGTGATGCGCATCGTCAACGAAGGCAAGGGCGGCGTGATCTGCATCCTTTTATAAGAAAAAACGGGAAATAAGGGGGAAGGGAGGCCCGCGCAGGCTCGTCAGAGCCGGCGCGGGCCATTTCGCTTGCATTCCGCCGCGTTTCCACGTATAATAAAGAAAGAGACTATTATTTTACCGGACAGCCGCCGCGCGGCGGAAGCGAGAGAACAATCCGTGAAGCGTTATTTTCCCTATCTGAAAGAGTACAAATGGCAGTGCATCCTCGGTCCGCTGTCCAAGTGGATCGAGGCGGCGCTCGAGCTGCTGGTGCCGCTGGTCATGGCCAACATCATCGACGTCGGCGTCGCCGAGCGCGCGAGCATCGGCTACGTGCTTGCCGGCGGCGGCGTCATGCTGGCGATGGGCGCCGTGGGCTTTGTGTGCGCCCTCTTCTGCCAGCGCAGCGCCTCCATCGTGTCGCAGGGGTTCGGCACCAACGTGCGCAACGCCCTGTTCCGCCACATCAACACCCTTTCCTACCGCGAGCTGGATAAGCTGGGCGCCTCTTCGCTGGTCACGCGCACCGTCAACGACGTCAACCAGATGCAGAGCGCCGTGGCCATGATCATCCGCCTCGTCGTCCGCGCGCCGTTCATCGCGGTCGGGTCGGTCGTCCTCTGCCTGGTCATCGACTGGCAGATCGGGCTGCTCGTCGCCGCCGCGTCCGTCGGGGTGGGCGTCGTGCTGTGGCTGATCATGCACAAGACGGTGCCGTATTACGCCAAAAACCAGCAAAAGCTCGACCGCCTGACGCAGATCGCGGGGGAGAACCTGGAGGGCGCGCGCGTCGTGCGGGCCTTCTCCACGCGCGAGAAAGAGCGCGCGCGCTTCGACGGCGCCGCGCAGGACATGCTCGACAATTCTTTGAAGATCGGGAAGATCTCCGCCTTCCTGAACCCGCTCACCTACGCCATCGTCAATTTCGGCGTCGCGCTTATCCTGCTGTGGAGCGGTTTCAAGGTGAACGCGGGCGCGCTCACGGGCGGCGAGATCGTCGCGCTCATCAACTACATGGCGCAGATCCTCAACGCCATGATCGTCATCTCCAACCTCGTTTCCCTGTTCACGAAGGCGCACGCCTCCATGAACCGCGTCAGCGAGGTGTTCGATACCCGTTCTTCCATTGCGGACGGCGCGGGGGCGCAGTGCGATCTTTCCGCGCCCGCCGTGCGGCTGGAAAACGTCAGCTTTTCGTACGCCGGCACGAAGCAGTATTCGCTGGAAAACATCAGCCTGACCGTGCCGCGCGGCGCGACCGTCGGCATCATCGGCGGCACGGGCAGCGGCAAGTCGACGCTGGTCAACCTGCTGCCCCGGCTGTACGACGCGAGCGAGGGGAAGGTGGAAATCTTCGGGCGGGACGTGCGCGATTATGCCGTGCGAGACCTGCGCTTCCTGTTCGGCATGGTGCCGCAGAACGCCGCCCTCTTTTCGGGAACGGTGCGCTCCAACCTGCTGTGGGGCAAGGCGGACGCCACCGACGAAGAGATCGCGGCGGCGCTGCGCGTCGCCTGTGCGGACGGGTTCGTCGCCGAAAAGGGCGGCCCGGACCAGCCCGTGGCCGAAAGCGGGCGCAACTTTTCGGGCGGGCAGCGCCAGCGCCTGACCATCGCGCGCGCGGTGATCGGCCGGCCGGCCATCCTGATCCTGGACGACAGCTGTTCCGCGCTTGATTTTGCGACGGACGCAAAAGTGCGCGCTAACATCGCCTCGCTCGAAGGCGTGACCACGATCATCGTATCCCAGCGCGCCTCGTCCATCCGCGGCGCCGACGCCATCTTCGTGCTGGAGGACGGGCGCGTCGCCGGGGCGGGCCGGCACGAAGAACTGTACCGCACCTGCGGGCTGTACCGCGAGATCTGCGATTCACAGGAGAGGGCGGCGCAATGAAGAAGAGGAACGAAAAAAAGGCCCTGCGCAAGGGCATCGTGCGGCGCCTTCTCGGCTATGTGCGGCCGTATAAAGGATACGTCGTCGGAGCGGCGCTGTTCAGCGTTCTGTACGTCGGGTTCACGCTGGTCGGCCCGGTGCTGTACGGCTTTGCCATCGACAACATGGTCGGCGCCGGGCAGGTCGATTTTGCCGCGGTCTACAGGATGGTGGGCGGCTTCGCGCTGTGCGTGCTGCTGGCGGCGCTCTCGCAGAAACTTCTGGGCAACTGCGTCAATTCGCTCTGTTACAAACTCGTGCGCGATCTGCGCCGCGAGGCGTTCGAAAAACTGACCGACGTGCGCATCCGGTATGTGGACAGCCATGCCCAGGGCGACGTGATCGCGCGCGTGGTCAACGACGTGGATATCCTCTCCGACGGCCTGCTGCAGGGCGCGGCGCAGCTGTTCACGGGCGTGATGACCATCGCCGTCACCCTCGTGGTGATGTTCGTCATCAACTACATCATCGCCCTGGTGGTCGTGGTGCTCACGCCGCTGTCTTTGTTCGTCGCCTCGTCCATCACCAAGCGCACCTTCAAAAGTTTCAGCATGCAGGTCAAAGTGCAGGGGCGGCTGGCGGCGCACGCGAAGGAGATGATCGGCGGGCAGAAGACGGTCATCCTGTTCAACGAAGAAGAGGAATCCTGCCGCCGCTTTGAAAAGATCGACGCCGAACTGTACGAGATCGGCTGGCGGGCGCAGTATTTTTCGGCGCTCACCAACCCCAGCACGCGCTTCGTCAACGCGGTGATCACCGCCTTCGTGTGCGTGCTCGGCGCGGTGTTCTGCGTGCTCAGCCGGGGCGGAGACCTCGTGCTCGGCGCGCTGACGCTGAGCGGGTTCACCGTCGGCATGCTCTCGGTGTTCCTCAGCTATACCAACCAGTACACCAAGCCTCTCAACGAAATCTCGGGCGTGGTGACCCAATTGCAGAACGCCTTTGCCTCGGCGGCGCGCGTGTTCGAGGTCATCGACGAGGAAGGGGAGCGCCGCGGCGGCTCCGCACACATCGAGCGCGTGCGCGGGGAGATCCGCATCGAGGACGCCTGCTTTTCGTACGACCCCGCCCGCCCGCTCATCGAGCACTTTCATCTGGACGTGAAGGCGGGCAGCAAAGTCGCCATCGTCGGGCCGACGGGCTGCGGCAAGACGACGCTGATCAACCTGCTGATGCGCTTTTACGATCTGCGCAGCGGCGCCATCTACGTCGACGGCGTGAACGCGGCGGACATCCCGCTCGACGAATACCGCAAGCTGTTCGGCATGGTGCTGCAGGAGAGTTTCCTCGCCGGCGAAACGGTCGCCTGGAACATCGCCTACGGGCGGGAAGACGCCTCGCGCGGGCAGATCGAGGCGGCCGCGAAGGCCGCGTACTGCGACTTTTTCATCCGCAACCTGCCCGATGGGTACGACACCGTGCTCACGAGCAACGCGAACCTGTCGCAGGGCGAGCGCCAGCTGCTGTGCATCGCGCGCGTCATGCTCGCCGATCCGCCCATGCTCATCCTCGACGAGGCGACGTCCAACATCGACACCATGACCGAGATGCGCATCCAGAAGGCCTTCCGCAAGATCATGCAGGGCCGCACCTCCTTCATCGTCGCGCACCGCCTCTCGACCATCCTCGACGCCGACGTCATCCTCGTCATGAACGATGGCTCGGTCATCGAGCAGGGCACGCACGCCGAGCTGATGGAAAAGAGGGGATTCTACTACAACCTGTACAATTCGCAGTTTGCCCGCTGACGGCAAAACAAAAGCGGCGGGGCGCCCTTCCGCGGGAAGGCGCCCCGCCGCTGTATCATGCGTTTTATGGGCGTTTGCGCTGCCGTCAGGCGGCGGCAGGGTCTTTCGGCCGCCTTTTTTCGCGCAGATAATTGCCGTTGACGCGCATGGCGTTGAGGATGGCGATGACCGCCACGCCCACGTCGCCGAACACGGCGACCCACATATTGGTCAGGCCGACGGCCGAGAGGATGAGGATGGCGACTTTGACGGCGATGGAGAACACGATGTTCTGCATGACGACGGCCATCGTCTTTCGGGCGATGCGTTTGGCCAGGGCGATGCCGCGCAGGTCGTCTTTCATCAGCACGATGTCCGAGGCCTCGATGGCCGCGTCGCTGCCCACGCCGCCCATCGCAATGCCGACGTCCGAGCGCATGAGCACGGGCGCGTCGTTGATGCCGTCTCCGGCGAAGCACAAAACGTCTTTCGGTCCCTTTTCGGCAAGCAGGGCCTCCACCTCTTCGACCTTGTTCTGGGGCAGAAGCGAGGCCTTGTACGCCGTGACGCCCAGTTCGGAGGCCACGCTCGCGGCGATCGCCTCGTTGTCGCCCGTCAGCATCACCGTCTTGCAGCCCATGCTCCCCAGCCGGCCGATCACTTCCTTCGCTTCGGGTTTGACCTCGTCGCAGATGAGCAGCGAGCCGACGAAGCGGCCGTTTTCGGCCACGTAGACGACGGTGCCGAGGCCGGTTTCCGGCACGTACGAAACGCCGCTGCGCTCCATCAGCTTCTCGTTGCCGCAGAGGATGACGCTGCCGTCTCTGGCGGCGGAAATGCCTTCGCCGGCGATGTTCGTCAGCGTGTAGCCGCCTTCGGCTGGTTTGCCGTACCGCTCCCGCACCGACCCGGCGATGGGGTGGGCGGAATCGCGCTCGGCGATGGCCGCCAGGCGCAGCACGTCCTCTTCGGACGCGCCGCCGGCGGGGGCGACGCGCGTCACCGCGAAGCTGCCCTTGGTCAATGTGCCCGTCTTGTCGAACACGAAGACGTCGGCGCGGTCAAATTTTTCGAGGTAACCCGACCCCTTGATCAGGATGCCGTAGCGCGATGCCGCGCCGATGCCGGCAAAGAAGGAGAGGGGAATGGAGATGACCAGCGCGCACGGGCAGGATACGACCAGAAAGCTCAGCGCGCGGTAGATCCAGGTGGCCCAGTCGGCGGTGATCAGCCCCGGCACCACGGCCAGCAAAACGGCCACGCCGACCACGACGGGCGTGTAATACCGCGCGAACCGGGTGATGAAGTTTTCGGTCTTCGATTTCTGTTCGGAGGCGTTTTCCACCAGTTCGAGGATCTTCGAGACCGTCGAATCGTAAAATTCGCGGCTCACGCGCACTTCGAGCTGCGAGGTGATGTTCACGCTCCCGCTGACGATCTCGCTCCCTTCGGCCACGTCGCGCGGGAGCGATTCGCCCGTCAGCGCCTTGGTGTCGAGCGCGGACGCGCCGCGGATGACCACGCCGTCCAGCGGCACCTTTTCGCCGGGGTTGACGACGATCACTTCGCCCGCCTTCACCTCTTCGGGCGCCACGCGCACCGACCCGTCTCCCTGCTTGCGGTTGGCGTAGTCGGGGCGGATGTCCATGAGGGCGGAAATGGAACGGCGCGAGCGGCCGGTGGCGTATTCCTGAAAAAATTCGCCGACCTGGTAGAACAGGAGCACCGCGCACGCCTCGTCGAAGCCCTCGATCTCCATGCCCGACGCGCCGCGGTAGATGGCGAGAGCGAAAGCGCCGACCGTGGCGAGGCACATCAGAAAGTTTTCGTCGAAGATCTGCCCGTGCGCGATGTTGCGCGCCGCCCGCCACAGCACGTCGTACCCGATAAGCAGGTACACGGCCAGATACAGGCAGAAGGGGAACACCCACGCCGCGCGGCCCCGGAACACGGTGCCCAGGCCGACGGCCTTGTCGACGGCAAAGAGCGCCGCAAACAGCGCCAGCGCGGCGAGGATGCGCGCCAGCGTCTTTTTTTCTCTGGCGGTGAAGGCCGGACCTTTCATGGGCTGCCTCCCTTCGTCAGCGGAGGATCCTGCAGTCGGGCTCGACCCGTTTGCAGGCCTTGACGACGCGCTCCATGATCTCCTCGAAGCGGCTTTCGTCCGCCTCGAGCGCCATGCGCTGGGTCAGGAAGTTGACGCTGACCGCGTCCACGCCGTCGATCCTGGCGATGGCGCGCTCCATTCTGGCGGCGCAGTTCGCGCAGTCGAGATCTTCCAGTTTGTACACCTTTTTCATAAAAAACCTCTCCGGGCCGGCGCCGCCCGGCGGCCGCCTTTTCCCGTTTGAATGATTTTTTCATTGAACAACTGTTCAATTGATGTCCCGAAAAAACAGGGCGCGTACCCTGCTTTTTGCGTTACTTGTCCTCGTTGACGTGCGTCAGCCCGTACTCCATGATCTTGGTCACGTGGTCGTCGTCCAGCGAGTAGCGGACTTCCTTGCCCTCTTTGGAGCCCTTGACGAGTTTGGCTCCGCGCAGCACGCGCAGCTGGTGCGACACGGCCGAAACGCTCATGCCGAGAACTTCGGCGATCTCGCCCACGTACAGGTCGCGGATCTGCAGACAGCCGAGGATCTTGGCGCGCGTCGGGTCGCCGAACATCTTGAACAGTTCGGCCAGTTCGTATAGCACCTCGTCGTCCGGCAGTGCGCTGCGGATCGCGCCGAGGCCTTCCTTTTCCGTGTTTTCCGCCATAGGTCTCACTCAATTGAACAATTCTTCAAATGTTCAATAACAGTATATTCCTTTGCGCGGCGGTTGTCAACCGTTTGCGCGCATTTTTCCGAAAAAAACTTTGCGCCGGAGCGGCGGAAGCGAAAGCGCAAAAGAGCGGAAGAAAAAAACCTGCGCGTCGCGCGCCGGCGGGGGACCGCCCTTATTTTTGCGGGGTGCGCCTGCCGTTTTTGTCGATGAGCATGGTCGGGCGCTCGTCTTTGAGCGCCATCAGGTAGTCGTTGTACTGCTGTTCGGTCAGCGTGCGGACCTTTTTCTTCTTTTTCGGCATAGGTAGAACCTCCTTAACGTCCGGTTTCAGTATGCGCAACTGCGGGCCGTTCATACCGCGGCGCGAAGCGGCCGCACAGGATAGACGCCGCACGGGATAGACAAAGCGCGCGCGATGTGTTAGAATGGGGATGCCGCAGGCAGAGAGATGAAAAACAGGGAAGGTCGGGCATGATCGTCGCCGCACTGAAGAGTTTTGGCAAAAATCTGAAATATTATTTTACGCCTTTGGGGGCGCTGTTCCTTTTCCTGGCGATCGCCCTGGCAGTCGCCGTGCCGGCAGCCGTTTCGGCGGCGGGCGACCTGGCGGCGTCGGTCCGGCGGCTCATCGAAGAGGCGCAGCTGGATGCGGACGCCTTCCGCCGGCTGTTTGAGGCGGAGATCGCCAAGCTCCCCGCCGATTTTGCGGGGGCGGTCGAATACATTCTCACCACTTCCTGGCTGGAAGACACCCTCAACGGCCTGTTCTCTTCCCTCACGGGGGACGCGCAGTCTTACGTGGACGTGATCTCCGCGGCGGTGGCGCTGTTCGCGGAGCGCCTGTTCGCCTGCGTCGCCGTCATCCTGTTTTTTGCGGCCGCGGGCGTTGCGGTCGGGTTCTGGGTCACGCGCCTGCTCGTCCGCCGCGAGATCGCGCGGCGCTCTTGGAAGAAATTCGTGCTGTCGGCGCTGCTGAACGCCCTGCTGGCGGCGGCCGTCGTGTTTGCGGCGGGCGTGCTGTTCCTGTTCTGGCGGCCGGGCGCCGTCGTGCTGGCCGTGCTGGCCGTACTCCTGTACGGCTTCGTCAATCTGGTCGAGGCGTATTTTGTGCACGGGCGGAAAAAAGTGGCGTTCCGCCGCGTCGTCTGCCTGAAAAACATACTCGCGCTGTATGCGGGGTACCTGGCCGTGCTGGCTCTGGCGGCAGGGGTTTCGGCGCTGGCCGTGTGGCTGTGCGGGCCGGTCATCGGCGGCATCGCCGCGGCGCCGCTGGTCGAACTCGCCCTCATCGTCAACAGCCTCAGCGACGAGGCTTACGTGCAGTCGCTCGCCGGGAAAGAAGAGTCCGGCGCGGGCCGCGGTCTGCCGGCGGAGCGCGGGGAAAGGCCCGGAACGCCGTCGGGCGGCGGAACGGCCGGCGCGGAGGCGCCGACCCGGGCGGAAGAAGCGAAAACGGCGTCCTCCGGCGGCCCGGAGGGCGGATCTTCCGGCGGCGCATAGCGGAATATGCGGCAAAAATCCGAAATCGGATGAAAAAATTTAAGGTAAGTATGCATCATTCCCCCGAAACAGAGAACATGCCGCGCGGAAAGATTCGGGAGAGCGCCGCGAAACGTTTCGATAAAACGGCCTGCGAGGGTTGACAGCCGCGGCGGCCTGTGGTAGAATGAACGTGCCGGACCGGGGGAAGTTCGTCTTCCGCCGGAAGGAAATAAGAAAAAAAAGGAGAAGAGAAGGATGAAAAAAGGATTGGCGTGTTTTCTGTGCGCCGTGCTGATCGCGGCGTGCGCCGCCGCGTTCGTCGGTTGCGACCGGGTGTATATCAAGGGCGATTTTTCGACGCCCGCGACCGCCGATGAGATCGCCGAAATGCGGTTGGCGCTCAGGTCGGACGGCATCGGCCTCGGAGACGAATCGGCCGACGGCTGGACGTACGGCGTCCGCATGATCGCCACGGGCGGCATGACGATGGATATCGACGCGAACGTCGGAACGTCGCTGACTCTGGATTCGCGTTACGAAATGGAGACGGACGTCGACTATGCGACGACGTTTACCAAAGAAAACGGCTCGCTCGTCGCCCGCAGCGGCGGCAACGTCCGGCTGTCTCTGTCCGAAGTTTCGGGAGAAGGGAACTCGCTGGTCTCGCTGGACGGTTCCGTGTACAGCGAAAAGGGCGCTTCGTACCTGAACGGCAAGCTCGAAATGAGCGGCACGGGGTCGGGCGGCGAAAACGATCTTTCCGTCAAGGGCAAGTACATCATTCCCGCGGGCCTTTCCGTGGGAGAAATGGCCGGCGGATTCGACGTCGAGAGCGGCGATTTCGTGCCGCAGGTCGTTTCCATGGTGCTCGAGGTGCTCGACCGGACCGGGAGCACGGTGTACATCGACGACGGCGGCAGCGAAGTCAAAGTCAAAGTTTCCCTCAACGTCGACGGGTACATTCAGTATCTGGAAGACGCGTACAGTTCGCTGGTTTCCGCGCTGAATCTGCAGGACGCCCTCAAATTCGATACGGCGGACTATTACTTCTCCTACGACAAGGAGACCAAGGCGTTTACCGGCTACGGCGCGGTCGCCAAGGCGTCGTTCGAGATGGAGAGCGACGGAAGTTCGTTCTCCTTCAAGCAGGATTCCGCGGCGTGGATCCTCGTGACCGACGAACCGGTCGAAACGCCGTCCGATCTGGACAGCTATTCCGAGATCAACGCCTGACGGAACGGAGACCGTGCGGCGCTCTTCCGTGCGCCGCGGCTCGCAAAGCAACCGAAAACGCCCCTCGGCTTTTCCCGAGGGGCGCTGTTTTTTTGTCTGAAAAGAAACCTGCCGGCTATGCCGGTGGGGGTGTGTGCCGCGTCATTTCTTTTTGTTGCGCGGGCGGAAGATCTTTTTGAGCAGAGGGTCGTTGAATACCACAAATTTGTCCCAGACGAATTCGGTGGCGAAGTTGGCGACCATCATCAGCAGGGTGACCAGCGTGCCGTTCCAGCCCGCCGCCTCGAGGGCGTTGCCGCCGAACACCGAAACGGGGATGAACGCGCAGTAATAGACGGTGACCAGCGCCATCGCCAGCGGCACGTTGCCCGCCGAGGCAAAGGTGAACTTGCGGTTGAAGGTAAAATTCCAAAGCACCGAAAGCACGACGCTGATCAGGTAGGTCGCCCACCAGTTTTTCCAGGCGATCACGTTGTACAGCAGCGTGAAGGAGGCGAGCTGGATGACCCCCGCCGACAGCGAAAAACACAGAAATTTGAACAGCTGCAGCGCCGACTTTTTGCGGGAGCTCCCGGCGGGGGCGTCCTCCCGCGCGTCGGGCGGCCCGGCCGTGGCCGGCCCTTCCCCGGCAGGCTCTTCGGGGCGGACAACTGCTCCGGAGGCCGGTTCTTCGGCGGCGGCCTGGACGGCGGCCGGTTCTTCGCCGCCCGGGGCGGCGCATTCGTCCGGGGGCAGGGGATGCGGTTTGACTTTCACGGGCTTGTCTCCGGGGAAAAATACGGCCCCGCCGCATTGTGCGGCGGGGCGCAGGGTTTGCTTTTGGTTTTGCCGCGGCGCGCTCAGCCGAGCACGCGCACGCGGATGACGCTGTCCAGCCCGCGGATGGCGTCGACCGTCTTTGCGTCGGGTTTGCCGTCGAGGTCGAGGATCATATACGCCATTTCCTTTTTGGACTTGTCGAGCAGGTTGGCGATGTTGATGTTCGCTTTCGAAATGACGGAGGTGATCGCCGAGATCACGCCTTCGACGTTCTTGTGCAGCACGCAAACGCGCGCCGCCGACGCGCGGGGGGCGGATACGTCGGGGAAGTTCACGCTGTGGGTGATGTTCCCGTTTTCGATGTAGTCGACCAGCTCTTTGGCAGCCATCGCCGCGCAGTTGTCCTCCGCTTCGGGCGTGGACGCGCCGAGGTGGGGCACGCAGATCGCGCCGGGAACGCCGATGAGCTCGTCCGCGGGGAAGTCGGTGATGTAGCGCGCGAGCTTGCCGCTTTCCAGCGCCGCGATCACGGCGGCGTTGTCGGCCAGTTCGCCGCGCGAGTTGTTGATGAGCACCGCGCCCGCCTTCATCTTTTCAAACGCTTCCGCGTTGAACATCTTTTCGGTGGAAGGGGTCAGCGGCACGTGCACCGTGATGAAGTCGGCGTTTTTGAGCAGGGTGTCGAGGTCGGCCGTCTGCACGCGGGTGTCGAGGTGCAGCGCCCCTTCGACGGAAAGGTAGGGGTCGTAGCCGAGCACTTTCATGCCCAGGTTCGCCGCCGTGTTGGCGACCAGCACGCCGATCGCGCCCAGGCCGACCACGCCCAGCGTTTTGCCGAGGATCTCGTGGCCGACGAATTTGGATTTGCCCTTTTCCACGGCCTTGCCGATGCCCTCGGTACCTTTGAGGGTCTTGACCCATTCGATCGCGTCGACGATCTTGCGGCCGCCGAGGAACAGTTCGCAGATGACCAGTTCTTTGACGGCGTTGGCGTTCGCGCCGGGGGTGTTGAAGACGACGACGCCCTTTTCGGTGCAGGCGGGGATGGGGATGTTGTTGGTGCCCGCGCCCGCGCGCGCCACGGCGAGGAGCTCGTCGTTCAGCGGATATTCGTGCATGTTGAAGGAGCGCAGCATGATGCCGTCGGGCTTCTTCACATCGTCCGAAAAGACATAGTTTTCAGGGAATTCTTTGTTGGCGACCTCGCTGATCGCGTTGAGTTTGAGGATCTCAGGCATGTTTCCGACCTCCGGTTCAGGCGTTTTCTTTTTCAAATTTCTTCATGAAATCGATGAGCTTTTTCACGCCTTCGACGGGCATCGCGTTGTAGATGGAGGCGCGCATGCCGCCGACGAGGCGATGGCCCTTGAGGGTGACCAGGCCTTCCGCCTTCGCTTCCTTGACGAATTTTTCGTCCGTCTCTTTGGACGGGGTCACGAAGGGCACGTTCATGATGGAGCGGTACTGTTTTTCCACGCTGTTGGTGTAGTAAGAAGAGTTGTCGATAAAGTCGTACAAAAGCCCCGCCTTGTACTCGTTGACCTTGTTGATCTCCTTCACGCCGCCCAGTTTTTTGAGGTGGCGCAGAACGAGGTTTGCCATGTAGATGGAGAAGCACGGAGGCGTGTTGTACAGCGAGCCGTTGTCTGCCTGGGTCTTCCATTTGAGCATGGTCGGGCAGACGGGCAGCGGGTTTTCGATGAGGTCTCTGCGCGCGATGACGATGGTCACGCCCGCGGGGGCGAGGTTCTTCTGCGCGCCGGCGTAGATCACGCCGAATTTGGTCACGTCCACTTCGCGCGAGAGGATCTCCGAGCTCATGTCCGCCACCAGCGGCGCCTTGGTCTCGGGGAATTTGACGTAGCGCGTGCCGAAAATGGTGTTGTTGGTGCAGATGTGCACGTAGTCGGCGTCGTCGTTGAAGGCGATCTTGTCCACGTCGGGGATGTAGGTATACGTTTTATCCTCGGAGGAGGCGACTTTGCGCGCTTCGCCGTAGATCTGGCCTTCCTGCCAGGCTTTTTTCGCGAAATTGCCGGTCACCACGTAATCGGCTTTGCCCGTATGCATCAGGTTCAGGGGCACGGCCGCAAACTGCTGGCTGGCGCCGCCCTGCACGAACAGCACGCAGTAGTTGTCGGGGATGTTCATCAGCTCGCGGAGGTTGGCTTCCGCTTCTTCCACGATGGGGGCGAAAGCCTTGTCGCGGTGGCTGATCTCGCACACGCTCATGCCGGTCCCCGCAAAATCGAGGAACTCCTTCTGCGCTTCTTCCAGCACCTCGAGGGGGAGCATGGAAGGACCTGCCGAAAAATTGTAAACTCTCATACGTTGTAACTCCTTCGGGATCGTCCCGTATTGACCTATCCCGCTAATTATACAATAAAGTGCGTTTTTTGACAAGCCTTTCGCGCCGACAAACGCCCGGGCCGGAAAATTTTTTGCCCGCGCCGCCCGCCGCGGTATAAAAAGTTCGCGGCATTGGCAAAAATAACCCGACAAAGTATTTACTTTTTTTCCGTTTTGTTGTAAAATGGTAAAAAGCGGTGCTTGCAATTTCCGGAAGTTTCCGAAAAACAGGGGAGGCGCTTATGTCTGAAACGCAAAAAAATCAAAACAACCTTTCCGCAGCGGATCGGTTGAAAGCGACCGATAAATACCTGGCTGAAATGCGTTCCGTCCTCGCGTCGATGGACGAGATCGACGCGCTCCGCGTCAGCCGCGGCGAGCCCGTAACGGACGAATACAACGGATACAAGCGCTCTGCGGTGCAGAGCCTGGTCGCCGGGCTGGAAAAACAGCGCGAAACGATCTTTGCCGAGATCTCGCGCGCCGAACGCGAGCGCGAAGCCCTCGCCGCGCGCGAACGCGAACGCGCCGCCGAAGAGAAGGCCCGCGCCGAAAAGGCCCGCGCGGCGGCGCAGAACGCCAACGCCGTGCAGGCTTCCGGGCAGAATGCGCCCGCGGCGGCCGGCGCGCAGGCGCCCGCCGTGCGCCAGGCAGGCCCCGTCGCCGATTTCAAGAGCGGCGACCCCGCCCTCGCGATCGAGAGCATGTATCTGAGCCTGTCGATGGATATCGAAAAGATGAAGGACGATATCCTGCAGGAAATGAAGTACACCTACAAGCAGGATATGGCGATCTACGACGATCTTTCGTCCATGCTCGACCAGCTCAAAAAGGCGGGGGAAGAAACTCCGTCTCTGGAAGAGAGCCTGCGGCCCCTTTCCGAAAAGCTGGACGCGCTGCAGACGCCCGAACTCGATTACAACACCCTGGCCGACAAAGTGGCCGAGCGCGTGATCACGGGCGGCATCGATTACGACGCGCTGGCACAGCACATCGTCGCGCTGATGGCGGGCGCGGGGCTGGGCGCGGCGGTCGCGGCGCCGGCGCTCGAATCGTCGGAAGAGAAAGAGCCCGTCGCCACGGCCTCGAAGCTTTCGGCCGTCGAACGCAAGGTCGACGATCTGCAGAACATGCTGCGCGGCTCGCTCGATACGCGCACCATGCCCGAGTTCCGTAAACTCGATTCCCTCGTGTCGCAGTACCTGCATTCCCTTTCGTACGATCTGATCCCCGATCTGCTGCTCGCGGCGAACGGGGCGAAGGATACGGCCAACCGCTACATCGTCAGCGGCAACGTGCTGCGCGGCGAGACCATGCTCGCCGACATCCGCCTGCGCCTTTCGCGCGTGAACGTTTGGGGCGCGGACGCGCTGGCGGCCGTGGCGGACGCGATCGCATCGCACAACCTGCCCGTGACCTATGCGCCCGAAGCGCTGGCCGAGTTCGAGGCGGTGTGCCGCGAATTCGAACAGAGTTCCGTGCTGCCCGACGAAGATCTGGTCCGCCGTCTGCGCGCCGCCAAAAAAGTCCTGTTCAACGATTCCGACCTCGAGATCCAGGACAACGACACGGTTTCCGAAATGGCGGCCGTCCGCGGCGAAGTGGCGGAAATGCCTACCAAAGAACAGACGGACAGCCTGACCGAGCTCAAACACGAGCTGATGTCCTTCAATCTTTCGTATTTTATCGACCTTTCGCCCGCGCTGCCCGCAGAGAAGGAAGCGCCCGCGGCGTCCGTCGATACGCAGGTCATCCTCGACGCCATCGCGCGCCTGAACGTGGCGCCGGCGCAGCCGGCGGCGCCCGCCGCGGAGAGCGGGGAAGAGCTGGCCGAAAAACTGCGCAAGATCACGCCCGGCACGGGGGCCAAAAAACAGCGCGTGCTGCGGCCGGCCGTTTCCGCCAAGGACAGCCGCGTCGAAAAGACCGAACAGCCCCTGCGCACCGTCCGCCGCAAGATCGACCTTACGGCAGGCAATCCGGAGGCTCTTTCCAAAAAAGTCGTCGAAGAGCTCGCCGTGCGGATCGCGAACAGCCGCGTGAAGTGAGGCGGGTACCGCGTCGGCGGAAACACAACCGCGCGCAGCGCTGCGCGCGAACGCAAGCGGGCTGAAGGTGATTCAGCCCCTTTGTCTGTTGAAAGGGGGAGCCGCGTCCCCCGTGCGGCGCGTCGCCGCGAAAGGCGGCAGGGGAGAAAGAGGAGAAAACAAGAAGCATCAAGGAGTTCAATTTGAAACCGACATTCAGGAACAGAAACGCAAACAAGGAGCGGGAAAACCGTCCCGCCCATGCCGAAATGCCCCAATACCTGGGCAACGCGCGGCAGGCGGGCGAGGATAGGCCGCAGCCCCGCGCGCACGCCGGAGCGGGCGCGCAGGCAAAGCCGAACCGGGGCGAGAGCCGGCCCGATGCCGGGGCCGGGCGGCGCGAGAAGGAAGCCCCCCGCGACAAAAAGGCGCCGCGCGCCGCCGCGCCCGCGCAGAAACGGCGCGAAGGCCGTGAGGCGAAAAAGGGCGGCAAGCGCTCCCGCAACCCCGTCAAGATCATCTTTCTGGGCGGCGTGGGCGAGATCGGCAAGAACATGACCGCCATCGAGTACGGCAACGACATCATCATCATCGACGCGGGCCTGACCTTCCCCGACGAAGAGCTGCCCGGCATCGACCTGGTCATCCCCGACATCTCGTATCTGGTCGCCAACAGGAACAAGGTGCGCGGCCTTTTGATCACGCACGGGCACGAGGACCACGTCGGCGGGATCGCCTATCTTCTCAAAGAGATCAACGTTCCCGTCTACGGGACCAAGCTCACGCTGGCTCTGGCGGACAACAAACTGCGCGAACAGCGCATCAACAAGGAGCAGACGACCTGCGTCCAGCCCGGAGACGTCATCAAGCTCGGCTGCTTTACCGTCGAGTTCGTCAACGTGAACCATTCCATCGCCGGCTCAGTGGCGCTCTCGATCCAGACGCCGCACGGGCGCATCTTCCACAGCGGCGATTTCAAGATCGACCTGACGCCCGTCGCGGGCAGGCCCATCGACCTTTCCCGCATCGCCGAGATCGGGAGGGAAGGGGTCAAACTGCTGCTTTGCGAATCGACCAACGTCGAGCGGCCGGGCTATACCATGAGCGAGACGGTGGTGGGCACCACGCTCGACCATCTCTTTTCCGAAAACGCGAACCGCCGCATCATCGTGGCGACGTTCGCCTCCAACGTGCACCGCCTGCAGCAGATCGTCGATCTGGCGGCCAAATACCGCCGCAAGGTCGCCCTTTCCGGCCGCAGCATGCTCAACGTGGTGGACGCGGCGGCCAAGATCGGCGAGCTGACCATCCCCGAAGGGGTGCTCATCGACGTCGAAAAGATCAAAAACTATTTCGACCGCGAGATCGTCATCGTCTCCACGGGCAGCCAGGGCGAGCCGATGAGCGCGCTCACGCGCATGGCCGCCGGCGAGTTCAACAAGGTAACCATCGGCACCAACGACACGATCATCATTTCCGCCAGCCCCATCCCGGGCAACGAAAAGATGGTCTACCGCGTCATCAACAACCTCTACCGCAAGGGCGCGAAGGTCGTGTACGAATCGCTGGAAAAAATCCACGTTTCGGGCCACGCCTGCCAGGAAGAACTCAAGATCCTGCATTCGCTGCTCAAACCCGAATACTTCATCCCCGTGCACGGCGAATACCGCCACCTCAAGCGGCACGCGAGCCTGGCCATGGAACTGGGCATGAACGAGCGCAACATCCTCATCGCCGACATCGGCAACTGCGTGGAGCTTTCGTCCAACGGGATGCAGTTCGGCGAGAGCGTGTCGTCCGGGTCCCGCCTCGTCGACGGCGGCGGGCTGGAAGACCGCGAGAACAGCGTGGTCATGAAGGACCGCAAGCACCTCTCCGAGGACGGCATTTTCGTCATCACCGCCTGCGTTTCCGGGCGCAGCGGCGAACTTCTGAGCGACCCGTCCGTGGTCATCCGCGGCTTCGTCATGCCCGAAAACGCCGATTACGCGGCCGAGATCGCGAACATCGTGGCGAGCGTCGCGCGGCAGACGGACATCCAGGGCGATACCGACAACACCGAGTTCGCGGCAGCCATCAAAAAAGCGGTCAAAAATTTCATCTACCGCAAGACCAAGCAGAACCCCGTCGTCATGGCGAACATCGTGCGCATCTGACCATGAAGACCGCCGATTTTTCGCTGCCGCCCCTTCCGCCCGGCCTGGACCGGCTGCGCGAAGAGGCGAAAGCCGGGCTCGACCCCACGGCGTCGGACGAGACGCTCGCGCTCCTTCTGGCGACCGCGCGCATGCGCGGCGCCGAACACATACTCGAGATCGGAACGGCGGAGGGGCTCACCTCCGTCGCCCTTTTATCCGAATGCCCGTCCGCGCGGCTGGTGACGGTGGAAAACGACCCCGAACGCCACGCGCGCGCCCTGCAGAATCTGGCCCGCTTCGGCGTGGCGGCGCGCGCCGAAGCGGTGCTGGCAGACGCGGCGGAATTTCTTCCGTCCCTGAACGGCCCCTTCGAGCTGATCTTTCTGGACGGGCCGAAGGCGCAGTATATCCGTTATCTGCCGCACCTCAAGCGCCTTTTGGCGCCCCGCGGCGTGCTCTTTGCCGACGACGTTTTGCTGTACGGCTGGGTGGACGGGCGTACGGCGCCGCCGCTCAAACGCCGCTCCATCGCCGAGCGGCTGCGCGAATACCTCGCCGCCGTGCAGGCCGA
>CALVHP010000023.1 GCA_944328405.1 uncultured Clostridia bacterium
GACCTGACCGCGTGACGGCGCAGGCCCGCCGCCCGCACGGCAGCGCCGGGCCGGGCGGCAGATCCGCCGCCCAAAATACCGGACAATATGCAAAGAGCCCCCGCGGGATCCTTCCGCGCGGGGGCTCTTTTTTGAACTTAGGTGGGTTTATTCGAGCACGGCCTTGATGCGGCGCACGCCGCTCGAAGAGGACTGCTCCTTCACGATGCGGAAATGCCCGAGCTCGCCCGTGCTCTTTGCGTGCGGGCCGCCGCACATCTCGCGCGAGAAGGTGCCGATGGAGTAGGTCTTGACGACGTCTCCGTACTTATTGTCGAACACGCCGACGACGCCCTCGGCGCGCGCCTGTTCGTAGGGCATCTCTGCAAACACGACGGGGATATCCTCGCGGATCTTTTCGTTGACGAGGTCTTCGACCGCCCTGATCTCTTCGGCCGTCATCGGGCGGGCGAAGTTGAAGTCGAAGCGCAGGCGCTCGGGGGTGATGTTGCTGCCCTTCTGGTTGACGTCGGGCGAGAGGACCGCCTTGAGCGCCGCGTTCAGCAGGTGCGTGGCCGTATGCAGGCGGGTGGTGGCGACGGACGTATCGGCCAGGCCGCCCTTGAACTCGCCCGCGGCGACGGCGGCGTGGCTCTTTTCCTGGTGCTCTTTGAACGCCGCGGCAAAGCCCTCTTCGTCCACGTCGTAGCCGCGTTCGCGGGCCATTTCCACCGTCAGTTCGAGGGGGAAGCCGTAGGTGTCGTACAGTTTGAAGGCCGCCTTGCCGCCGATCTTCGTTTCTTTGACGTAACCGGGATCCTGTTTGGACAGGAATTCGTTTTTGCGTTCCAGCCCGGCGACCGTCTTTTCAAATTCTTTGGTGCCCTTTTCGAGGGTGGCCTCGAACCGCTCGGTCTCGCGGGCGATCTCGTCGAGGATGTAGCCCTTCTTTTGGGGCAGGAGCGGGTACGCCTCGCCGTAGACGTCGTCGATGAACACTTCGGCGACCTTCTGCATCTCGCTGCCGGCGACGCCGAGGGCGCGGCAGTAGCGGATGGCGCGGCGCATCAGCCGACGCAGGATGTACCCCGCCCCCGTGTTGGAGGGCAGGATGCCGTTCACGTCGCCGATGAGCATGACGGTGGTGCGGGTGTGGTCGGCGATGATGCGCATCGCCTTCTGCGCGCTGCCGCCGTCGTCGTATTTCTGGCCGGAAACTTTTTCCAGATAGGCGATCGCCCCGGCGAAGAGGTCGGTTTTGTAGCCGTCGGTCAGGCCGTTGAGGAAGGCGAGCATGCGGTCCAGCCCGAAGCCGGTGTCGACGTTCTTGTTTTCGAGCGGAACGTAGCCGTCCTTCGTCTTTTTGTACTGCATGTACACGTCGTTGCCGATCTCGACGTACCGCCCGCAGGGGCAGTTGATGTCGCAGTGTTCGCGGCCGCACTCTTCGTCGGTGAGGGGATAGAACCACTCGTTGTCCGGTCCGCAGGGGGTGCCGACGGTGCCCTCAAGCTCCCACCAGTTGTTGGACTTGTCCAGATAATAGATGTGCTCGGGTTTGATGCCGAGGCCGATGAGCAGGTTGGCCGTCTCGTCGTCGCGCGGGGCGGATTCGTTGCCGGCGAACACGGTGGAACAGATCTTGTCCTTGTCCAAACCGAACACCTCGGTCAGCAGCTCGAAGGACCAGGCCGTCTTTTCCTTTTTGAAGTAATCGCCCAGCGACCAGTTGCCCATCATCTCGAAAAAGGTGAAATGGGTCGCGTCGCCGACGGAGTCGATGTCGACGGTGCGCACGCACCCCTGCACGTTGCACAGGCGCTTGCCCGCGGGATGGGGCTGTCCCAGAAGATAGGGCATGAGCGGCTGCATGCCCGCCACGTTGAACATGACGCCCGTGGTGCCGTCGCCGATGAGGGACACCGCCCCGATGTTCACGTGCCCCTTGCCCTCGTAAAACGAGAGCCATTTATTCCGCAGTTCTTTGGATGTGATCATTGTCTGTTTCCTCGGTTTCGTTGCTTTTTTCTTCCTTGCGATAATCGCCTTCCGCCGCGTTCTCCGGCGCCGCGCCGGGCTGCGGCGCTTCGCTTTCGACGGCGGGGAACAGCGTTTCTTCCTCTTTCGTGCACTCGAATTTTTCGCCGGTGAGCTTTTCGAGCGCGGCTTCGAGCTTATGTACGCGGCATTTGAGCGCGCGGATCTCTTCGGCGTTGGGGTCCACCTTTTCCTGCTGCAGGTCGGGCTTTTCGCCGCGGATACGCACCACGCGCGCGGGCACGCCCACCACGGTGGCGTGCGGAGGCACTTCTTTGAGCACGACCGCGCCCGCGCCGATCTTGGCGCCTTCGCCCACGGTGAACCCGCCCAGCACCTTCGCGCCGGCGGAAATGATGACGTCCTTTTGAATGGTCGGGTGGCGCTTGCCCTTTTCCTTGCCCGTGCCGCCCAGCGTGACGCCCTGGTAAATGACCACGCCCGAGGCGACTTCGGCCGTTTCGCCGATGACGACGCCCGCGCCGTGGTCGATGAACACGCCGCCTTCGATTTTTGCGGCGGGATGGATCTCGATGCCGGTCAGAAATTTGGCGAACTGGCTGGTGATGCGCGCCAGCAGTTTGAGGTGCATGCGGTACAGCCGGTTGGCCCAGCGGTGCCAGGAAAGCGCGTGCACGCCCGAATAGGTGAGCCAGATCTCGAATTTGTTGCGGGCGGCGGGGTCGTTGCGCTTGGCCGCCTCGATGTCTGCGCGCAGGCGTTTGAACATGTTTGCCTCCTTGCCCAATGATCAAAA
>CALVHP010000024.1 GCA_944328405.1 uncultured Clostridia bacterium
GTCGAAGGAGACCGAAACGCCGCTGTTTGCGGCTGCGGCGGCCTGTTCCGCCTCTCCCGTGCCCGCATATTCCCGAATGATGCCGATGATCAGCTCGGCCCAATCCTGCGTGCTCTTCGTATCAAAGATGTCTGAGTTGATGGTCGTGTACGAATCCCCGAGAATATCCACCACAAAGGTGAAGTAGTACAGGTCGTTCTTATCCAACCCCATGAGGGAGACGATCAGCGGCATCGCGTCTGCCGCCGTGTCAAACAGCGACCGGACCGTGAAGCGCGCGCGCAGCGGCGCGGCGGATGTGTTGACCCTGTCGGTGTAGTAGACGGCGTCGCTGTCGAACCCGACGGTCGAGAAATAGATGTAGGCATCCGGGCCGACCACGGTGGCGCGCATGAAATAATTGCTTTCGCCCGCGGTGATGACGCCTTCGACCGTGAGGTTGACGACGACGTTTCCGTCCTGCGCGTTGTCGGCAAACTGCACGGCGCCCTTCATGTCGACGGACATCCCTTCCGCCGCGTATTGCAGCGAGAGAGAGAGTTTGTCGGTGTCGGCAAACGCGTTGTAGGCGCGAAGGATGAATTCAAAGATGTTGGCGCACTCGGTCCCCCCGACCGCTTCGGGCGCGGCCGCTTCTTCGGGGACTTCGACGATCGCCCGGAAGGAAGACACCGTAACGCCGAACAGGTCGACCGTGTACCCTTCCGCCAGGCTCAGGGACAGGCCGCTGCCGTAGGCGTCCGCGATCAGGCGGACGGTCGACGACGCGCCGCCGATGAGCGAAGCGAGATCGAACGCGAGCGACTCTCCGCCTTCCGCCGCAACCAGTTCGAGGCTTTCGAGGAACGCCGCCAGGTCGACGCCGCTTTCGCCGAACAACTGCAAAATCGACGCGAGATCGACGGAGAAAGCGCCGTCGTTTTCAGACAGAAGAGCCGAAACGGAGCCGGCGATGTTCTCGATTTCGTCCTTAGTGAACTGCATATAGTAGCCGCCGTACGAGAGGCGGATATCGCCGCCGACGTACGAAAGGCCGATCTCTTCATCCCCGATCTGCAGATCGAGGCGCAGCTGCACGCCGTCTTGCAGCCAGACGGCGCCCTCCACGGAGACGTGCATCTGCTCAGCGCCGACGGAAACGATCAGGTCGGCAAGTTCAAAAGAGATCGTGTCTGCATTCGCGATCGAAACGATGGTATCGACGTATTCGAGGATGGAAGAGAGCGAAACATACCGGGCGGCGTCGTCGGGCGCGGCGATCGCCTCGCCGCTTGCCGCGGAAAAGCCGACGCGGAGGCCGAACGCTTCGGCCGTAAAGCCGGCGCCCTTCGTATACGCCGCGGAAAGCATGCCGAGGCCGTATTCTTCGCTCGTGAAAGCGGCGACCAGTTCGTCGAGATCGACGGAAAGCGCCAGAGACTCTTCCGTCAGAGACAGCCCGCCGATGAGGCGGTCAAAATCCATGCCGAGAATTTTGGAAACGAGCGCGGCGACATCCAAAGACGCCGCGTCGGAGGCGGGCAGCTCGACGCCCGCCAGGGCGAGCAGCTGCGAGACAGCCTCTTCCGCTTCGCTCATCGTCGCGGAGATCCGCACGCCGTACAGCGACAGATAGACGGTATCTTCCGCATAGACGATGTTCAGAGGAAGATCGATCCCGGCATATGTAACTTTGACCGTCCCGGCGAGCGCGAGGCCGCTCTGCGCGTTCACGCGGATGTCCGCGTCCACGGTCAGGCCGAGCGAATCGTCGGCATAATCGGCGGTGAGAAGGTAATCCTTGCCCGTGACAATGCCGGCGATCTCGTCGACGTACGGTTTGAGGTCGACGGCCGCCCCGGTATCGAATGCGGGAAGGGACGCGTCCGTTTCGCCGCGGACGACGGTCAGTTCGACCGCGCCGAGCCCCGAAACGTACCCGCTCAGGTCGAGAGACGCCGTCAGCGAAACCAGCTCGACGGCCTCTTCGCTTTCCGTAAAGCGGAAGGTGAGCGGAATTTCCAGCCCGAGGAGCGAAAGGTCGCATTGGATCGTGACATCGGCGCCGTCTTTGACGAGCGTTCCGCCCATCACCTGCTCCATGAGCGCGTCGGTATCCAGCGACGCGGAAAGATCGTCCCCGAACAACCCCGTGAGATCGGACAGGGCGAATTTTGCCGTCAGATCCTTATAATCGAGGTACAGCGTGCCCGACGCGGCATCGACAAACAGATCCAGGCCGTCCGCCCCGCCCAAAAGCACGCGGACGCTGTTGAGGTTCATCGAAGACATGTTCAAAAGGACGGTTCCGTCGAACACCCTGCCCGCGACCGAAGCGGTCACGCCGAGAGAGCTCTCGCCGTCCAGCACAAAACCGAAGCCTTCGGCCAGGTATTCCGAAACCCCGCGTTCGGCAGAAGCGCCGCCCGTCGGAGCCGCGTCGGCATAGTTTTTGAAGTAGGCGTCGAACGCAGAGATGTCGACATCCGCCTCGTCATAGCTGAACGTGACGAGCGTGTTGCCCGTGCACTTGGCGGTGACGCCCATCACGGTGTCGTAGATCTCTTCGATCTGGTAAGAAAGAATGGTCCAGTCGTCGGTATAGCGCAGGGTCAGCGAAACCGAATCGAAGGCCGGATCCGTGCTGAGGTTGCCCATGGTGCGCATGTTGTTTTTGTAGTAGTAGGTCGAAGTTTCGGGATCGAGCGAGACGGTCATGGTATACACGCCGTCTTCATAGACCGGATCGGTCGCCGAAAGAAAGGTGTCTTCGTTGATGACGTAATCGGAGATCTCGGTCGCCCACAGGCCGTACTTGGCTTCGTACTGCTGCGTATCGAGGATCTCGCTCGGCTCGCCGTCCTTCCACTGCGTGGTGCCGTTTTCCCAATCCCAGTCGTCCGGGTCGGCGGACGCGGCCTCGCGGACGACGGCCGTGCCGTCCCCGAAAAATTTCTGGATGGCCTTGGATTTGACGAACATGCTGTGGCTGACGCTCCACTGCGAGGTGATCAGCACGCCGTCTTTATAATCTTTCGTGCTGAGGACATCCTGGTTGGCGTCGATAAACCCGACCCGGGCGGAAACTTTGCCGTCGCTGAAGGTATGGTAATAATCGCGCATGCTGAGGCGCCCGATGATATACCCCACGTTGTCGAGCGCGGAATAATCGGCGGGCGTCGAACCGTCGGTCGGCGGTACGAGCAGAATATTTTTGGAATCGGCCGGGCGGATGGATTCGCGGTCCACGCTGCTGCTGCAGGCAAATAAAAAGGTCAAGCCGAGCGCGACGGCCAGCAACAATGCTCCCGCCCAAAGCAAAAACTTTCTCTTGCGATGTTTTTTGACTTTTTCACTCATAACTCTTTCACACTTTGTCATGCAAACTTGTGACATGACTATTATATTGTGAAAGAATGGATTTGTCAACGTTTATCACGTAAAAATATGACAACAATTACAAAAAACGCGCGGCGGAAAGCAGAAAAGACGGGCGGAGCATTCGCTGCCCCGCCCGTCGCGTCTTTTGATTTGCATTTCCGACGCCGTTCAGAGGCGTCAGCTTCGGCCGCTCTCCCGATTGCCGGAGCCAGGCTCCGCATCGGCCGCGACGCCGTCCCCGGCCCGGGAGAAAGCGTCCTTTGCCGGGACCCCGCCGCCGGCGGCCCCTTCCAGATACGGGTCGGCGGCCTGCTCTACGGCTTCGCTGAGGCTTTCGAACGGCCTGAACAGCGCGTCCAGCCGCTTTGCGTCGCCGGCAGACTTTTTCCGGAAAAGGGAAACGACGGGCACGATGACAAAGCCCGCGATCATGGTCCAGCTGCCGACATAGATGGACGAAGAAAAGAGATAGCGGTACAGGAAAGAATCGGTAAACGCCGGCGAAAGCGCGCCCGAAGTGTTCATGAGCGAGATAATCAGCGCGACGATGCTGGTCGCGACCCCGAAGGCGAAGCAGACCCAGCAGCTGAGCTTTGTCGTCCGCTTCCAATACAGGCTGAACAGGTACGGGGCCAGGAATGCGCCCGCCAGAGCGCCCCAGCTGACGCCCATCATCTGCGCGATGAAGGCGAGCTTCAGCTCTTCATAGACGATGGCGATGACGGCGCTGAGAATGATGAACACGGCGATAAAGAGGCGGATCAGGAACATCTGGCTCTTGTGGCTGAGATCTTTTTTGATCCCGCCCTTGATCAGATCGAGCGTGATGGTCGAACTCGAACTCATCACGAGCGAAGAGAGCGTGCTCATGGACGCCGAAACGACCAGCACCAGCACGAGCGCGATGAGGATGGGCGACAGGCTTTCCCGCAGCATGGCCGGGATGATGGAATCGTACCCGGCGGAAGAAACGTCTTCTACAAACAGGCGGCCGAACCCGCCGAGGAAATAGCATCCCCCCGCGACGACGAGAGCGAACAGCGTGCTGATGATCATGCCCTTCCGGATCGCGCCCTCGCTCTTGATGGCATAGAACTTCTGCACCATCTGCGGCAGGCCCCAGGTGCCGAGGCTGGTGAGGACGACAACCATGATCAGCCCGTACAGATCGGGCCCGAAAAAGGAGACGTAGCCGCCCTGCAGATCGCCCGCGGGGATCTGCGAAAGCGCATTGAGCGCCTCGCTGAGGCCGCCCCGGCTCAAGAGCACCGCCGCGACAATGATGACGATGCCGAAGAGCATGACGATGCCCTGAATAAAGTCGTTCCAGGCGGTGGCCATATACCCGCCGACCAGCACGTAGACGGCCGTAACGGCTGCCATGATGACGATGCAGACCCAGTACGGGATATCGAACGCCATCTCGAACAGCGTACCCAACCCCTTGTACAGAGAAGCCGTGTACGGGATGAGAAAAATGAAAATGATGATCGACGCGGCGATCTTCAGTTTATCGTCGGCAAAGCGCTTGCCGAAGTAATCGGGCATGGTCGCCGAGTCCAGCTGCTGCGTCATCACGCGCGTACGGCGGCCGAGCACCGCCCAGGCAAGCAGCGAACCGAGGATCGCGTTTCCGATGCCGATCCAGGTGGCCGCAACGCCGAAATTCCAGCCAAACTGCCCCGCATATCCGATAAAGATGACCGCCGAAAAGTACGACGTGCCGTAGGCAAACGCCGAAAGCCATGGGCCGACCGAACGGCCGCCCAACACAAAGCCCTGCACCGAACGCGCGCTGCGGCGGCTGCGGACGCCGATCAGAATCATGATCGCGAAAAAAACCAGCAGAACCGCGATGTAGAGCACGATCTCCATTGTTTTCCTTCCTCCCGTAACTGACATGCATAATGGAATATTTATACATTCATAAGAATAATTATACATTTATGTTCCGCGTTTGTCAACGGAAAAAACGGGCCGGCGCACAAGAATTTCACAAAAAAACGGCGGCCCCGCCGAACCCGCGGCGGGGGCGGATCTTCGGGATCCGGGGCAGGCAAAACGGCGGCCGGAAGGACGGCCGCCGCACAGATTTTGCTGACGCGTTCAGTGTTTTTTGAACAATTTTACCGAAAAAGGCGGCAGATAAATGTCGTTGAGATTGCGCACCTCTCCGGTGAGAAGATCCGTTCCTTCCGCCTCTTCCACGCGCACGGTGACGTCGCCCGCCGAAATATTGAAGGCGCAGTAGATGCGCTCCCCGTTCCATTCCCGCTTATAGCACATATATTGGTTGGAGAGCACGCATTTGTCGTAGCTGCCGTAGGCGAAGGCGCGTTCGCGGGTGCGGACGCCGTTGAGCCTGCGGATCAGATCCGTCAGTTCGGGGCAGCGGTTCCGGTCGAGTTCTCCCACGGCGGGGCGAAGTTTGTAATCGTTGTCCGACTTGTCCCCTTCCGCACCCCATTCCGAGCCGTAATACACGCAGGGAATGCCGGGCATGGAGTACAAAATGGCGTACAGGGCGGGCAGTTTGCGCTTGTCGGACAATGCCGTATAAGCGCGGACCACGTCGTGATTGTCAACAAAACTGAACAGGTTTTTGCCCGTATACAGGCACCAGGGCTGCGGACCGAACAGGCGTTCGAGAGAGTGTTCGATCTCGAAGAGATTGTCTGAATTGAGCGCGGACGTCAGCCCCTTGTAGCACTCGTAGTTGGTGATGGAGTCGAGCCGCTCGGGAGAAAGATTTTTGGCGAAATTCTGGTTATGGATGACTTCCCCCATCAGGAAAAAGTCCTGCCTTTTGAGCCGCACGGTGCGGCGGAGGAACTCGAAAAACCATTCGGGCAGCAGATAGCTCACATCCAGGCGCAAACCGTCGACGGCAAATTCGTCCAGCCAGAATTCTACCGCGCGGCGCAGGTAATCGGTGACGGCTTCGCAGCCGAGGTTGAGCTTGACCAGCTCCATATGGCCTTCCCAGCCTTCGTACCAGAACCCGTCGTTATAGCCGGTATTTCCGCCGAAATCGATGTGGAACCAGTTCCTTTTGTCCGAACGCTCGCGGTTTTGGCGGACGTCTTCAAAGGCGAAGAAATGCCGTCCGACATGGTTGAACACGCCGTCGAGAACGACGCGGATCCCCGCCTCGTGAAATTTTGCCACCAGGCGTTTGAAATCGTCGTTGTCGCCGAGGCGGCGGTCAATGTGAAAAAAATCGACCGTATCGTAGCCGTGGCGCTCGCTTTCGAACAGCGGATTGAACAGAACGGCCGTAAAGCCCATATCGCGGATGTACGGGATCTGTTCTTCAATGACCGACAGCCTGTGGCGGACCGGCCCGAAATCGTTTTCGCGTTCGGCGCCGCAATAACCCAGCGGATAGATCTGGTAAAACGTACTTTCATCAAACCACATACGTAAGCCCTTCCTGTAAGTAAGACAGCGCGGCGCGCACCCGGGCGCCCTGCCGCGCATTTGGGATATTATACCACAGAATCGGCCGTTCGTCAAATCCCGGAAAAGGGCCCCGCAAATGCGGGGCCCGGCCAATTTCGGACAGAGGTTACAGGATCTTTTCGGACAGAAGCTTGATCCCCTTCTGCTGAAGCATCGCGACGGCGCGCTCGGTATCTTCCACGCGCATCAGGATCTTCGCCGTATTGTGGTTGGTGAGCACGAAGGAATACAGGTATTCGATGTTCATGTCTGCCTCTTCCATCAGCGCCACGACCTCGGCGAGGGCGTTGGGCTTGTCGTCCACTTCGACGCCGATCAGTTCGGTGATGCCGACGGTGAACCCCTCGTTGCGCAGGATCTCGAACGCGCGCTCGTTGTCGCGCGCGATAAAGCGGACGATCCCGTAATCTTTGGTGTCGGCGATGGAGAGCGTGACAAAATCGATGCCCTCTTTCCCCAGCGCATGGGTCAGCTTATACAGCCGCCCCGGCCTGTTCTCCATAAATACGGATAACTGTTTGACCAACATCATTGTTTCCTCCTTGATCAGTCTGAAATCGTTTATGCTTTACGAACGGCGGTCGATCACGCGGACGGCCTTGCCCTCGCTGCGCCGGATCGTCCCGCTTTCGCAGAGCTTGATCTTCGCGCCGACGCCGATGTACGAATTGACTTCCGTCTCCACCTTCTTTTTGATGGATTCGACGTCGGAGACCCTGTCCGGCGAAAGGTTGCCGTCCAGTTCGATGTCGATCTCCATCACGTCGAGATTGTTCACGCGGTCGACGTAGATCATATAATGAGGCGAAACGCCGGCAACGTTCATGATCGCCGCCTCGATCTGGGACGGGAACACGTTGACGCCGCGGATGATGAGCATGTCGTCCGAACGGCCCTTGACTTTGCTCATCTTGACCGTCGTGCGGCCGCAGGCACACGTGCCGGCCGAGAGCGTGCACAGATCGCGCGTGCGGTAACGGATCAGCGGCTGGCCCGTCTTGGTGATGGTCGTGAAGACGAGTTCGCCCTCGCTGCCGAACGGGAGCGGTTCGAGCGTTACGGGGTCGATGATCTCGGGGATGAAGTGATCTTCCTGCACGTGGCTGCCGCACTTCTGCATGCATTCCATCGCCACGCCGGGGCCGGAAATTTCAGACAGGCCGTAAATGTCGAGCGCGTCGATGTGCAGCAGGCGTTCCAGCTCGTCGCGCATCTGGTACGTCCAGGGCTCGGCGCCGAACGCGCCGCCGACGAGAGAAAAGTCTTCGATGTTCATGCCCGCCTTCTGGATCTCGGTGCCGAGATAGATGGCGTATGAAGGCGTGCAGCACAGGTGCGTGGCGCCGAAATCGCGCAGAAGCGTGAGCTGGCGGATGGTATTGCCCGCGCTGGCGGGAACGGTGCTGGCACCGATCTTCTGCGCGCCGTAATGCGCGCCCAGCCCGCCCGTGAAAAGGCCGTAACCATAGGCGACGTGCACGATCGAATCTTTGGTGACGCCCGTCATCGCCAGCGAACGCGCGGCCACTTCCGACCAGACGTCGACGTCGTTCTGCGTATACCCGACTACCGTGAGCTTGCCCGTCGTACCGGAAGAAGCGTGGATCTCTACGATGTCGCTCTGCGGCGACGAATAGAAACCGAACGGATACGCCTCGCGCAGATCGTGCTTGACCGTGAACGGCAGTTTGCTAAGGTCGGAAACCGAGCGGATGTCGGACGGTTTGAGCTTGCACGCGTCCATCTTGGCGCGGTACGGCTTGCAGTTGTTGTAGACGAGTTCGACCGTCTTGCGCAGCCGCTCGCTCTGCAGGTTTTCCATCTCCGAACGGGTCATGCATTCGTATTCGGGACGGTAGATGTAGTCTTTGACTTTGGACATGCCTTTTCCCCTTTTTGGATAATTTTCCGTTCTCAGACGGCGGAATAGCCGAGCGCAAATGCTTTTTTGTTCATGTCGACCGTCTTCTGCGGGATGCAGGAAAGCAAGGCCGCTTCAAACTTTTCGCGGTCGAGCCCGAGTTTTTTGCACAGGGCGCCGAGCATCACCGAATTGGCCGCCTTGGAATTGCCCGCCTGCAGAGCCAGGCCGAGGGCGTCCACCCCCGTGCCGGGCAGCTCCTTTTCGATGCCCTGCGGGTACTGCGCCGCCCCCGTCACGACGGGCATGGGCATGATCTCCTGCGTGGAATACAGGATATGGCCGCCCGCCTTGAGATAATGGGCGTAGCGCAGGGCTTCCAACTTTTCAAACGCCAGGATCAGGTCGGCGCCGCCCTCGTCGATGATGGGAGAAGCGATCGCCTCGCCGAGGCGGACGTACGTCATGACGCTGCCGCCGCGCTGCGCCATGCCGTGCACTTCGCTCAGCTTCACGTCATACCCCTCGTCCAGCGCGTATTTTCCCAATACGCGGCTCGCGAGCAGCGTACCCTGCCCGCCGACGCCGACGATGAGGACATCCAGTTTTTTCATCAGCTTTTCCATATCACTTCACCTCCCCGTCGATCGCGCCGAATTTGCAGACGCGCTGGCACAGCCCGCACTCGGTGCACAGGGAAACGTCGATCGAGATGCCGTTTTCGCCGTTCACGATGGCCGGGCAGCCGAGTCTGAGGCAGGCTCGGCACTTTTTGCACTTCTCGTTGATGCGGAAACCGGTGTACAGTTTTTTGGTCAGGAGCACGCAGGGGCGCTTGGCGATGACGACGGAAACCTCTTCTTCCGCCAGCGCCGCCTTGACGGCGGCTTCGGTCGCGGCCAGGTCGTTGGGGTCGACGGTGCGCACGCTGCGCACGCCGACGGCGCGGCACACTTCCGCCAGGTCGAGTTCGTACGTCGGCTCGTTTTTGATGGTCTTGCCCGTCGCGGGGTGGTTCTGATGCCCCGTCATGCCCGTCGTGCGGTTGTCGAGGATGACCACCGTGACTTTGGCTTTGTTGTAGACGGCGTCGATCAGCCCCGTGATGCCGCTGTGGATAAAGGTGGAATCGCCGATGACGGCGACGGAATGTCTGTGCGCTTCGGGGTCGGCCTTGTCGAAACCGATCGCCATGCCGACGCTCGCCCCCATGCACACGACCGCGTCCATGGATCCGAGGGGCGGAACGGCGCCCAGCGTATAGCAGCCGATATCCCCCAGAACGTTACACTTGAGCTTGGACAGGACATAAAAGACGCCGCGATGCGGGCAGCCGGCGCACAGCACCGGCGGGCGCGCGGGCACTTCGGCCGGTTTGGCAGCGCTTCCTTCGCCGAGGACGCACTTGCGGATGAGGCTGGCCGTAAATTCGCCGCAGCGCGGGAAAATGTTCTTCCCTTCCACCGCGATGCCGGCGGCCCTGACCAGCGTTTCGATATGCGGCGCGAGTTCTTCGGCGACGATGCACCGTTTGACGCTCCCCGCAAATTTTCGGATCAGGTTATACGGGAGCGGATACACCATGCCGAGTTTGAGGATGCTCGCGCCGGGCAGGGCTTCCTTCACGTACTGGTAGACGCCGCCCGAGCAGATGACGCCCAGATCGGCGCTGCCCGCCTCGACGCGGTTGATCTCCATGCCGTCCGCGTCCTCGCTCATCCTGCGCATGCGCTCTTCGACGACGACGTGTTTGACGCGCGCGTTGGCGGGCATCATGACGTACTTTTTGATATCGCGTTCATACGGCCGGAGCGCCGCGCTCTGCCGTTCGCCCAGCTCGACGAGGCTCTGCGAATGGGCCACGCGCGTGGTCAGGCGGAGAATGACGGGCGTATCGTACTGTTCGGAAAGCGCAAAGGCGAGTTTGGTAAAATCGCGCGCTTCGGCGCTGTCGGACGGTTCGAGGACGGGGATCTGCGCGCTGACGGCCGTCAGGCGGGTATCCTGCTCGTTCTGCGAAGAAAAGACGGACGGATCGTCCGCCACGGCGACGACGAGGCCGCCGTTCACGCCCGTATAAGACGCCGTGAACAGAGGATCGCAGGCGACGTTCAGCCCCACGTGCTTCATCGAAACGATGGCGCGCGCCCCGCGGATGGAGGCGCCGATGCCCACTTCGAGCGCGACTTTTTCGTTCGGAGACCATTCGCTGTACACGTCGTCGCAGCGGGCCAGCTCTTCCGTGATTTCCGTGGAAGGCGTGCCCGGATAAGCGGAAGCGACCTGTACGCCGGCTTCCCATGCGCCGCGCGCGACCGCGAAATCTCCCAGCAACAATTTCTTCATAACGTAAAACCTACCTGATACAGGAATCTAAAAAACGCGTTCATTTTTTGCGCAGATCGGTGACGCGCTTGACTTTGCCCTCGGTGCGGCGGATGGAAAACGGCTCGACCAGCTTGACTTTTACGTCGAGCTGCAGCACGACGCGCAGGTTGTGGCGCACCTTTTCGACCAGGGCTTCGAGTTTGGAATAGTCGGTCAGAAGGCCGGTATCCCCCACTTCGACGTGCACCTCGAGCACGTCCATGTAATTCACGCGGTCGACGATGATCTCGTACATCTTGCCCAGCTCGGGCATCGCCATGAGCACGCTCTCGATCTGCGACGGGAACACGTTGACCCCGCGGATGATGAGCATGTCGTCCGTACGGCCGACCACGCGCGACATGCGCGCCGTCGTGCGGCCGCATCTGCACGGTTCATAGGTCAGCGAGGTGATGTCTTTCGTGCGGTAGCGAAGGATGGGCATCCCCTCTTTGACAAGGGTCGTGAGGACCATTTCTCCCTGTTCGCCTTCGCCGAGCACTTTGTTCTGTTCGATATTGACGATCTCGGGATAGAACATATCTTCGTTGATGTGCATGCCCGCCTTTTCGCGGCACTCCCCCGCGACGCCCGGGCCGCCGACTTCGGTCAGGCCGTAGTTCTCGGTCGGGAAGGCGCCGAAGATCTGCCGCAGCGCCTCGTGCATCTCCGCCGTGGAGGCTTCCGCCCCCATGCACACGAGCCGGAGTTTCAGATCGCCGAGCACGCCCATCTTTTTCGCCGTTTCCGCCAGATACATAGCGTAGCTGGGGGTGGCGATGAGGGCCGTGGCCCCGAAATCTTTCAGCAGCATGATCTGCCGTTCGGTATTGCCCGAGGAAACGGGAACGACCGTCGCCCCCAGTTTTTCGACGCCGTAATGCAGCCCGAACCCGCCCGTGAACAGGCCGTACCCGAAGGCGACGTGAAAGATGTCCTCGTCCGTCGCGCCCGCCATCGTCAGGATCCGGGCGATGCACGTCGACCAGTTGTCCAGGTCCTTGCGGGTATAACCGCCCACGATAGGCTTGCCCGTCGTACCCGAAGAGGCGTGCAGCCGCACGATCTGCTTCATGGGGACGGCGAAGAGGCCGAACGGATAATTTTCGCGCAGGTCGTCTTTGGTGGTGTACGGGATATTCTCGATATCTTTGAACGTTTTGATGTGTTCGGGTTTTAACCCGATGGCGTCGAAACGGCGGCGGTACATCGGCACGCGCTCATACGCGTACGCGACAATATTTTTCAAACGTGCGAGCTGCAGCTCGCGGATCTCTTTGCGGCTTGCCTGTTCGATTTCGGGACTGAACATGCCTGTTTTCCTCGGCGCATAAAATTATACTTTTTTTATTTTATCACATTTTTTACGCGGCGGCAACCCATTTACCGGATTTTCCGCCGCCGAACGGCACAATTTTTCAAAGGGACGCCGAAACGACGAAAAGGGACGGAGACGACCCCGCCCTTTCGATCATGTTCCTTCCGGCTGCGGACCGCCGCCCCGCGGCAAAAACCGCGCGTACCCGCCGCTGCCATGATGCAGAGCGCGCGAAACGCGCGAAAGCGTCGCCGAAGAGATGTCCGTCTGCGCGATGATCTCGGCATACGTTTTGCCCTCGGTGAGCATTTGGGCCGCGGCGGCCCGCTGGGCCATCTGCTCCACTTCCTGGTAGGTGCAAAGGTCCGCAAAAAGGGCGGCAAAATCTTCCTTCGTCCGGCAATTGCACAGGGTGGAATACAGGACGTCTGCCATGCGTTCGGTCTCTTTCATGGCTCAGAACAGATCCTCCGTTGACTTGCGCAGGAACGACGCCGTCTTTTCGCTCTTCGGGTGGTCGAAAACTTCGGAAGGCGTTCCCTCCTCTTCGATGACGCCGTCCGCCATAAAAATGACGTGGTCTGCCACGTTGCGGGCAAATTCCATCTCGTGGGTGACGACGATCATCGTGCTGTCGGAGGATTTCAGCCCCTTGATGACTTTGAGCACCTCGCCCGTCAGTTCCGGATCGAGCGCGGACGTCGGTTCGTCAAAGCACAGGATGTCGGGATTGAGCGCCAGGGCGCGCGCGATCGCCACGCGCTGCTGCTGCCCGCCCGAAAGCTCGTACGGATAGGAATCCCGCTTTTCGGAAAGCCCCACGCGGGCGAGCAGGCTCTCCGTCTTCTCCTCGATGCGCGCCTTCTGGTTGGCGCGGATCTCGGCGAGAACGACCTTTTGCTCCGCTTTGCGCGCCTGTATCTGCTCGGAGGAAAGAGACGGTACGTCGGAAGCCTTTTCCAAAGCCGCGGCGTGTTCCGCGCGCTTCCGGTGCAGCGCCTCCCTGTGCGCAGCCAGGGCGGCTTCCCGCTCCTGCCTGAATTTTGCCGAAAAATCCGCCCTTTCTTTCTTTTGCGATTCCTTTAATCCGGCCAGTATTTTCTCCTGTTTCGCCTTGTCCGCGCCCTGCGGGCCGGAAGATGCCTGCGCGCCGAAAGCGGCTTTCCGCGCCGCTCTGAGCGCCGCCGCATGCTCCGACCGCATCGCCCTGAGTGCCGCAAGGTACTCCGAGCGGGCGGCTTTGTCTTCCCGTTTCCGTTCCGCAACCAGCCCGGCGATCTCCGCCTTTTGCCTTTCCTGCAGCCGCTGCCGTTCCGATTTCGCCGCTTCGCGCAAATCGCGGGCAAAATCCGCCTTTTTCCGGGCAAAACTCTGTTTCGCCAGCAGCGACTGCGCCAGAGAAACGTTTTTGAAGACGGTATACTGCGGGAACAGGTTGAACTGCTGAAACACCAGCCCGAAATGCAGGCGCTTTTCGCGGATGCCGGCGCCCGAAGATTTCAGCTCTTCGCCGGCGTCGAACAGTTTTTCGCCGCCGAGGTACAGCTCGCCTTCGTCCGGCACTTCCAGAAAATTCAGGCAGCGCAGCAGCGTCGTCTTGCCGCCGCCCGAGGAGCCGATGATGGCAAGCACTTCACCCTTTTCCAGCGAAAAGGAGATGCCTTTGAGGACCTCGTTGCCGCCGAACCGTTTGCGGTAATTTTTTACTTCGAGAAAGGCCATAACGCTATACCTTGAAATATTGGAGTTTCTTTTCGAGCCAGCCGAACAGCAGCGTCAGAATGCCGATGAACGCGAGGTAGAACAGCCCCGAATACAAGATCGGATAGATGATGTTGACGGCGTAATCGCTGGAAATGGTCGTGGCCACGCGGATGATCTCGACCACCGCGATGGTGTTTGCGAGCGAAGTATCCTTGACCAGCGTCATGACCTCGTTGCTCATGGGCGCCAGGATGCGCTTGAGGACCTGCAGCAAAACGACGCGCGAAAAGATCTGCGCGCGCGTCATGCCCAGCACCTGCCCCGCCTCGTACTGCCCTTTGGAGATGCTCTCGATCCCGCCGCGGTAAATTTCCGAAAAATAACAGGCATAATTGATGACGAAGGCGATGACGGCCGCCAGCATGCGGTTGCGCATTGCCGGCAGCCCGAGCAGACCGGGGCCGTAAAAGATGATCAGCAGCTGCAGCATGAGCGGCGTACCGCGCACGATCCAGACGATGATCTTGAAGAGCCACCGCAGGGGCGCGAACTTCGACATCGTGCAGAACGAGACGAGCAGCCCCAGCGGCAGCGCGAATACCAGCGTAAGCGCGAACAGTTCACACGTCGTCAGAAAGCCGACCGCGAGTTCGCCGAGGATATCAAAAAACATAAGCGTAAATCACTGCCGGAATCAGGCGTTGTATGCCATCGGCGCAAACAGCGTATAGCCGAGCACCATCTTGCCCGCATCGATGATCGCCTGATAATCGTTTTCCTCGTTTTCCTGCGTCAGCGCGGAATAATCCATATCGGGATCATACGTGCCGAAATCGTCGGTGACGATCACGTCCTGCAGCCCGTATTTTTCGGCGATGGCCTGCATAGTGCCGTCCGCCACGAACCCGGCGAGGATGTTGTTGAACACGGCGGGCAGGTTGCTGCCCTCGCGGAAGCCGATCGCGTAATACTCCCCTTCCACGCCGTCCACCTCGACGACGGCGAGGGAGTCGTGATAGGCGCCCGTTTCAGAGGTGACGTAATAGCCCGCCATCACCGAATCGAGGAAGCCGATCTCCGCCGTGCCGGAAGAGATCTCGGTGAACACGTCGAGCTGGCGGTCGGCGCCGACGGGCGTTTTGCCGAACAGCTCCTGGATGGTCGTATAGCCTGCCGACCCCGCTTCCGCCACGAAAGCGTTGGCGGCGACGTCGCGCATCGCGTCGACGTTCGCATACTTTTCCGCGTCCGCCTTGCGCACGATCGCGACCTGCTTGTTCTCCATGTACATTCCCGAAAAATCGAGGCCGCCGATCCACGTACCGCGATCTTCGTCATTGTATCCGTTGTCGCGCGCTTCGGTGTATGTAAATCCGTTCCACGCCATGTCGATGCTGTGATTGTCGAGCTCCGCTTCTTTCAGATTCCAGTCGATCTCCTGGCATTCGAGTTCGACGCCGAGCTCTTCCGCGACGGCCCGCGCGAGGTCGATATCGAAGCCGACCAGCGTCTTTTCGCCGCAGGCGGTGAACAGCGACAGGCCGCTCACCAGAAGAACGAACGAACAGATTACTGCCAAAAACTTTTTCATGATCCTTTTACTCCTTTTGCACCGCTTTGGCTGCGGCGCTTTTATTATTTTACTTTATTGCGCTAAATTAGTAAAGTGTTTCAACGCCTGTTTTCGCACTTTTTTCTCTTCGGCGGACAATTTTCGGCGGGAAACGCGCGCGGACGGCAGATTCGGTAAACGTTCCCCCGAAAAAAAAGGAAAAAATCCCGCTTTTTTTGGCCGAAAACCCGAAAATTTTTGTGAACAACCCTTGAAATTTACGAACGATTCGTATATAATGGAGATAAGAGCAATAAACCAAAAAGGAGCTAGCAACATGAGCAAAGCAAAGACCGGTACCGATAAGGCGCTTCTGTCTGACGAGTATCTCCGGAAAGTGGACGCTTATTGGCGGGCCGCGAACTACCTTGCGGCCGCCCAGCTGTACATGCTGGACAACCCTCTGCTCCGCGAACCCCTCACCCGCGATCAGATCAAGAAAAAGATCGTCGGCCACTGGGGCACCGTGCCGGGGCAGAACTTCGTGTATGTGCATCTGAACCGAGTGATCAAAAAGTACGACCTTGACATGATCCTCCTTTCCGGCCCCGGACACGGCGGAAACTTCTTCGTCGCCAACTCGTACCTGGAAGGGACGTACAGCGAAGTGTACCCGAACGTCGGGCAGGATTACGAAGGGATGAAAAAACTGTGCAAGCAGTTCTCTTTCCCCGGCGGCATTTCCAGCCACGTTGCGCCTGAAACGCCCGGTTCCATCAACGAAGGCGGCGAGCTCGGCTATTCCATCGCGCATGCGTTCGGCGCCGTGTTCGACAACCCCGACCTCATCGCGGCGGTCACCGTCGGCGACGGCGAGGCGGAAACCGGCCCGCTTGCGACCGCGTGGCATTCGAACAAATTCCTCAACCCCGCCAACGACGGCGCGGTGCTGCCCATCCTGCACCTGAACGGCTATAAGATCAACAACCCGACGGTGTTCGCGCGCATCTCGCACGACGAGGTGGAGAGCTTCTTCCACGGTTGCGGCTGGAAGCCCTACTTCGTGGAAGGCGACGACCCGATGGATATGCACAAGAAGATGGCCGTCGCCCTCGACAAGTGCATCGAAGAGATCAAAAAGATCCAGAAAGACGCCCGCGAAAACGGCAAGAACGACCGTCCTTTCTGGCCGATGATCGTGCTGCGCACCCCGAAGGGCTGGACCGGCCCGAAGGTGGTCGACGGAATGCAGATCGAAAACACGTTCCGCGCGCATCAGGTGCCCATCACGATGGACAAGCCCGAGCATATGCAGCTGCTCAAGGACTGGCTCCTCAGCTACCGTCCCGAAGAGCTGTTTGACGAGAATTACCGTCTCATCCCCGAACTGCGCGAACTCGCTCCCGAGGGCGACCACAGGATCAGCGCCAACCCGCACGCCAACGGCGGCAAGCTGCTGCGCGACCTGCGCCTGCCCGACTTCAAGAAATACGCGGTGGACGTCCCCGCCCCCGGCGCCGTCCGCACGCAGGACATGCTCGAACTCGGCGGCTATGTGCGCGACGTATTCAAACTGAACGAAGAGAGCCGCAACTTCCGCATGTTCGGGCCGGACGAGTGCATGTCGAACCGCCTCTACCGCGCGTTCGAGGTGACCGACCGCGACTTCCAGGCCGAAATTTATCCCAACGACGACAAGCTGTCCAAAGACGGCCGCATCATGGACTCGTACCTTTCCGAGCACATGTGCGAAGGCTGGCTGGAAGGCTATATCCTGACCGGCCGCCACGGCTTCTTCGCTTCGTACGAGGCGTTCATCCGCGTCATCGACTCGATGGCCGCCCAGCACGCGAAGTGGCTGAAGGTCTGCAGCCAGCTGCCCTGGAGACAGGATATCGCTTCGCTCAACCTCATCCTCACTTCCAACGTATGGCAGCAGGACCACAACGGCTTTACGCACCAGGATCCCGGCTTCCTCGATCACATCGCCAATAAAAAGGCGGACGTCGTGCGCATGTATCTCCCGCCCGACGCGAACTGCCTGCTCTCCTGCTTCGACCACTGCGTGAAGAGCAAAAACTACGTCAACGTCATCGTGGCTTCCAAGCACCCGAGCTTCCAGTGGCTGACGATGGAACAGGCCGTCAAGCACTGCACGCAGGGCGTGAGCATCTGGGATTGGGCGTCCAACGACGCGGGCGAAGAACCCGACATCGTCATCGCCTGCTGCGGCGACACCCCGACGCTCGAAGCGCTCGCCGCGACGACCATCCTGCGCGACAATCTGCCCGGGCTGAAGATCCGCTTCGTCAACGTCGTCGACCTGATGAAACTGCAGCCGCACGGCGTACACCCGCACGGCCTGACCGACGCGGACTACGACGCGATCTTCACCAAGGACAAACCCATCCTCTTCAACTTCCACGGCTATCCGACGCTCGTCCACGAGCTGACCTACACGCGCCACAACAAGAACCTGCACGTGTTCGGGTACATCGAAGAGGGCACGATCACGACCCCGTTCGACATGCGCGTACAGAACAAGATCGACCGCTTCGACCTCGTCAAGACGGCCATCACCGTTCTCCCGCAGCTCGGCAACACCGGTTCGGCGCTCTTCCAGAAGATGAACGACCTGCTGGTCAAGCACAAAAACTACATTGCCGAAGTCGGCGAAGACATCCCCGAAGTCAAAGACTGGGTATGGCATACGCCCGAAAGCAAATAATTCCCCCACAAAACCGCAGGGAGCGCACGAGACCGTGCGCTCCCTGTTCCGTTCCGCCGTTTTTTCCGGCAAAAACAGCCGGGGCGCGCGTCCGATCGCGGCCCCGGCCTTTCCTTTCTGTCACCGATATCGTTTCAGGCGAGGTCGAACACCTTTACGGGGCGGCACTCGCGCATCTGCATGACGGGCTTCATCGATTCTTCCCAGCGGCAGACGGTCGGATCCTTCGCCTGGTACGCGAGCGCGTATCCGGCGCCCTTTTCGCATTCGTAATAGCCGAACAATTCGTCTCCGTCCATCCAGATGGTGTAGTTGCACACGCCAGCCTCTTTGAGCGCATGCACCATCTCCGGCCAGATCTCGTTGTGGCGGCGGATGTACTCTTCCTTCATTCCCGCGCGCACGGTGGCGCGCCATACGACCTTTTCCATGGCAAACTCCTTTGAGATAAATGGTTTTTTGTTCAGTGCCGTTCGCCGGCGCTGTCGAACGTCTCACAAAAACGGGCGGAGAAAGACGGCGGTTCGTGGGCGGCGTACAGGTGCGACACGTCGCCGTACCCCGCACAGCGGAACTGCGCGATCCCCTGTTCGCGCTCTTCGGTGTAAACCGTGGTCACCGACGTCGGCGCGGCGGCATAGTGCTGCAACAGCGCCACGGGCGAGAGATGAAACAGATGCGAGAGCAGGACGCCGCTCAAACCGAAATGGCAGAAAAAGGCGAGCGTATCCCGGTTGGGCCGTTCCGCGGCATAGTGCATCCCCCGGCGGGAATAGCCGTGCCGCGCGAGCAGTTCGTCCAGCTTGCCGCAGACAGCGGCGTACCGCGCGGGGATCCCGCTCTGCGCGATAAAAGGCTCCCGCAGCCAGTCATCGGCGGAATACAGCGCGGGGTGCTTTTCCAGAAATGCGGGCATGTGATCCCAGATCAGATGTTCCTCCCCCGTTTCCGGCAGGCGGACGGGATAGGCAAATTCCTGCAGCCAGGGAAGCGTTTCGCCCGTGCGCCCGGCGCGGCGCAGCGTCGCCTGCGCCGTCTGCTGTGCACGGCCCAGCGGGGAAAGGTAGAAAGCGGCGATCGGCTCGTCTTTCAGCCGTTCGGCGAGCAGGGCCGCTTCGCGTACGCCCTTTTCGGTCAGGCAGTCGTGCTCGTAATCGGGATCGCCGTGGCGGATCAGAAGCAGGCGCATATGTTCCCCTTACAGACCGCAGGCTTTCGCCAGTTTTTCAAACGCGGGAAGGGAGCGCTCGATCATGGCGTGCGATACGCAGTACGCGATGCGCACATACCCCTCGCAGCCGAAATCGTCCCCGGGGACGAGGAGAAGGCCGAAGCCCTTCGCGCGTTCGCAGAAGGCGTTCGCGTCGCCGCCGGGCGCCTTCACGAAGAGATAAAACGCGCCGTCCGGCTGCACGCAGGAAAAGCCGAAAGAGCGGAGCGCCCCCGCGAGCAGGTCGCGGTTGCGTTCGTAGGCGGAAACGTCGGACACGGCGCCCTGGCAACGCGCAATGAGCTTCTGGAACAGCGACGGGGCGCAGACATATCCGAGCGCGCGGCCCGCCCCGCAAACGGCCAGATACAGTTTTTTGGCTTCCGCTGCTTTGGGGCTGACGAAGATGTAGCCGATGCGTTCGCCGGGGAGCGAGAGCGATTTGGAATAGGAATAACAGACCACCGAATGCGGATAATACCTGGTCACATACGGAACCCGGACGCCGCCGTAGACGAGCTCGCGGTACGGCTCGTCGGTAATGAGATAGATAGTCCGCCCGAGCCGCTGCGACCGCTCGCGCAGGACCGCGGCCAAACGTTCGATCGTGGCCTCGCTGTAGACGGCGCCGCTCGGGTTGTTGGGCGAGTTGATCAGTACGGCGGCCGTACGCGGGCCGATCGCCTGTTCCAGGGCGGAAAAATCGATCTGAAAGGTATCCGGCTCGGACGGGAGCGCGACGAGCGTCGCCCCCGCCGTTTCGGCAAAGACTTTATATTCGGTAAAATACGGCTTGAAGGTGATGACTTCGTCCCCCGCGTTGCACAGGGCGGAGAGCGTGATGGTCAGAGACGCCGCCGCGCCGCACGTCATATAGATGAAATCGGGATCGGCCGGAACGCCGTACGAAGAGGCGATGTATCCGGCGATCGCCTTGCGGACGGAAAGATCGCCCTGGGCGGACGTATAACCGTGCAGCGCCGTGGGATCCTCCGTTTTCAGCAGTTCTTCGAGCGTCTGCGCGACGATCGCCGGCGGCTGCACGCTCGGGTTGCCCAAGCTGAAATCGAACACGTTTTCCGCGCCGACTTCCTGCGCGCGGCGCTTGCCGTATTCGAAAATTTCGCGGATGACGGAGCGTTTGCTCCCCAAACCAAGCATTCTTTCGTTCATGTCGTTCTCCCGATCGCTTTGTTTTTTCAAGTATGGATTATAGCACACCGCGGCCGCAAACTCAACCGTTTTGCAGGCGGATGCGGCAAAACCGGCGCAGCAACCAAAAGGCGCGCCGCGCCAGCCGAAAAGCGCGGGGAAAAGTCAGGCGTAAATTTTGTTTCCCCCGCTTGACTTTTGGGGATAAAAAAATTATACTGAATTGCGGGCAACGGATCTTTACGAACGGGTGCCCGGACCGAGACGGGAGGTGCGTGCGGATGAACGAAAAAATCAAAGAACTGCTGGATGAAAATCGCACGGACGACCTGCAATCCCTGCTCGAAGGGCTGGAGCCGTCCGCAATCGCGCAGATCCTCGAAGACGTGGCCAAAGAACCGCCCCCTGCGCCGGAAACGGCACAGGGCGAAGGCGAGACCGCCGAAGACACGCGCCTGACCAAACTGTTCGACTGCCTGGACAAAGAAGTGGCGGCCGACGTGTTCGTCCTTTTGAACCGCGAGACGCAGCAGCGGCTGCTCAAAGATTTCAGCGACGTCAAGCTGCAGGAAGTGACGGACGAAATCATCGACGACAACGTCGAAGACCTGCTCGACAGCATGCCGACGGACGTCGTGCACCAGGTCCTGCTGAAAGCGACGCCTGAAAACCGAAACGACAAGATCGTCGAGATCGTCGATTACCTGGAAGAAAAAAAGTTTTCGCAGCTGAAGCCCCTTTTGGCCGAACTCGAACCGGCCGACCTTGCGGAGATCTTTTCCGAACTGGACGAGACCGACCTGCCCATCGTGTTCCGCCTGCTGCCCAAAGAGCTTGCGGCGGAGACGTTCGTGGAGATGAACAGCTCGCAGCAGGAGCTGCTGATCAAATCGTTTTCGGATAAGGAACTCAAGCTCATCCTCGACGAGCTGTTCGTCGACGATACGGTCGACCTGATCGAGGAAATGCCCGCCAACGTCGTCAAGCGCATCCTCCTGCAGGCGGACAGCGAGACGCGCAAAGAGATCAACGAGATCCTCAAATACCCCAAAGACAGCGCCGGCAGCATCATGACGACGGAGTGCATCTCCCTGCGGACGCACATGACGGTACGCGAGTGCTTTGACAAGATCCGCGCGGAAGCCGTCGACAAAGAGACCATTTACACCTGCTACGTGACGGACGACCGCAAGATCCTGCTCGGGATCGTGACGGTCAAAGATCTGCTCCTGCACGCGTACGAAGACACCGTCGAATCGATGATGGAGACCAACTTCGTGTACGTCGACACGCAGGAAGACAAGGAGGAAGTGGCGAACATCCTCTCCAAATACGACCTGCTGTCGGTGCCGGTCGTCGACCAGGAAAACAGGCTGGTCGGCATCGTCACCATCGACGACGCGCTCGACGTCATCACCGAAGAGGCGACCGAAGATATCTCGTATATCAGTTCGGTCACGCCGTCCGACAGGCCCTACCTCGAAACGGGGATCTTCCGCATCTATCTGCACCGCATCCCCTGGCTGCTGATCCTGATGGTCAGCGCGACCTTTACGGGGCTGATCCTCAACACCTACGAAAGCATGCTCTCGACCCTGCTCGTGGCCTGCGTTCCCATGATCATGGGAACGGGCGGCAACGCCGGGAGCCAGGCCTCCGTCACGGTCATCCGCGGCATGGCGCTGGACGAGATCCGGCCGCGCGACATCCTGCAGGTGATCTGGAAAGAGCTGCGCGTTTCCATCCTCGTGGCGCTGTCCGTCGGGGTCGTCTGTTTCTGCAAGCTGCAGCTGATCGACCGGCTGTTGTTCCACTACGATTACACCCTGCTCTATTCGCTGGCGATCGGGGTCGCGATCGCGCTCGCCGTCGTCGTGGCGAAAATCGTCGGGTGCTGCGTTCCCCTCCTGGCCAAGGCCATCCACATCGACCCGGCGGTGTTCGCCAACCCCTTCATCACGACGATCACGGACGTCCTGTCGCTGCTCATCTTCTGCGGCGTGACCCTCGGGATCTTCCACCTCGGCGTTTTCTGAAAACGGCGCAGCCTTCCCTCACCGCGGAAAATCGCGCCCCTTTTGAATACTTCTTAGCCCGAAACAAAAAAGAGCGAGATCCGATCCCGCTCTTTTTTTGTTGGCTTATTTGCTGCGTACCAAGCCGTTCCCTGTACGGAAAAAGGCCCGCAAGCGCCGGACCGCTCCGGCATTCTTCAGCGCTTCTGCGGCGCGCGTTCATATCCCGGCGCGTCACAAATTGCCGTACTGTTCGTCCGAGACGGCCTCGAGCCATTCGTTTTTCGTTTCTTCGCCCGGGACTTCGACGGCAACGTGGGAAAACCAGCTGTCTTTTTTTGCGCCGTGCCAATGCTTGACGCCGGCGGGGATGACCACGACGTCTCCCGGGTTTAACGACCGAGCGGGTTTTCCCCACTCCTGATACCAGCCGCTGCCCGCGACGCACAGCAGGATCTGCCCGCCGCCCTTGCCTGCATGGTGAATGTGCCAGTTGTTGCGGCAGCCCGGCTCGAATGTGACGTTTGCAAAGAACGGCCTGCCCGGTTCGGGCGCCGTTAACGGACGGAGATAGGATTGCCCGGTGAAAAACTGCGCAAAGGCGGAGTTTTCTTTTCCGAGCCCGAAAACGTTGCTCTTTTCAAATTCCGGATCCATTTTCATGTTTTCACCTCTTTGATTTTATTCAGTCAGCAGTTCTTTGGCGCAATTGAGCGCATTGAACAGGCGTGGCATCCCCATATACGGCATGGCGTGAACGAGCGCGCAGACGACTTCTTCTTTGGTGTTGCCGGCTTTGAGCGCGCCCGCCACGTGCGAGCGCAGCTGGAGCTCCGCCCCGCCGAGCGCCGCCAGGATGACCACCGTCAGCAGCTCTCTGTCTTTTGCCCCCAGGCCCTTGCGGGTGGAAAAATCGCCGATGCCGAACGCCGTGAGAAAAGCGGGAACGGCGCCTTTGAAGGCCCCGGGCAGCCAGGCGTAACGCTCTTTGATCTCCTCTCCGTATACGGGAGCCTGCAGGGCAAGCCCCTTATCATAGCGGTCGGCCTCGGTAACGGTTCCGCAATCTTCCAGCGGCAGCGCGATTCCGTTCGCCGCAAAGACTTCGTCGATGACCGCAATGGCGTTGAGCGTTTTCGGAAACCCGATATACGGCGCGCACTGATAGATCGTTTCGCGGATCTCCACGGGCGCGATGCCGATATGCAGACAGGTTCCCGTGTGCGCTTTTAACTGCGGCAGCGTCTGATTGACCGCCAGCACGGTGATGGTGATCAGCTCGCGCATGCGGTTGTCGAGCGACCCGACATAGCATACCTCGCCGAAGATGAACCGCTGCAGGACGCGCATGAATTCGGGGTCGTTTCCTTCGTTTCCCGTCGGCTTTCCGCCGAAAAGTTCTCCGAATTTTTCTTCGCAATTTTTGACTCTGTCCATACAAAACCCTCCGTCTTTTATTTTGCCGCCCGCCGCGGCCGCAGCCGGCGCTTTCATGCCTTCAGATCGTTGCCGAGAGCATAAGCCTGCGCCATGAACCGCGAATTCCGCGTCATGGAAGGCGTTCCGCAGCCGCCGCCCAGGACCATGCCCATGTCTTGGAAATCGAGATAGCGGACGAGCGTTTTGTAATGCGCTTCCAGGGCTTCGAACGTCCAGCCGTCGCTGTTCCAGGCCACGGCAAGCAGCGCCGATTTCATCTGTTTGCGGGTAAGGCCGGAATTGAAGGCGCAGAAGCGGTCGACCAGCGTTTTCAGCTGGGCGCTCATGCCGTAATAATACAGCGGCGTCGCAAAGACCAGCATATCGGCATTCAGAATTTTGGGGCGGATCTCTTCCATGCCGTCTTTCTGCACGCAGGGGCCTTCATACCCGCAGCGCACACAGCCGGTGCAGGGATGAATGTTTGCGTGCACCACGTCGATGATTTCGACGGTGTGCCCCGCGTCCGCCGCGCCCTGCCGGAAACGGTCGGCCAGCAGATACGTGGAACCGCGGCGATTCGGGCTCCCCTGCAAAATCAGGATCTTCACGGCAATCTCTCCTTCCCGTTCTCTTCCGCAAACGGAAGCGCTTGACGGGCGCCTTTCCCGTTTTTCGGAAAAACGGCGCCGACAGTTCCGATTTTTACTGACACCGTGTCAGTATCTGTATTCTATTCCAAAACTGACACGATGTCAACTATTTTAGACGCCTGCCGCAAAAAAATTTTCGACCGCCCTCGGCGACGCGGGCGGCAATGAGCAAAGCAAAAGACGGCGCCCGAAACACGGGGCCGTCTTTCCTGCCTGAAAGGACCGTTTCAGATGTCGATTTTCCCGCATCTCTGCGGAGGCCGCGGACTGCGCGGCGGTTTGGCCGGCCCGAACCGCCGGACGCCTTCCTCTACACGACAAACGTGCACAGCAGCATCAGGACGGGAATGGTCAGAACACACAAAAGCGTATTCGTCAGGGTGGCGGCGGCGGCCGTTTCACAATCGCCGCCGTACATTTCGGCAAAATTGAGCGCGCTTGAAGCGGACGGCATCGCCGCGATGACGAACAAGGCAATGATCACGTACGGAGAAACGGGGACGAGCAGGCCGACCAGCATCAGGACGCCGAAGCTGAGGAGCGGACAAACGACCAGTTTGACTGCCGCGACGACGTAGACGCGCAGGTTGCAGAACATCGCGCGCACGGGCATATCGGCCAGCCGGATGCCGAGGATGAGCATGGAAAGGGGCAGCGTCATGTCCCCTAAATAGCCGATGGGCGTCAGGACGTCTTCCGGGATGGTGACGTTGCAGAAAAAGAAGGGCAGCGCGACCAGCACGGCAATCGTCGGCGGGTTGAGAAGGATCTTCAGCGGGCGGACTTTGCGCCTGTCTCCCGTGACGGCGTATACCCCGAGCGTCCAGGCCATCGCGTTGAACACGATGTTATAGATGACGGTGTACAGAATGAGGTCTGAATTGCCCGGAAAAAGCATCTGCATGACCGGAATGCCCATGAATCCCACGTTTCCGAGATACGAGCAGGCGACGCAGGCGCGGCGGGTCGCCTCTTCTTTGCAGCCGGAAAAGACGAGGCGCGCGATCAGATACACCGCCAGCTGCAACACGATCGCAAAGAGCGCGATCCAGCCGAATTCATCGAGCATGGATACCTCGAACGGCTTGTTCAAAACCGAAGAGATCATCAGAAAAGGCTGGGCAACAAACAGCAGAAGCGCGGCCAGAACGCTCGCCGAACCGCTCGGAAGAATGTGCGTTTTCCGCAGGAGAAACCCGGGAACCGCCACGACCACCAACACAACCACGCTGATCAACGTCGACAGAAAATTCATACCTGCAATCTCACTCCGGGACCGTCTTTCCGATCCTTCGGTATTGTAATACGAAGAGGCACGCCTGTCAAACAAAAAAGAGGGGTCCGCCCCCTCTTTTTCGTTCTTTTCCGACCATTTCAGAGCGCCTCCCCGAAGCGCCCCGCGCGTTCAGCCCTTTTTTGCGTCGAGAAGGCGGAAAAAACCTTCGAGCCCCTCGACAAGATCGGCATAGGTACGCGCAAAATCCCCCGTATACCACGGGTCGGAAATATCGCGCGGGCGCGCGGAAAAATCGAGGATGCGATGCACTTTCTTCTCCGGGTCGCCGCCGCAGATGCGCAGAATACTGCGGACATTGGCGCTTTCCGCCGCGAGGATATAGTCGTACTTCGCGTAGTCGGCCGCCGTCAGCGGGCGGGCGCGCTTGCCGGCGCAGGATATGCCGTGGCGCGCAAGTTCCGCCCTCGCCGGCGGATAGACGGGGTTCCCTTCCTCTTCCGAACTCGTTCCTGCCGATTCGGCAAGATACCGCCCCGCCTCGCCGCGCTTTTGCGCCATATCTTTGAAAAGAAATTCCGCCATGGGCGAGCGGCAGATATTGCCGAGGCAGACGAACAGAACGCGGATCATGTTTCAACCCTCCCTTTGCAGGACATGCCCATGCAGTATACCATAAAACGCCCGGCAAGACAACAAAAGCGGCCGCGTTTCACGCAAACTGCGCCGCATAAATTTCCGCATAGAACCCGCGCCGGGCGAGAAGTTCGGCGTGGGTGCCGCTCTCGACGATGTCTCCGCCGTTGACAACGAGGATCAGATCGGCATGGCGGACGGTCGTGAGGCGGTGCGCGATGACGAAACACGTCTTGCCCTGCATCAGGCGCGCCATCGCGTCGCGGATGAGGATCTCGGTGCGGGTGTCGACGTTGCTGGTCGCCTCGTCGAGAATGAGGAGCTTTGCCGGAGACAGCATGGCGCGCGCGATGGTCAGAAGCTGGCGCTGCCCCTTGGAGAGATTGACGCCGCCGTCGGTCAGAAGCGTATCATACCCCTGCGGCAGCGAACCGATCAGTTCGGCAAGGTGCGCGTCCTTGGCGGCGCGTTCGACTTCTTCGCGCGTGGCGCCCTCTTTGCCGTAGGCGATGTTTTCGTAGATCGTGCCCTCGAAGATCCAGGTGTCCTGCAACACCATGGTAAAGGCCGCGCGCAGGCCGGCCCGCGTGCAGCGGCGGATGTCCTCCCCGTCGAGCAGGATGCGCCCGCCGTCCGGGTCATAAAAACGCATCATGAGGTTGACGAGCGTGGTTTTCCCCGCCCCCGTCGGCCCGACGATGGCGACCGTCTGCCCCGGCTCGGCCGTGAACGAGAGATCGCGGATGATCGTTTTCCCCTCTTCATACCCAAAGCGCACGTGCTCGAAACAGACGCGGCCCTGTACGTTCTCAAGCGCTGCGGCATCTTCCGCGTCGGCCGGCTCGGAAGGGCAGTCGAGCAGGCGGAACACGCGCTCCGCCGCCGCCATGGCAGACTGGATCTCGCCGATGACGTTCGCAAATTCGTTGACGGGTCCCGAAAAACGGCGCGCGTACAGCAAAAACGCTGAGATATCCCCGACCGAAATGCGGCCGGCCAGATACAGAAAACAGCCCGCCGTGCTGATCAGCACGGTCCCGAAATTGGTGACAAAGTTGACGGACGGCCCGATCAGGCTGGAAACATAGTCCGCCCGGTAATAGGCGTCGGCGGCCTCGGTGTTCCGCGCGCGGAAATGTTCGCAGACATCCTTTTCGCGCCCGTAGGCGCGGATGGTGGGAAGGCCGGAGAGCATCTCTTCGGAAAACCCGTTGAGTTCCGCCAGTTTTGCCGAGCGCCTGCGGAACAGCGGGCGCATCGCCTTGCCGCGCAAAACCGTGATCGTCACCGAGATGGGGATGGTGATCGCGAACACGCCCAAGAGCGCGGGCGAGGTGGCGACCATGCCGACCAGCGCCCCGACGATCGTGACGACGCCCGTCGCCGCCTGCAGGATATCGTTGGACAGGGAGGCGTTGAGCGTGGCGATATCGTACGAAATGCGGTTGATGAGGTCGCCCGCCGACAGGCGGTCGAGAGCGCCGACCGGCAGCGAGAGGATCTTATCGAACAGATCCTGGCGCATCCGCCGCACGATGTTCTGGCTCAGGCGGATCATGATCACGGAGAGAAGGTAGGAAAAGGCGGACGAAACGACGTAAAAGACCGCCATCCACAGGCAGTAGCGGCTGACCGCTGCGAAATCGACCCCCGTTTCCAGATCGATCGCATCGATCGCCGCGCCGGAGAGCCACGGGCCGAGCAGCGCGAAGAGGTTGCTGCCCAGCATCAGGAGAAAGGCCAGAAGGACGCGCCACTTATACCCCATGTAGTAGCGGAAAATGCGGGCGGCGACCGCCTTTTTGTCGGAAGCGCGCTCGCCGGAAAACGCCCGTTCATTCATCGGCACGGCACTCACCTCCTTCCCCGTTTTCGTGCTGCGAGGCGTAGATCGCCCGGTATGTTTCGCACGTCTGCATCAGTTCGGCATCCGAGCCGAACCCGACCGCCCTGCCGTTTTCCAGCACGAGGATATGGTCGGCAAAGCGCACCGAACTGATGCGCTGGGCGATCATCACGACCGTTGTGCCGCGAAGGTCGTCCAGGATGGTCCGCCGCAGCTCGGCGTCCGTCTTGTAGTCGAGCGCGCTGGAAGAATCGTCCAGCACGAGAATTTCGGGCGAAGCCGCCAGCGCGCGGGCGATGAGCAGGCGCTGTTTCTGTCCGCCGCTGAAGTTGGTGCCGCGCGCGGTCAGTTCGGCGCCGTCGCCGCCGTGCTCGGCGATAAACCCGTCCGCCCGGGCCTGCCGCACCGCGCGGCTGATCGCCGCATCGGGCAGTCCGCGGCCGAAGTCGATGTTTTCGCGCACGCTCGCAGCCATCAGAAAATCGCTTTGGAAGACGACGCCGAATTTGCGGCGCAGTTCTTCGGGCGCATAGCTTTTCACGTTCCTGCCGTCCACATAGACGGCGCCGGTATCCGGGTCGTAAAAGCGGAACAGAAGCGCGACCAGAGAGCTTTTTCCGCTGCCCGTCGCCCCGAGGATCCCGAGCGATTCGCCCCTTTTCAACGCAAAACTGACGCCCTCGAGGGCGGGCGCGCCGCCGTAGGAGAGCGATACGTTGTCGAAGCGGAGAAAGGCGCCGCTTTCGTCCGGCGGACACTCGGCGGGAAGGAGATCGGCCGGGAGTTCAAGCACTTTGCCGATGCGCCTAGCCGAAGCCGCGCCGCGCGAAAAATCGACAAAAATGCGGCTGATCGAGATCACGGCGTTCAGAATCACCGTGAAAAAGGAAGTAAAGGCGACGATCTCGCCCACAGAAACGCGCCCGGCCGAAACGCGATAGGCGCCAAAAAAGATGACCGCCGTCATGCCGAGGTTAAGCACTGCGTTCATGACCGGATTGGACAGCCCCGTCGTGACGTTCGCCTTCGTTTCGTTGGCGACAATGGTTTCGTTGACGGTGCGGAAGGAAGCGCTTTCGCGATCGGCACGGGAGAGCGCCTTGATGACGCGGATGCCCGTATAATCGTCGCGCACCTTGCGGACCATGACGTCGACCGAATCGTGCAGCCGGGTGTACAGAACGATCCCCTTTTTGGCGACGAACAGGACGATCGCGAGCAGAAAGGGCACCGATACCAGCAAAATGAGCGCCAGGACCGGATCGACAAAAAAGGTGAGCGCCACGCCGCCGACCAGCAGAATGGGCGCGCGCACCCCCATGCGCTGCATCATGCCGATCATGTTATGTACGTTGTAGGTGTCCGTCGACAGGCGGGAAACGAGCGAAGGAACGGTGACCGCATCCGTCTGCCGGGCAGACAGCGAGAGCGTTTTAGCAAACAAGTCGCTGCGCAGGCGCTCCGTGGTATCGCGCGCCACGCGCGACGCCATGCGGTTGGCCGTAACGTTGCCTGCCCACGCCGCGACCGCACAGGCCAGCATGCCGACGCCCCAGAGCACAAGGGCCGGAACGCTGCGCGTGGGCGCCACGTCGTCGATCATGTGCGCCATGATCAGCGGAAGGACAAGTTCGGCAACCGTGCCGACCAGCTTCAGAAAAAGGCCGACGGCCATGCGCCCCTTGCTGGCCGCCAGGTAGGAAAAGACATGCCTCATCTTCCGCCCCCTTCCCCGCCCTTCGAAATGACGTTCCTGGCGTTGGCCGCCGCCCTTTCGAGATAGGCGGTAAACGCCGCGCGCTCGGCTTCGCTGAACCCTGCCAGGACATGTTCGTTCCACCGCCTGTGCGCCTCGCGCAAGCGGCCGACCACTGCCAGCGCCTTTTCCGTCGGATACAGCAGCAGGTTGCGCCGGTCTGACGGGTCGGGCCGCCGTTCGACAAAGCCCTTTTCTTCCAGCGAGCTCACCTGCCGCGCGACGTTGCTTTTATGAACATACATGAGCCTGGACAGCTGTTCCTGCGTGACGCCCGGATGATTGCAGATGTCGATCAGATAAGAATCCTGGTAACTCCCGATGCCGAACGCCTCGTATTCTTCCGCGCGGTACAGGTTGCCGCACCGCCAGATCTCCCCCAGATTGCGCATGATCGTCGCCATATCGCTTTCCCTCCGCCGCTTTCCGCTGTTATGTTGCGCATGCAACTGTTGCGTACGCAACTATATGATAGCAAAACCGGGCACTGTTTGTCAAGTAAAAAATGAGCGGATGCAAGCACGGAAAAGAACCGCTGCACCCGCAACATATACGACCCGGAATTCTCCGGGCCTGTATTTGCGCACTTCCCTTTCATTCAAAGACAGCGATGTCGCTCCATTCGGCCGCGCCGTCGAGAGCGAGCAGAGCAATGCAATTGCCCCGCCGATTTTTCATCCTTGAGCAGAGAGCGACCGCCCCGTCGACATAGGCGACGCAGACTTCGTCTTCGACCAAAATCGTCAGCACATGCTCCGCCGCATCGGGAACCGTTCGTTCCACGCTCGTGAAATCGTTGATGCACCAATGTTCGTCCGGAATATGATCAAAGGCAAACCGCCGGTTACCCGGTTCAAAATAGTAGGTGTAGCCGTTTCCGTCCGCTTCGGAATACGCCAAAACGATCCCGAAACGCCGCGCCCCTTTTCCACGGATTTTGCAGCGCAGCCTGAAACTTTCGGCCATCGGATAATTCAGACAACGCACGCCGAACCGTTCGCTCCCGTCCACCGCTGCCGACGGCATTGAAAACACCTGTTCCCGCCAATGCGCTTCGATTTCTTTGACCGGCGCGGTTTTCAGATCGCCGTTGTCCTTTTGGAAAAGCTCATGCACGGCCAGGCTTCCGCCCCAATCCCAACCGCTGTGATCGTCCT
>CALVHP010000025.1 GCA_944328405.1 uncultured Clostridia bacterium
TGTATAATGGAAGAGCCTTTTACGGCAGACAGGGAGGGCCGGCCATGCGCATCGGCGGATTGCAGAAAACGACGCTTTTGGATTACCCCGGCAGGGTCGCCTGCACGGTGTTTTTGTGCGGGTGCAACTTCCGCTGCCCGTTCTGCCAGAACAGCGAACTGCTCGAAGGCGGTGGCGAGAGCCTGACCGGGGAAGAATTTTTTGCCTTTCTACAAAAGCGGCGGGGCATTCTGGACGGCGTGTGCGTTTCGGGCGGGGAACCGCTGGTACACGCGGACATCGAAGACTTTCTGCGCAGGATCAAGGCGCTGGGCTACGCCGTGAAGCTGGACACGAACGGGGCCTTCCCCGCGCGGCTGCGATCGCTGTACGCGCAGGGGCTGATCGACAGCGCGGCGATGGACATCAAAAATTCGCCCGAAAAGTACGAAAAGACGGCGGGCGCGCCCTGCGACATGGCGAAGATCCGCGAGAGCGCCGCGTTCCTGCTGGAAAGCGGGATCGACTACGAATTCCGCACCACGGTGGTCAGACAATTGCACCGCGGAGAAGACTTCGTGCGCATCGGGCAGTGGCTGGCGGGGGCGAAGCGGTACTACCTGCAGACCTTCCGCGACGGCGAAACGGTGCTCACGCGCGGGCTTTCCGCCTGTTCGGAGGAAGAAATGCGCACCTTCAAACAGCTGCTGCTCCCCTTTATCCCCAACGCGAAGATCCGCGGGGAATCCTGAACGGACTTTTTTCCGGCTCTGCCGCACAGCAAGCAAAAGGGAAGCGCCCGAAGTGTCGGGCGCTTCCCTTTTGCCGTTCTGCCTTTTTATTGTTCTTCCGGCAGCCGCCTACGCGGCGATCTGCAGGTCGACGTCGCCGTTGTTGTACGCGACGGCGAGCGTTTTTGTGCCGCCCTCTTTGCGTTCCGGCAGGTTGCATTCGCCCTTTTTTCCGGTACACGTGATGGAAAAATCGTCCCATGCACCGACGACGGTGCCCGTAATGTCGCCGTTTTTGACCGTCAGAGCGATGGACGCGCCGACGCCGACGCGCTCGCAGACGACGTCTCCGCCGTTGGAGGAAAGGGTCACGCTCTCCGCAAAAGACAGCGCCTCGACCCGGATGGATTCGTTGGTCGTGGATGCCGACAGGCGGACGATCTTGCCGTCCGGCACGCGGACGCTGACCTTGCGGAACTCTTCCGACGGCTTGACGCCGATGAAGTCCGTCCATTCCTTGTTCTGCACGAGCCGGACGGTCAGCCGCCCGGTTTCGGCGCCGGTGATCTCGAGGAACTCTTTTTCGCTGTCGAAATACTCGATGTGGATCTGCCCGTCTTCCGAGGCGGCGATCTCCACTTCGCGGTCGGTGACTTCGACGACGATCTCTTCGACGGCGCTTTCGCCGGACCGGTACGTTTTGGGGGTGAAATTTTCGGCGTCCGAACAGCCGGCAAACGCCGCAAGCGCGCCGACGAGCGCCAAAAGCACTGCGAACCATTTTTTCATGACGGAATACCTCCTGAATTTTTCTTGACAATGCCTCGTTCTGATTGCTATAATCAGCATAAACCTTTGTGTAACACAAAAGTCAAGGGAAAAAACGATCGCAATGAAAGAATTTTTTTCCATCAGCGAAACGGCAAAGCTCGTGCACATGACGGCCGAAGCCCTGCGGCACTACGACCGGATCCACCTGGTGAAGCCGTGCAAAGTGGACGAATGGACGGGGTACCGCTACTATTCGCAGCGGGAGATCGTGCGGCTGAACACCGTGCGGGCGCTGCGGTGCATGGGGCTGTCTCTGGCGGAGATTCAGACGCTCTTGTCGTACGACGACTTCCATGAGATCGTCGCCGCGCTGAAGCGGGCGGAAAGCAGCGCGGACGAAAAGATCGCCGAGCTGCACGACGCCAAAGAAAAGATCCGCCGCGCGCGCCTGTATTACGAGGGCAAGCTGCGCGAGGAGACGCCGGCGGAGGAACCCGCCGTCAAAGAGCTGCCGCGGCGCGTGATCTTGCTGTCCGAAAGCATGCAGACGCCGACGCTGGACAATTTGTGGAACTACCACCGCCACTTTTACGACCAGCTGCCCGAGGGGCTGAAAGGCGACTTTTCGTTCGAAGACCTGGCGGGGATCTACGAACAGGGCGGGCAGCGACGCCTGTTTGCCGTGTGCACGCGCTACCGCCCGACGGCGGGGCTGAAAACGCTGCCGGCGGGGAAGTACCTGTGCGCCGACTGCACGGAAGAGACCCGCGAACAGACCGCCGGGCGCCTGCTCGAACGGGCGAGGACCGACTACGGCGCCGAACCGGGTTTTCTCGTGCAGATCGTCGTCCTTTCCGGCATTCTGCAATGGAATTACCAGGCGCAGGTCTTTTTATCGGAATAACGGCGGCGCCCGGGGCCGCCCCGGGCGCCGGACAAAGCAGGCGGCGCGCCAAATGGCGCGCCGCCTGTTCTCTTTTTGCCGTTTTCCTGGTTTTTTGCCATCCGTTTGCAGACGGCGCGCCCTCAGAGGGCGAGCAGGTCGGAAAGCGCCACCGACTGCACGCGCGCCATGCGCACGCGGGTGAAAAACCTGTATTTATCCGCCTTCGACTCGAACAGGATATACAGCCGACCGTCGGAAACGGCGATCTCTTCGCTCATGCAGGGGGCTGTCAGCGTGCCGACCAGGTTGGACGAGTCGAGAAAATACAGCGGCACCTGCACTCCCCCGACCGAAAAGGCGCCCTGCGGCGGGGCGGAAAACGGATCCCCGTACACCCAGATGCGCGAATCGGGCAGCCCGTACGAGCAGGAGAGCGCCACGCCGCCTTCGAACACGGCGACGCCCTGCACCTGTCCGCGCACGGAGAGCGCGGCGACGGGCGCGGACGCGTCGATCCCGCCCGTCCCCTGCCCCGCGGCGTAGACGTACACGAGGGCGGGGTTGGTCTCCCCCGACGGCGTCGCCAGACGGTGCGAAGGATC
>CALVHP010000026.1 GCA_944328405.1 uncultured Clostridia bacterium
CAGGTTTTCCTGCTCGATCGCTTCGATCAACCCTTTCATCGACTTTTACCTCCTTGTTACGCAGCGTTCACGGCCGAATGGTTCGCCGGAGGACCGCCCGAAGTCTTTGGCTATTGTACCATAAACGCGCGCCCCTTGCAACCGTTTTTGCGTGCCGCGCGCCCTATTTTTCTGCTTTTCTGCCGATTTTTTTGCTTTTTTCGCCCCGCGAACGGGCGATATGCCGCCGCCCCGGCCCAAAAACGCCTTTACGGAAGGCGGAACGCGTCTTCAATGTGTCCGACGCGGTCAGCATACACTTCCAGCACGTCGAAGCGCACGCTGCACTCCGCGCCCGCGCGCATCTGAAAATACCGCGCGATCTGCCCGTAGCGGCGGCGCTTGTCCGGCCCCACCGCCTCGGCCGCGGTGCCGAACGCGTCCGAAAGGCGCGCCTTCACCTCGCAGAAGACGACCGTCTCCCCGTCCCGGGCGACGATGTCCGCCTCGCCGAAGGGCGTGCGGTAATTGCGGGCGAGCAGTTTGTACCCCTTCTTTTTCAGGTACTTTGCGGCCCGCTTTTCGCCCCGCCGCCCGAGAGCTTTTTTGTGAACGTCCTGCGATGGATCGCGCATAACCCGTACTCCCGTATCGCGGCGCAGTGCGCCGCCGTTCCGTATCCCTTGTGGCCCGCAAACCCGTACTGCGGGTACAGCCTGTCGTATTCGCGCATGAGCGCGTCGCGGTAGACCTTGGCGAGGATGCTCGCCGCGCCGATGCTGTACGAGAGGGCGTCGCCGTCGATGATGTTCGTCTGCGGGAAGGCGATGTCGATGCGGAAGTTCCCGTCGATGAGCACGGCGTCCGGCGGCGGCTGCAGCCGCTCGACGGCGCGCTTCATGCACTGTTTGGTCGCCTCGAGGATGTTGATGCGGTCGATGGTCTCGCTGCTCTCTTCGCAGATCGCGTAGGCGATCGCCCGTTCGCGGATGAGCGCGGCGAGGCGTTCGCGCTCGGCCTCTTTCACCTTTTTGCTGTCGTCGATCCCCTCGATGAGCGAGGCCGCGTCCAGCGGCAGGATGACCGCCGCGCTCACCACCGGCCCCGCCAGCGGGCCGCGGCCCACTTCGTCCACCCCCGCGATATACCGCACGCCCTGCGCGAGCAGTTCGCGCTCGAAGCGCAGTTTTTCTTCCGCATTCCAGATCTTTTTCATCGGTTTCCCCGTTTTTTACAGGACGTATGCCCTTTTCTGCATCCGTTTTTCAGGCGCGGCCCGCGACGGCCTCAGGCGAAAAACCCGCGGAAGTCTTCGGCGCGCTCGAGCGTGACGCGCCCCGTGCGGCCCTTGCGGAAATCGTCTACAATGGCCTTGGCGCCGCGCTCGTAATCGAATCCGCCGCCGCGCATGAGGAAGCCGCGGCTGCGGCACACCTGCTCGTACATGGCCAGCGGCGCGGAAAAATCTTCGATGCCGTAGCGCGCCGTCAGGCAGGCGGGGTAACTTTCGGCGAGTTCCGCCAGCAGTTCGAGCGCGACGTCGTCCATGTCTAAAATGTCGTCGTTGATGCTGCCGATGTAGGCGAGGTGCCTGGCCAGCCGCTGGTCCTCGAACGAGGGCGGCATGGTGCCGGGGGTGTCGAGAAGTTCAAACCCTTCGCAGCGGATCCACTGTTTGCCGCGCGTGACGCCCGCCTTATCCCCCGTGACGGCGCGCTTTGCGCCGCTCATCGCGTTGATGACGGTGCTTTTGCCCGTGTTGGGAATGCCGGCGACCATCAGCCGCGGCGGCCGGTTCATGCCCCGCGCCGCGTCTTTGGCGAATTTTTCTTTGAGGAGCGCGGGCAGTTTTGCGGCGATCTTTGCCGCGGCGCCCTGCGCGGTGGCGGCGCACTTGACGGCGGGCGCCGTTTTGCCGATCTCCGCGGCGAAGGCGTCCGTCTTTGCGTCGTCGGCGAGGTCGCACTTGTTCAGCAGGTACAGCACGGGCTTGGCGCCGAACAGGCTTTTGAGTTTTTTGTTGAAGGTCGCCGCGGGCGCGCGCGCGTCGAGGACGAACAGCACGCCGTCGACGAGGGCGATCTGCTCTTCCATCATGCGCATGGCCTTGGTCATGTGCCCGGGAAACCATTGGATGTGTTTCATAAAAAATACCTGTTCAGAAAAAAACCGGCTGCGCTCGGAACGGCGGTAGGACGGTGAAGCCACAAAACGCGGACGGCGCCCCGCGCAGCGGTCCTAAAAACCTCTCCGCAATTTTACATCCTGCATTTTACGTTCCGCATTTTGCAAAAGTGTACGTTTGCAAAAGTCTGATTTTGCTTCGCGCTGCAATTCTAAAAACATGCCCGCCATTCTGCGCTCTGCATTCGCTTTAATGCTGCGGGCCGCCGCCCTGTTGCCCGTCCAGCAGGTCGGGGCGCTTTTCGCGCGTGAGCTTTTCAGACTGTTCCCGCCGCCAGCGGTCGATCTCGGCATGGTTGCCGCTGCGCAGAACTTCGGGCACCGCCAATCCGCGGTACTCCACGGGGCGGGTGTACTGCGGGTATTCGAGCGCGTTTTCCGAAAAACTTTCCTGCACCAGAGACGAGGTGTTGATGACCCCGTCGACATAGCGCGCCACGCAGTCGGCCACGACCATGGCGGGCAGTTCGCCGCCCGTGAGGACGTAATCGCCGATGCTGATCTCTTCGTCGATGAACAGATCAATGGCGCGCTGGTCCACCCCCTCGTAATGCCCACACAGCAGGACGAGGTGTTCGTATTGCAGCAGTTCGAACACCTTCTGCTGGCGGAATACTTCGCCCTTGGGCGAGAGGTAAATGCGCCGCGCCGTATGGGCGGGGTCGAGCGCCTCGATGGCCGAGCCGATGGGCTGGACGGTCATCACCATGCCCGCGCCGCCGCCGAAGGGGTAATCGTCGCACTTTTTGTGCTTATCCTGCGAATAGTCGCGCATGTTCACGACGTTGATCTCGATTTTGTTTTCCTTCCGGGCCCGGCCCAGAATGCTTTCGCGCAGCGGCGCGAACATTTCGGGGAAGAGGGTCAAAATGTCGATCTTCATGGTTTGTCCTGTTCGACGGCGACCTGCGCAAACCGCCGGGCGCAGAGCACGATCGTCTTGTTTTCGATATCCACGTCGAGAATGACCCCTTCCGCGGCGGGGAACATGGTCTCGCGCGCGCCGTCGCGCAATACGTAGACGTCGGTATGCGCGGGAAGGATGTCCGCAATTTCGCCCAGACGTTCCCCGTTTTCGGTGACGGCGGTGCAGCCGATCACGTCGACGATGTAATAGCGCCCCTCGTCCAGGGCGGGAAGGTCGGCGCGGTCGGCGAGCATCTGCCGGCCGCGCAGAAGTTCGGCGGCGTTGCGGTCTGCCACGCCCGAAAGGGCAAAGTACGCCGCCTGCGCGTCCGTGCGCGCAGACAGAACTTTGTATTCCGCCCCGCCGATGAACACTTTTCTGACCTTTTTCAGGTCGGCGGGGTCGTCTACGAGCGGCTTGATCTTGACTTCGCCGCGGATACCCTGCGGTTTCAGCACTTCGCCGATGACGATCTGTTCCTGCATGCTCTCTCCCTCGGCCGCCGCCCATGCCCGCCCGCGGCCGCCCTGCCTGCCCGGCCCGGGGGGGGCCGCGTTCGGCAAAGCGCGCGGAAACAAAGAAGGGAAAAACCGGGCTTTGGCGACGATTTTTCCCTCACTGGTTTCAAAAGCGGCGGCGCAAAAATTATTCTGCGTCCTTTGCCTTTTCTTTGATCTCGATGTTGTATTTTTTATGCTCTTTGGCCGAAGCGCAGCGCACCAGCGTGCGCAGAGCCTTGGCGATCTTGCCCTGTTTGCCGATGACCTTGCCCATGTCCGACTCTTCGAGCAGCACCACGATGTCGGTCGCGTTGCCGCGGTCGTTGACCTGGTACTCAATCTCGTCCTTGTGCTCGGCAAACTGCTCTACCACAAATTTTACCAGTTCCAGCATAGGTCTTTCCCCTTACGATGCGTTCCGCTTACTTCTTTTTGCGCGTTTTGGTGCGGGGCGCCGAAAGCTTGGTGGGCTTTTCGAGGATGCCTTCACGGATGAGCAGCGTTTTGACCGTGTCGGTCGGCTGCACGCCCTTGGAGAGCCAGTCCTTCGCCTTGTCTGCATCGATGACGATCTCTTCGGGCTGCGAAGTGGGGTTGTAATGCCCGATCTTTTCGATGTACTCGCCGTCGCGCGCCTTGCGGCTGTCGACCACGACGATGCGATAGAAGGG
>CALVHP010000027.1 GCA_944328405.1 uncultured Clostridia bacterium
CCTCCCGCAGGGGAAGCCTTTTTGTTTTGCCCGCGCGGCCGAGCGGGCCTTTTTTTCTGCGTCTTTTCCGCTCGGCGGACGTCAAGTTCGTTCCGTCCGCGCGCGGTCGGCGCCGAACAGCCTCTTCCCGACCTCGTAGCACAATTTGGGGCGGCGGTATTCGTCCACGATCCCCTTGTTGTTCATCGTGCGGGGCCGGCCGCCCCACCACTCTTCGCTGACGCGGATGTCGCAAAGCTGCCAGACATACACCCCCGCGCAGTCCGGAAAGCGCAGCACCGCCGAAAGCTGTTCTTCCAGAATTTTCGCCTGCCGCTCCTCGCTCCATTTGGCGGCATAGGGGCTGCGGTACCCGTACAGCCCGCCCGCGCCGATCTCCGTGACCAGAAAGGGCTTGCCCGCCCCCTCCGTTGCGGCCTGCACCCAGCCGTACAGATCGGCCAGGTATTCCCCGGCGGGCGTATCGTGGTACCACTGCGGGTAGATGTTGTAGGACACGACTTCGGGCAGGCCGAAACAGCGGTCTGTCTTGAACTTGCAGCTCGCAAACGAGCGCGGGCGGGTCCTATCCAGCGCGCGGAGGATGGAAAACTGTTTTTCGTAACACGCTTTTCCGTACTCGCTGTCGCTCGCGCATTCGTTGAGAATGCCCCAGATGTAGACGCTCGGGTGGTTGAAGTGCTGCTGCGCCATCTCGCGGGTGACCTGTTCGGCCTGCTCTTCGAAACGCGGGTTTTGCATCTGTTCGAGGCTGAGCCCGCGCGCGTGGTTTTCTTCCCAGACGAGGACGCCCGTCTCGTCGCACAGATCGAGGAAGCGCTCGTCGTTCGGATAATGCGCCGTGCGCACCGAATTGGCGCCGAGGTCGCGAAGCAGCGCCAAATCGGCCGCCATAGCGGAAAGGGACAGCGCGCAGCCGAACTGCGGATGGTCTTCGTGGCGGCATACGCCGCGGATGCGCAGGGGCGCGCCGTTGAGGAGGATCTGTTTGCCCTCCGTCCTCACTTCACGGAAGCCGAAACGGTCGATGAGGTCGTCGAAGGGCACGCCGCCCCGCGACAGCACCGCCTCGGCCGTGTAGAGAGCTGGCTCGGCCGGCGACCAGGCGCGGACGCCTTCGAACGTCATTTCGCCCGCGAAACGGCGTTCGCCCGCCGGCAAAACGCTTTCCGGGAAGGCGAGTTCTTTCCCCGCGATGCACACCGAAAGGGAGACCGGCCCACCCTCGCAGAGGTTGTCGACGCACACTTCGACCGCCGCCCGCCAGGTGCCGCCGCGGCGGAAGGGCGCGACGTGCACGTACCGGATGTAACAGGTTTCCACCCGTTCCAGCGCGACCGGGCGGCTGATCCCGCCGTAGGACATATAGTCGTTGGGAACGTGCAGCGCGCTCTCCGGCGAAAAGCGGTTGTCCGCCACGATCTCGAGGGTATGCTCCCCCGCGGCGGCGCCCCGCACCAGCGCCGAAAAGGCCGTGTACGCGTTGTAATGCGCGGCGATTTTCTCGCCGTCGAAATACACCTCCGCCGTATGGCTCACGCCCTTGCAGACGATGCGCAGGTTCCCTTCCGCTTCGAAGCGCGTCGCATAGCGGCCCCGGCCGCGGTACAGCCCGAAGCCCGGGTAGCTTTCCCAGCAGCTCGGCGTAAAGACGGAAAAAGTTTTCCCTGCGCTCTCGCCCTGCAGCGGCGTAAAATCCCAGAGCTTATCGGTCAGTTCTTCCTGCCGGCGGACGCGGTGGGTCTGAAAGGTACGGATCATAACGTTCCCCCGTAAAAATAAATGAGAATGGTCAGCGCCGTGACGGCGGCCAGCGTCATCGCGGTGCCGACGAGCCTGCGGATACCGAGCTTTTCCCTCCGGATGAGCGCGACGGCGAACAGGACGGCCAGCTGCATCGGCTGCACGAGCGAATACAGCAGCAGGTTCTGCCGCGCCGCGAGCGCTTCCGTCCACAGCCCCGCCGCGTTGGGAACGCGCGTCAGCGCCCCCGCCCACAGGCCCTTTTTCCGGAAAAAGGAAGGCGGGCGCACGAAGGGCAGCTGCAGCACGGCGACGCCGAGCATGACCAAAAGCAGCACCGAAACGGGCGAAAAACTTTCGGGCAGCACGTTCATCTGCAATCCGTACAGAAATTTGGAGGCGATGTACCCGAGGCTGAGCAGAACGTAGCGGCAGACGTTCCCCTTTCCGCCGCCGAAGGCGATCAGGCCGATCCCGACGAGCAGGACCGCCGCGCAGGGAACGAAGGCGATGAAAAACGTCTGCGCGCCGCGCAGAAGATCCGCCACAAAGGACACGGCCACGTTCAGGCTCAGCCAGGCTTTCAGCTCGTAGGCGGAAGCCGTCTTCAAAAGCGCCGCGCTCGTATAAAATTCGGCGATCTTGCAGGCGGTCAGCGCCAGGAGCGCGATCCCGCTGACCACAGTGAAGGCAAAGCTCCAGCCCGCGAACGGCAGGACGAGCGCCAAAAAGACGGCAGTGGAAAGCGCCACGAGAAAGGAAAACTCTCTGGCGTTGCACTGCAATTTGGCCGCTATGAATTTGTCACCCAAAGACGACGCCGAATAAAACAGCACCGTCAGCAAGGAGAATACCACGCCGTGCCGCCCCCGATCGACGAAACGATTATAGCAGATTGACAAACGGAAAACAAGGGAGTATAATGACGAAAAATTGATCGATCCTTATCTCCCGGCGGCGCAGGCGCGCCCGCCGGAACTGGAGGCCCCGCCATGAACATCCTGCGACTGGGCGAAGCGACGCACGACGAAACGCTGGTTTGTCTTTCCAAAGGGAGAAATTGACTCTGGGAAGGGTTGTGCGAGGTTCTCGCTAAATTGAATGGATATGTCCGGGTTTCAGAATGATGTCACATATGGTCAGATCAAAGAACATGTGTTGGAGCAGACCGGCTTAAAGGTTCCCTCCCTATTATATCGCCCGGATCAAACAGAAATATGGAATTATTGAGGATAAGAACTATAATAAACCAAAGTCTGAAAAATGTCAGACAGTCTCAATGCCCGCCGGGAAAGGAAGCGACGGTTACAGAAGCGATGAAGTTTTTGAAGATAATTTGATGTTTGAGGGGACGATGCGATGCAGTCTTATAAAACCGGTAAATGGGCAAAACAAATTCTTGCACAACGGCGGGAGGATGGACTATGGGGGAAGTTTCATACTTTGAGTTGTCCTGCCTCGGGCAAAAGTTATACAACCGAACAAGCGATCCGCAGACTTTATTATTTAGGCTATACAGCAAATGATGAAGTTATTCAGACTGTACTAAGGCGTATGGAACAATGCGTTAAAGGAGATCTTGCGATTGACGGCTATTCCGAAAAAAAGCATGATTGGCCTTTCTTTGAAAAGTTAATGCTTTCCGCATGGTTGCGCATTTTTGAACCGCAAAACGAAACAGCGTTAGAGGTCGCTGATCAATGGGCACAGGTTGTAGAAAAAGCCTTCTCAAGCGGCAGTTACAGCAGAGAAGATGATATTGCGGCATTTATTCAGTGGAAGGGTCGAAAACCACAAAGCAGATTTGAAACAGGATTCGGTATGTTTTATCATTCAGCGTTGCTTGTCGGTGTATTGTCGCCTCAAACAGAAGATTTGTTTTTGGACTATTACTTGTCAAAACCGGATGGAATGTATTACATATACGATAAACCGCTGAATCGACCGCCTGAGAAATTTTCCACCCGCAGTTCAAGTCGTTATTTGGCAGCAATAGAAGTATTGAGCCGATACGATCTGGCAGAAGAAAAACTGAGCTTTGTCAGAGATTGGCTTTATGCGAATCAAGACGAAAACGGCCGGTGGGATTTTGGCGAAGAAGCAAAGGACAACGTATATTTCCCTCTGTCAGACAGATGGAGCGAAGAAGCAAGAATTGCAGACTCAACCTTCAGAATCAGCAAACTGCTTGCCTTGGGAAAATGAAACAATGGTCGAGACGTTCTGCGTCCTGCGCGAAAACGGATACCCGCACTATCTTTTGCTGCTGGTGCAGACGCCCGCCCTGTTCGAGATCGGCGGCGAATGGGTGCGCACGGAGGCCGGCACGGCGATTTTGTTCCGGCCCGGGCAGCGACACAGTTACCGCGCGCTTGCCGGCGAATATGCCGACTGCTGGATGCACGCCGAAAGCGCGGCGCCCCTTCTCTTTGAAGGTTTCCCGTTCGGCAAGCCGATCCCCCTGCCCTCTCCGGAACGGTTTTACCGCCTGTTCCGCATCCTGCGCGACGAATTTTTTGCCGCCCGGCGCACGCGGGAAAGCGTTCTCGCCTCCCTCGCCTCGGCGCTTTTTGAGATGCTCGCTTCCGAGATCGAAGTCCGCGGCACCCTCTTTTATCCCTTCCTCGCCCTGCGGGAAGAGATCTTCCGCTCCCCCGCCGCCGACTGGAAGGTCGGCAACGAGGCGAAAAAACTGGGCGTGAGCGAAGGCTACTTCCATGTGGTGTATAAAAGGCAGTTTCAGACGACCTTCGTGGCCGACGTGATCGCCGCGCGCATCCAGGCGGCGGAAGAACTGCTGACTTCCACCCCGGAAAGCGTCGAGCGCATCGCCGAACGCTGCGGTTACCGCAACCCCGAACATTTTATCCGGCAGTTCCGGCGCGCCACGGGCACGACGCCGCACCAATTCCGCAAAGCGGCCGCCGCCCCGGCGCCGCCCGGCCCGCGCGCCTGACCGCCCGCCCGGCAGGCAAAGCCTGCGCCCGTCCAAAAACGGAGAGGGAAAGCCGTTCGGCTTTCCCTCTCCGTGGTTTATGCGATATTTTTGTCCGAAACCTTACTCGATCTCGATGCGATGATCGGCTTTGGCCTTGGGCGCCTCTTTCGGGATGACCAGGGTGAGCATGCCGTTTTCATACTTCGCCTTGACGTCCTCTTTGTCGACGTCGCCCACATAATAGCTGCGGCTGCACGAAAAGCTGCGCTCGCGGTGGATGTAATTATCCTTCTTGTCGCCCTCTTCGTGCTCGCTCTTTTCGGCGGAAATGTTCAGATACCCGTCTTTGAGATCGATGTGGATGTCCTTTTTGTCCATCCCGGGCAGCTCCACTTCCATGGTGTATGCGTCGTCGCTTTCCTTGATGTCGGTGCGCATGTACTTGCGCCCGCTGTTCCTGCCGTAAAACGAAGGGAAAAAGTCCTGCATGGCTTCCTCAAAAAAGTCGTAGTCCCGATTCCTTCTTGCCAGTTCGTTTTTCATAATGATCCACTCCTTTTTTGCTGAATTAGCACTTACTGTTTGTAAGTGTTAGCACTCTCTTTATGAGATTGCTAATATTATAGCACATCCACGGCACAAGTCAAGCGTTTGCAGCGATTTTTTTTTAATTTTCCGAAAAAATTTTTCGGCTCTTTTTTCCGGCGGACGGAACAATGCTTATTATATAAAAGCGCTCGGAGCGCGGGCAGATGCCCGCGCTCCGTCTGATCGGGAAGGCTTTAATTGTGGGTATACATGCGGCGGTACGGGTTGGCGTCGTCGGGGGTCAGGCGCCAGAAACGCGAGCGCAGGACGGGCGCGGGATCGGCGCCGAATTTCTGGCACCACTGTCCGATCAGCCCGGCGATCTCGCCTTCCGGCACGCCGTCGACGCGCTCGGCCTTGACCTGCGGCGGCAGCCTGGTCGGGATGGTCTCGCAGCGCAGCCAGATCTCGCCGCCGTGCATGCCCGTGCCGCAGAAGTTGCCGATGATGGGCTTTCCGTCCTCGTTGCGCCCCAACACGATGAGTATGCCGCCCGCCTGGTATTCGCCGAGGAAGCTCCCCGCCCGGCCGCCGATGACGATGGCGGGACGGTTCTCTTTATACGCCTTCATGTGGATGCCGCAGCGGTAGCCCACGTCGCCGCGGACAAAGATGTGCCCGCCGCGCATGGCGTAGCCGGTCGCGTCGCCCGCGCTGCCGTACACGACGATCTCGCCGCCGTTCATGGTGTCCCCCGTCGCGTCCTGCGCGTTGCCGTCCACGACGAGCGTGCAGCCGTCCAAATACGCCCCCAGCGCGTTGCCGGGCGTGCCGTGGATCTCGATGTACTTGCCCGCCAGCCCCGAAGCGAGGTAGCGCTGGCCGATGCAGTCGCGGATGACGATCTCGCGGTCGGTGCAGTCGCGCACGGCCTTATCCAGGGCGGAAAAATGCAGCCCCTTGGCGCTGATCTCCATATTCACACCTCCTGCGCCAGCTTTCCGGCGCGCGCCTCGCGGGAGAATGCGCGCAGAAGCGGCTGTTTTTTGAGCAGCTCGAAGTCCACGTCGGACAGTTTGGTCTTTTCGCGGATGAGCGAAGTGTAGATGCCCGCGCGCTCGGGGCAGCCGACGAGGATGAACCCGCGCAGGCGGCCGTCCGCATAGAAGAGCTTGCGGTATGTCTCCCCGTCCCGTTCGGTATAGCTCTCGCCGTCTCGGCAGCCCGCCGTGAGCACGTGCAGGCCGAAGAACCCGACCGCGTTGAGCGGGAAGGCGTCCGCCGTTTCCGCAGGCACGCCCGCCATGTTTTTGCCCGCGCATTCGCCCTGCGCACAGGCGTTGGGCAGGATGGCCAAAACAGCCTGTCTGCCCGTCAGCGCGTCCGTGCTCTCGCAGCAGTCCCCCGCCGCGTACACGTCGGGCAGCGAGGTTTTCCGGTGCGCGTCGGTCACGATGCCGCGGCCGACGGCGCCGCCCGCCTCTTTGACCAGTTCGACGTTGGGCCGCACGCCCACGGCGAGCACGAGGATATCGAATCCGATCTCTCCGCCGCCGCGCAGGCGGGCGACGCCGTCTTCGTATTTTTCAACGCAGTCCGAAAGATAAAATCGGGCGCCCCTGCTCTCAAGGCGGCGCTGCACGACGGCGGCGCCCTCGGCGTCGAGCACGCTGGAGAGGACGCGGTCGGCCATATCGACGATGGCGACGCTGCCGGCGCGCTCCGCGATGCCCTCGTAGCATTTGAGGCCGATCAGCCCCGCGCCGACGATGAGCACCCGCGACGCGGGCGTAAGCGCCTTTTCGAGGGCGAGCGCGTCGTCGAGCGTCATGAACGTGAATTTGTTCTGCACGCCGTCCAGCCCCTCGGCGGGCGGCACGAAGGGCCGCGAGCCCGTCGCGACGAGCAGTTTGTCGTAGGAAAGGCTTTTGCCGCCCCGCAGAAACACTTTTTTCTTTGCGGGGTCGACGCGCTCGGCGCGGACGCCGAAGCGCGTTCCGATGCCCAGCTTTTCATAAAAATCGGCGGGACGGTAGAGCATGCGCTGCCGGTCGGTCGCGCCCAGCAGGTAATAGGAAATGAGCGGGCGGCCGTAAGTATGGTACGGCTCGTCGGAAACGACGGTGATCTTTCCCGCCGCGTCCGCCCGGCGGATGGCTTCCGCGGCGGCGATGCCCGCGGCGGAATTGCCGATGATGACATAGTTCATGGGTTCAGCGTTCTCCTCCTGTCATAAGACATCCCGGAACGCGCCGGCGGCGCTCCCGAAAGCGTTATCTCTCTTCGTAGACGATGGCGTTGTTGGGGCAATGCTTCACGCAGTTGGGGTAGCCGCACAGGTTGTCGGTGCAAAGCTGGCACTTCTGCGCGGCGTGGCCGTCCGGCCCGGGCAGCACCGCGCCGTAGGGGCAGAGCAGGATGCAGGTGTAGCATCCGACGCATTTGTCCTTGTCGATGCGCACGACGCCGTCTTCCCCGCGGGAGAGCGCGCCCGAAATGCAGCCTTTGAGGCAGGGCGCGTCCTTGCAGTGGCGGCAGTTCACGGCGAAGTGGATGTCATCGCCGTCCTCGACCCGGATGTTGGGGTGGATGGTCTTGCCCTTGAGCGCCCTGACCATGTCGGTCAGGCCGGAATTAGCGAAGGCGCATTCGTACTCGCAGAGGTGGCAGCCGAGGCACCATTTTTCATTGACGTAGATTCGTTTCACGGTTCCCCCTCCTTACAGCGATTCGCCCGCGTATTTGATGCCGAGGATGCGCAGTTCGGCGTCGGTCAGGCCGATGCCGCGCAGCATCAGCCGGTTGCCGCGCAGCGCCTCGACCGAGTTGATGCCCATGCCGCCCATCATCTCCTGCAATTCGTGGTTCCACGCCGTGACCAGGTTCACGAGCCGCTTGTAGCCGACGTCCGGATTGAGCCGTTTGACCAGGTCGGGCCGCTGGGTGGCGATGCCCCAGTTGCACTTGCCCTCGTGGCAGGTGCGGCAGAGGTGGCACCCCAGCGCCAGCAGCGCCGCCGTGCCGATGTAGCAGGCGTCCGCGCCCAGGGCGATGGCTTTGAGCAGGTCGGCGCTGGAACGGATGGAGCCGCCCACGACGATGGAGACGTTGTCGCGGATGCCCTCTTCGCGCAGGCGCTGGTCGACGGACGCGAGCGCGAGTTCGATGGGGATGCCGACGTTGTCGCGGATGCGGGTCGGGGCCGCGCCCGTGCCGCCGCGGTAGCCGTCGATGGCGATGATGTCCGCCCCGCTGCGGGCGATTCCGCTGGCGATGGCCGCCGCATTGTGCACCGCCGCGATCTTGACGATGACCGGTTTTTTGTAGTCGGTCGCCTCTTTGAGGGAATAGACGAGCTGGCGCAGATCTTCGATGGAATAGATGTCGTGGTGCGGCGCTGGAGAGATGGCGTCTACGCCCTGCGGGATCATGCGCGTTTCGGAAACGTCTTCGGAGATCTTGGCGCCCGGCAGGTGCCCGCCGATGCCCGGCTTGGCGCCCTGCCCCATCTTGATCTCGATGGCGGCGGCCGTTTCCAGATAGTCTTTGAACACGCCGAAGCGGCCCGACG
>CALVHP010000028.1 GCA_944328405.1 uncultured Clostridia bacterium
GCCGCGGAGGCCGATCGTTTGTCTGCGGGGCGGGTCGGTGTGCCTGTCCTGCGGGCGCCGCGCATTTTCCTAAACGCGGCGCGTTCCGTCAGTCGTCATCGTCGTCATCGTCATCATCGTCATCATCGTCGTCATCGTCGCCGTGGGAGGGGCGGCTGTGGTCGGACGAGGTGTTGTCGGAAAACACGTAGCGGTACGTCCCGTTTTCGATGTAGACGCGGAAGGAGACGCGTTCGCCGCCCATCTGCGCGTTCACGCGCAGCACGGTGCTGCCGCCTTCTTCTTCGCGCTCGAATTCGAGCACGTCCGTCTCGCGCGAGCCGTCGGAAAGCCGCCGCTCGACCGTCATTTTCAGTTCGAGTTCGCCCGCTTCCGATTCGTATTCCACCGTCGTGCGCTCGGCGAGGGCGCCGTCCCGCCAGATGGTGTAGATGTACTTCTGTTCTGTCTCGGTGCTGCCGCCCTCGGTTTCGCTTTCCAGCTCCTGTTCGACGCGGATGTACGAGTTTTCGCCCGTTTCGGCGCGGAACCAAAGCTCCGTTTCCGATTCGCCCGATTCGCTCTCTTCCACCTTGCCGCCCGTCACGGGGTAGGAGACGCCGTCCAGCACGAGCATGCCTTCGAGCGAATAGCTGTCTTCGCGCTCGCCGTCGTCCGTTTCCGACCCGGTCAGGGTCTGGTCGTAGTACATGGTATAGGTCACGGAAGATCCGAGCAGGTCGCGCGCCGTGACCGTCATCACGTAGTCGTAGCCGGAGGACGCGTCGGCGCCGGCAATGGAGTGTTCGATGGCCCCGTCGCTGAGCAGGCCTTCCGCCAGGGCGAGGTATTCGTTCACCAGTCCTTCCTGTTCGGCCGTCAGATGCCCGTCCGAAGTTCCGTCTGCGGCGTTTGCCGCGGCGGAAGGCGAAGCCGGCGCGCGTACAGCCGCGGAAGCCGCGCGGGCGGAGACGGCGGAAGCATTTCCGCCGCTTTCGGAGGAGAGCAGAGACCCGACGGACGCCGCGCCGTAGGCGTAAAAATCGTCGGCGGTCGAGATCTGCAAAAATTTGTTCCCGCCGCCGAGCGAAGAGCTGCCCCCCGGCAGGAATACGGCCAGCAGGACGGCCGCGATCAGCGCCAGCGCCAGGAAGGCCGCGGCGAGGGGGAGCCACTTCTTTTTGGCCCCCGCGGCCGCCGTGCCGCCGTGGGCCGCCGCCAGGACCGGCTCGGCCCCGGCAAAGCCGAGTTCGCGGCGCACGTTCTCTTTGACGCGCGCGTCGTCGGGCAGCGCGCCGGCTGCCTGCGAGCGAAGAAGTTTTTTTACGTCTTTCATGCGCCGCCCTCCTTTTCGAGATGTTTTTTCAGCTTTTTGAGCGCCTCGTTGTTCTTCCAGGTCACCGTGCCGATGGGCAGGCCGAGCATGGCCGCGACTTCGCGCCGCTTGTACCCCGAGACCTGGCACAGCATCAGGATCTCGTATTCGTCCTCCGCCAGGATCCTGGCGGCGAGGTCGAACAGATAGGGAAGTTCGGTTTCGCGCACGCCGTATTTCCACGGTTCGGCGTCGAAATCGGTGCTCACCTCGCGCGCCGCGCGCCGGATGTGGTTGAGGGCGAGGTTTTTGCCGATGCGCACCAGCCAGGCGGGGAAGTTGGTCCCCGCGCGGTAGCCGTCGAGCGAGCGGAGGGCGCGGACAAACGTTTCCTGCAGAAGATCTTCCGCGTACATTTTATCGTGGACGATGTACAGGATGGCAAAATACACCGCCCTGTTCGTCTTTTCGTATACGAAATCGAACGCACTCCCGTCGCCGGCGCGCAGCTGTTCGACTTTTCGTTCGAGCTCCGCGTTTTTCATACTGCTCCCGTATATACAACAATCGGCGCCGCCCGTTTGTTGGCGGCTCCGGAAAAATGCTGCAAAAAATTTTTTGCCCGCCCGCTCCGCGGAGCGGGCGGGGCCGTTCAGCCGAGCACGTCGTGCATGTCGTACTTGCCGGCGGGCTTGCCGGCGATGAATTTGGCCGCGCGGATCGCGCCCGCCGCGAACACCCGCTTGCTGCGCGCGCTGTGCGAGAGGGTGACGATCTCGTCTTCGCCCGCGAAGAGGACTTCGTGCTCGCCGACGATGGTGCCGCCGCGAACGGCGTGGATGCCGATCTCCTTCCCGCGCGCGCCGACCATGCCTTCGCGGCCGTACAGGTAGGGCTTTTCGCCGCCGAACGCCTCGTTCGCGCTGTCGGCAAGCATGAGCGCCGTGCCCGAGGGGGCGTCCTTTTTGAGGTTGTGGTGCTTTTCGACGATCTCGATGTCGAACGCCTCGCCGAGGAAGGAGGCCGCCTCCTTCACCAGTTTTTGCAGGAGGTTGACCCCCACGGAGAGGTTGGCCGTCCTGAACACGGCGATTTTTCGGCTCGCTTCGTCGATGGCTGCGAGGTCTTCCGCCGTGTAGCCCGTGGCCGCCAGCACCACGGGGCAGCCGCGCCGGACGGCGAAGGCGAGGATGTTGGAAAGGTTGGCTGCGCTGGAAAAGTCGATCACGACGTCGACGGGCTCGCCGACCTTGCCGAAGCCGCCGTACACGGGCACGCCGCAGAGCTCGGTATCCTGCAGGTCGACCCCGCAGGTGCATTGCGTTTCCGCGTCTGCCCGGCACAGTTCGAGTACGTTGCGGCCCATGTGGCCGCAGATGCCGCTGATGAGGATGTTTACCATGTTTCGTTCT
>CALVHP010000029.1 GCA_944328405.1 uncultured Clostridia bacterium
GCTGCCTCGGCGGCAATGTTGGTGTATTCGCCCGCTCCCGAAGGGAGAGGCTGCGGTGAAGTCGTCGGCCCGTTGATGACGAGGCGCTCGCCGAGGAAAAACATCCGGTCAAAATTCACCACGCGCGAAGTACCGCCCTCGGCCGTGTCTGCATGCGAATGGTATGCCGTAAACAGTTCCTTCCCGTCCAGGCTCCAAAAATAGCAGTTGTGACCTGTACCGGACGTAAACGTCCATTCATCGTCCGCTTCCAGCAGAGGGTTGTACGAGACCTTTTCAAACCCCTCTACCGGAGAATCTGACACGGCTACGCCCAAGGCATAATAGCGGCTCTGGTAGTAGTTGGCCGAATACATCAGATAGTATTTCCCGTTGTACTTGATCATTTCGGGCGCTTCGTTCCAGCGCGGAAGTTCGTTCGGGCTTTCCCACGATTGGGTCGGTTCCAGGATGTCTTCGCGCAGCGAACCCGCTTTCGCAGTGACCATGTCCTCTTCCAACTCCACCACACAGATGCGGCTGACCTGGTCGACCTGATCTTTCGAAAAATACATATACACGGATCCGTCGTCATCCACAAACACGTTCGGGTCGATCATGGTAAACCCGAATTGGAAAGGCATGACGGTGCGGTCGATGCTGCCGCCCGTGGCGGTGGTGTCGATCTCGTGGAACGGCCCCGCAGGATGATCCGCCACGGCGATCCCGATCCCCATTTCGCCGGTATAGGCGTTGCGGCCCGAATAATACATATAATAGGTACCGTCGCGCTCCACAACTTCGGGCGCCCACAGGTTATGGATCGACCAGGCGTCGCGCGCAGGCGTGAATACGGGCCCGAGCTCTTCCCAGTCGTTCAGATTTTTGCTGCGATATGCGGGAATATAGGTGTTGCCCGTGATGTACAGATAGTAGTACCCGTCCGCCACCAAAACAAACGGATCGGCCCCGCTGAGAGAATGATCATTCTGGTAAAACAAGTCTGTGTCAAAGCCGCGCGCAGGATCGCCGTAGTCATAGTACCACGACGGCTGGCCGCAGGCGGCCAATGAGAAGGACAGGCACAGCAGCAAGAGCAGTGCCGTCAATTGAACGAACGGTCGTCTTTTCATAGATCCCCCTATCTATTTTTTAGGCGCCGAGGGCGCACAGATCCTTTCCCCGTACAGACACGGGTCGCTTTCCGGCTGCGCCGGTGCACCGCCCGTCCGGACGGAAGAGCCGTCAGGCCTTCAGTCCGGACATGGCGATGCCTTCCACAAAATACTTTTGCATGGTCACATAAAAGATGAGCATCGGGATGATCATGACGATCGTCGCCGCCATGACTTTGGGCCAGTTGTTATCAAACCCTCCGGCCATAAGATTGACGACCAGCTGCAAGGTAAAGCGGCTTTCGCTGTTCAGGTACAGCATCGGCCCGAAATAATTGTTATAGCCGCCCACGAACCAAAGGATGAGCTGCGCCACACATGCGGGCTTTGCCAGCGGCAAAAAGATCCAAAGGAAGGTGCCGAAGTAACTCAGCCCGTCCAGCCGGGCTGCTTCACCGAGTTCATCCGGGAGGCCGTTGAAATACTGGCGCAGATAAAATACGCAGCTGATACCGCCGAACACTTCGGGCAGCATGAGCGGCCAATAGGTATCGATCCAGCCGAGCAAATCGTAGATGACGTATGCGGGGACCATGGTCACAACGCCGGGAAGCATCATGGTCATCAACAGGATGGTGAACATGACTTTCGAAGCGGGAAACCTGATTTTCGAAAACGCATAGGCCGAAAGCGAAGAGGTGAAGATCCCCACAAACATCGGAGGCACGACGACGATCAGCGTATTGAGCAGGCCGCGCCAGATGGAAGATTCGCGCAGCACCTGCACATAAGCATCGACCGTGAAATCCCACGGGATGAAGTGGAACGGGATGCGCGTGGACTCCATCAGCGTCTTGAACGATGTGCTCACGACGATCAGGTACGGAAGCAGGACAAACAGGCAGAACAGGATGAGGATCAGGTAATCGATGCCCAGCGCCACATACCGCCCGATCTTTTGCCGGCGGCGGTTTACTTTGGCTGGCAACGGTTCCGTTTTTCTGCGTTTCAAGGCCTTAAACATCATAGTTCACCCATTTCTTTTCCAGCCAGAAATTGGCCGCCGTGAACAAGATCACGATGATGCCGACGACCCACGAAAGTGCCGAGGCATACCCCATGCCGTAGTCGAAGTTCAGATACCCGAACGCAGAATTGTAGACATGGTATACCATCGTCAGCGTCGAAAAATCGGGGCCTCCGTTGGGCGTCATCACCAGGAAATTGGCGAACGATTGCAGCGCCCCGATAAATCCCATGACGATCAGGTAAAAGGTCGTAGGGCTGATCATCGGAAATTCGATGCTGAAAAACATGCGGAAACGGTTGGCTCCGTCGATCATCGCGGCCTCGATGTAAGAACGGTTGATCGCCGCAAAGGCGGCCGTATAGAGGATGATGCCGAACCCGAGGTTCCCCCACACGGTCTGCACGATGATCACGCCCATGGCCGTTTCTGTTTCGTGCAGCCAATCGACGCGCGGCAAGCCGAAAATATCCATCAGATCGTTCAGCACGCCGTAGTTGTAATCGAACACCCACTTCCACATGACGGACGTAGCGATGACCGAACACACGAACGGTATGAACAGGATGGCGCTGATCAGCTTGGAGCCGCGCGGGATGCTGCGCAGCAGCATGGCGATCAGCAGCGCGAAGATCGTGCGCAGAAGTACCGTCGTGATCGAATATACAAACGAGTTGAGGATGCTCTTGAAAAACAGCGGGTCCTCCGTAAAGATAAACACATAGTTGTCGAACCCGACCATTTCGATATCGAAAATATCGAACGTTTTCATCTCGCCGAAGCTCATATACAGCGAGAGGACCATAGGGATGCAGCTGAACAGGAAGAACCCCAGCAGGGGCGACATCGCAAACAGGGTGCCTGCAATGTTGCGCCTGCGGTTCATGCCGAACTTTTGCCGCTTCGGTTTTTGAACCGGGTCGGTCTGTTGCGGGACCAGCGGATCGGCCGCTGCCATCTCTTGCTTATTCATCGTAGTACCCGTCGATAATGGCCTGCGTCGATTCCTGGCGCTCCGCCTTCAGCTGCTGAAGCGTCATTTCGCCGCCCAGGACCTTGGTGTTCAGGTCGTTGCTCCATTCGGTGATCCACGCTTTACTGGGCAGATACCCCCAATCGCCCATGCGCTGGTATTCGGCAGCTTCAAAGAAGATGGCTGCATTGGCAGGCTTGGCACCTTCCTGAATGAACAGCTTTTGCGCAAGTTCTTTGGTATTCGGATACGAAAATCCGGCCTGTGCGTATTTGGCCTGCCCGGGCTCGCCTGCGGCGTATTCGATGAATGCCCAGGCAGCTTCTTTTTTGTTGCTCTTTTCCGGGATGCAATAGGCGACGCTGCCGCTGTGCCCGGATGCGATGCCGTGTTCGGCCTTCGGCCAGGGCGCCACATCCCAGTCAAAGCCCGCAGGATGATCTTCCGGATAGATGGTGCTGCGCAGGATGCCCATGCTGTTCACGCCCGCTGCCAGCATGGCCACCTGGCCGGACGTAAAGACGCCATGGCTGGAAGAAGACGCCGTAACGTCGGGCCGGGGCGAAACGCCCCAATTTGCAGACAAATCGACGAAATATTCCATCGCGTCGAGCTGGCTGGGCAGTTCGTAACATTTTGCCTTGTCCGCCTCGGTCAGATCGTCCTTATCGGTGTATTCGATGATCTGTCCCGCCGTGTAGGTCGTACCGTTGACGGTGACGGTCTGATCCTCTTTGACGCTGTAATTGGCCGTTTCGTCAAACAGGGTGAATTCGTATTTGCCGCCGCGCGGAAGACTCGGGTCCTCCACCCATTCGAGACAGTCTCCGCCCACGCTCCAACCAAAACCGAACCAGTTCGTAACATAGATACCGTATTTGGTGATGCTCCGGTCATTGCGGACGGGCGCTTCCTCGTTGCTGGTCAGCAGCTGCGAAAGTTCGAGCAATTCATCCCAGTTGAGAGCGATCTGGTTGCTGAAATATTTTTGGCCGTTGTGTTCGAAGTAAGCGGCGTCTGTACCGTACTGCTCCATCTGCTCTTCGGCGCTGAGCGTCAGGATCTCGACGCCGACGGCGGCAAAAGCCTTTTTGTTGTAGAACAGGGCCGTGGGCGAAAGATCGCGCAGGATCCCGTACAAATCCCCTTCCCCGCCGCGGCGCTGATCGATGTCGTAACGGAAACGGTTTACGCCTTCCTGGTACATGGCGTCAATATCGATCACGTCGCTGGCGGCGGCGAACTCGTCGAGCGTGGCCAAACCTCCGCGCTCGATCCAGGGTTTGATCTCGCCGTCTCCGGCCATGATCACATCCGGCACGGAGCGCCCCGCCAGTGCATTGCGGATCTTCTGCTCATAATCGCCCGTCCTGACGGGCGTATAATTGACCGTGATCCCCTGCGTATTGGTCGCATTGAATTCGGCGACCAGTTCACGTGTCAGCTCAAGTTCGACCTCGTTGCCGTATCCCCAAAAATTGATGGACTTGGAGTTGCCGGTGGTATTGCTGCCGCAGGCCGTGACGCCGAACAGCAGGATGGCGCTGCACAATAAGCATACAAGTTTCAGGATCCTTTTTTTCATCCTTTTCCTCCTTGAAAATAGAATACAGAGTAATCGATCGGCATCCGTTCACCGGTTCACTGAGCAAGCCCGGATGATTTGTAGTCGATAAACAGATTTCCTTCCTCGTCAAAGCCGGCGTCTGCGATACAGACGGTCCGCCCCCCGTTTTTTGGATCGTTGTAATCCGCATGGATGTGGAACGAACACTTCAGCGCCCCGTCTTCCGCACGGAAAAAGGCATTGTGTCCGGGCCCGGAAATTTCACCTTCGACCCAGGACAGAATAGGGTTTCTGCGGCTCTTTCTGTAAGGGCCTTCGGGCCGGTCTGCGACCGAAAACCCCACGGCATACCAGCGGGTGGCAAAATAGTTGGCGGAATAGGTCAGATAATACTTCCCGGCGTGTTTTAGTACAAACGGCCCTTCGTTCCACTGCCATTTATCGTCATGCTCGGTCTCCCAAGGGCAATCCGGCGTGGAAACGAGAACGTACTCTCCCTCCACTTTGGTCAGACTATCGTCCAGGCGGATGCACATCGACTGGCTGGTATGTACGCCGTTGACGATGTTGGTCGGGCAGTCCATCGAAAAGAAGAGATAATTCTTTCCGTCGTCATCGCGGAAACAGTGCGCGTCGATGGTGGATCTGCCGGGCAACGATAAAAGCGGCCCGGGGATCGCGTCTCGAAATGGCCCTACCGGCGAATCGGATACGGCCACGCCGATGCGCAACAGCTCGGAACCGCTCTCGCGCGCGGAATAATGCATGTAATACCGCCCGCCGTGTTTGACCACTTCCGGCGCCCAAAAGTTTTTGTACCCGAAGCTGTCCTCGGCCGTGAGGCAATACCCCTCGTCTTTCCAATGAACGAGATCGTTCGAAGCGTGGCACTTGAACCCGGCGACGGCGCCCGGCGTGGTGGCATACATGTAATACGTCCCGCCGTCGTTGAGAATAAAGGGATCTGCCCCGCTTACCCCTGTACGGATCAATCTGGATGTCATGTTTTCTCCTTTGCCAAAAATTGCCAAAATTACAGCGCCGCCACGCAACTGTAAATTTGAAAAAATGATATAAACACGGCTGATTTGTGCATGCTGATTTGTGCACATATAAATATATAAAAATAATAAACCCGGAAACGTGAATTTTCAATAGTAAAAATCCCACAAAAAGATTGCAAAAAGCAAAATTTTCAGTTATACTGAGGCCATGGAAAATTCCGAAGAAAAAATGAATTTTGAAACTTTGCCGCACTATCTGACTTCCGGCTTTCGCCAGTTTCTGCCCGGGGAACGGCACATTTCGCGCATGGTCGAAAATCGCTCGATCCTGATCATATTGAGAAAAGGTATATTGCGTTTTTCGGAAAACGGCGCCCACCGCGAAGTGACCCCGGGAGAGTATTACATCCAGCGGCCGCACAATTACCAGGACGGACCCGTACCGAGCGATTCGCCCAACTATTTTTACGTGAGTTTTACGGAAGCCGCTTACGATAAGGCGGGACAACTCCCGCCCCGCGGCCGCTATGACCCCGCGCGCATCAATCCGCTGATCGACGCCATGGCAGGGCTCAGTCTGAATGCTTCTTCCCTGGAATATGAATCATTGCTGTATTCGCTGCTGGTCGAGCTGTACCGCGGACAGCGCGCCGACACCGTCGCACAAAAGATCCACGCATTCCTCGTTTCGCATTATACCGAACCCGTTTCGATCGCAGACATCGAAAACCGCGTGTACCTGACGAAAAACCAGATCATCAACGTGTTCCGAAAAGAATACGGCCTGCCGCCCCACAAATACCTGACAGAATACCGTATGGTCAAGGCAAGCGATCTGATCGCCTCGACAGAACTCCCCTTTTCGCGCATCTGCGCTATGGTCGGCATCGAGGAATATTCAGTGTTTTACCGCGCTTTTCTGAATAAATTCAAAATGTCTCCCCGCGAATACCGCGATTCGTTCCTGGCAGGGACACCGGAGCCTCCGGCCGGACGCTGAACTCCGGTCCTGTCTGAAACGCACATACCCGAAGATTTGTTTTTTCCGGCGCTGCCGTACCGCCCGCAATGCGGGCGGCTTTTTTATACCCGGTACCCGGCGAGGAAAACTCTCACTTTTCCATCCAAACCGAACACTGCCCGACGAACAAAGACGCGGGCGAACAGCCTCGCCCGCGAACAAGTTGCGCATATGCCTCTGTATGAATTCAGCGCCGCACGCGGCCGCCGCAGTCTCCGTCTAACAGCGCTTGCACATCGGCGCGGGTGACCGGCGTGAAATCGCCGTAATGCGTGTATTTGAGGGCCGAAGCCGCAGCGGCAAAGGTGACGGCGTTCAGCTCATCCATTCCCTGTCGCAATGCATAGATCAAAGACCCTGCGTAACTGTCTCCCACGCCGATGCGGTCGACGATGTCCGTCACCTCGTACTGCGGGCTGACAAACGGTTTTGCAGCGCCGCGGCGGCAAAGGATCCCACCCCAAGTGTTGCGGTCGGCATTTTCGCTGACACGCAACCCCGACGCAACATAGCGCACGTTCGGATACGCGGCGAATACCTGCGCACAGAAAGCCGCAAACTGTTCGGCATAGGGCTGCCCCTTCTCCCGCCGAAAGGGGCGGCCGAGACAGAGGGACGCATCGTCGACGCCGGCAAACAGCAGATCCGCGCGGGCGGCAAAGGCGGGGACGATCTCTCCGGCATTCTTGCCCCAGCGCCAAAGGCTACTGCGGTAATTTACATCGAACGAAATCCGGATCCCCTTTTCCCTGCACAGATCGAGCGCGCAAAGGGACTCTTTGCACAAAACCGCGGTGAGGGCGGGCGTGATCCCCGTCACATGAAACCAGCCGACCCCTTCCAGCATCTGTTCCCAATCGATGTCTCCGGTCTCCAGTGCGGCCAGGGCGCTGTCTGCACGGTCGTATACGACCTTCGAGGGGCGCATGTTCGAACCCGTTTCGGTGAAATAAATGCCGATACGCCCCTCGCGCCGGAGAATTTTTCCGGTACCGACGCCATAGGCGCGCAGGGTGCGCAGGGCGCCTTCGCCCAGGTCGTTGGACGGGAGAACGGTGATCAGCGCAGCAGTATCGCCGAGGCGTGCCGCCGCCACTGCGGCATTCGCTTCGGCTCCGCCGTATGTCAGCGAAAGTGTCTGTGCATCCCACAACTGCCCTTTCCCCGGCGGAGAAAGGCGCATCATCAGCTCACCGAACGCCGCAAACGTATCGCTCATGCTCTTCCACTCCTTTGGGACCGGCTGACGGCCCCGCTTCATTCCCGGTATTTTGCGCGGAACGCGATCAGCGCTTTTTTGAAACATTCCATCGGCACGCGCGCACTGCCCGCGCCGATGAGACCTCCGTCGCGGTTGAACATGCCGCCGTGGATCTCCGGCGCGACGCCCGTTTTCAGCACTTTGCGGAGATCGATGCCGACGGGCAGGAAGTCGAAGTCAAGATTGGGCACGGGATAGTTCGGGTTTTTGGCAATGCAGATCTGCTCCATTTCGCGGGTAAGCGCGATGGCGTCGCGCAATTTTAAGCCGCGCAGAGCACACACGATGGGGCTGGCCGCAGCGGCCATGCCGCCCAGTCCCGCACATTCGACCACACAGCTGTCTCCGATCCAAGGAAGCTGATCTTTTTCGGTGTACTTGGAAGAGGTGTAGCGGCCTTTCATCATCGGCGCGGGAGCGGTAAACCACTGCCCCGGCAGGCCGGCGACTTTGATGCCAAACTCTCTGCCGTTGCCACCGATGGCCGTGACCATCGTGGAATATTCGATCCCCTCGGCCGAAAGCATCGCCGCTTTGCTGGAACCCTGGCCGTAGCAATGGAAAAACCGCGGCGTCTGCACTACATAGTCGACAACTTTCAGGATCTGCTCTTTCGGATAGTCGGCCCGGAATAGGTCGGGCAGAAGCTGCTTGTCAAAAATCAGGTCCGCCGCTGTCTGACGGGTATGGTGCTCGTCGCCCATCTGCAACGCCTCGGCAAGGATGGGCTTAATGGCCAGTCCGCCCCGTTTTTTCAGCACGTCACGCAAAATCGGGAACAGATCTTCGCGCATGTAGCGCAAATTTTCAGCGATTTCAGGCGAATACAGACCCCAACCGCAGAACCCGCCCTGGAAGGGCCCTTCCGCGGGAAAGGTGGCCGCACGGCGGCCGGTACGGCGGTCCTCAATGACGATCATCGCCACCGACTTCGTGATGATCCCCGTCCCCGCACCCACGGTATTGTGGTTGTGGGCACTGTCGATCTCGATCTGGCCGGATTCGAGCAATGCAATCGCGTCCTTTTCGGTCTTCGCCCATCCTTCAAATAATACGCCGCTGACCATGCCGCGGCGATGCAGGGCGCACATGTCCTTGAATTCGACGGGCGGGCCGGAATGCAGGATCATGCGGTCATGAAGTCCCTCCACGCACTCTCCGGCAGGCAGAATATCCACCCATACGGGATCTGCGTCAATGACGCAATGCACGGCCTGTTCGTTGGCCTGTTCGATTTTCTGTTTGAGATCCATGTTCGTTCTCCTCTCTCAGAGCAGGTCGTCGAGCAGGTCTGAAATTTCCTTTTCCAGCTCGGCGGGCGGCTGCCACTCCAGTTGCACCGCTTTGGCTCCCTGCAAGACGATCGCATCGTAAAACATGCTGAGCCCTATGTTGATCACCCGCAACTTCTCTTCGCTGCGGGTGCATTGGCTTCCGCTGCAGCATTTGCGGCTCTTACTCATACCAACCTCCTCAAAATGGCGGCGACAATGCGCGCGCTCTCCTTATTGCTGCCGGCAACGATAACGCCCGCGTCTTTGAGCGTACGGACGATCTCCGCAACGTTCTGCGGATCCCCTTCGGCGCCGCAGACATTGGCCACCACCGCAAGCGCACCCCCGCGTTTTTGGATCGCTTCGCGGCAGAGTTTCGCCGCCTCATCGGCCGGATGCGCATGCACGCCCGGCCCCGTGATCACATCGAAAACGACGACGGCCGCCGCCGGATCTTTGAGCGCTTCTTTCAGTTTGACGTTGCGCAACGCGGGCTCAAACACCGGATGCGGAGCGCTCTCGGTATATTCCTCCGCCCCGAGATCGAGCACGGTATGACCCTCTCCCAGCCCCTTTCGCGTGCCGGGAAGATTGCCGTAAAAAACAGCCTGCGGCAGAGCTTGTTCCCAGTACAGCAAACTTTCTTCGGCGAAGGTGCCGCCGCAGTACAGGGCGCGCAGCCACTTCTGCGCGCGGCCAAATTTACTGCACGCCGCCTCAGCCAACGCTTCAACCTCTTCATCGTCGATGGCAGTGACCGTACCGCCGCCTGCCAGTTGCGCGGCGCACACGGCTGCATCCGCCAAAAATTCGGCATAGTGCACGCGATGCCCCGCAAACAGTTCTTTACCCGCGCCCAAAAAGACGGCTATGACCGGTTTTTGGCAGCGGTCGGCGCGGGTCAGGACCCGATCCATCACGCCCGTATCGGCGACCTTGGAAACCAGGACGATCACATCCGTTTCCGGATCGCGCTCCAGCACATCGAGCGCCTGAAGCATGGTACGCCCTCCTACAGGGGCGGAAAGGTCGCGCCCGCCCGTACCGATGAGCGAAGACACACCCAACCCGCAACGTTCGATCACGCAGGCGACCTCCTGCGCGCCGCTGCCAGAGGCTCCGATGATGCCGATGCGGCCGCGGCGCACGATGCTGCCCGCCGCCAGCGCAACCCCTTCGAGGATGCCGACGCCGCAATCCGGCCCCATGACCAGCCGACCGCACTGCAAGCCGAGCTCTTTGAGCCGTACCTCGTCTTCGATGGGTACGTTGTCCGAAAAAATGAACACGTCCAGCCCCTTTCGGAGGGCTTTTTCCGCCTCGACCGCAGCATACTTGCCGGGCAGAGAAATCTGTACGAGATCAAACGGATCCTCTTCCAAATCGATCTCATCGAGCGAGCGGTAGACGCGCTCTTCAGCCGTCCGGTGGTCGAGGAGGGCCTCCATCTGCGCAAAGGCCCGATCCAACGTCTCTTTGTCCTTCGCCGTGACTGCGAGTACGAGGTCGTTCGGAGTTGCACCGGCCGATACGCCGTAACCGAGCATCGACAGCACTTCGAGGTTGGCGGGAGTCGCCATCTGCGCCTCGGCATTTTCGGCACCCGTCGCCGCGATCGTCTTTTCACCTATGGACATGAGCGTGACCGAATCGACGTATCGGTTTTTGATGATTTTGATTTGTTTCATGATTCCTCCCTAAACTCACGCCGGATCTGATCCCGCCCGGCCATGACTGTATACCGCCGCGCCGAACGTGACGGAAAGTCGCTGCGGCGATGACATCCCACGCTCTCTTCCCGCATCAGCGCACTGCGGGCCGTAAGACACGCCGCGATCAGATCTTTGCGCAGGGCCATTTCTTCCGGACTCCCCTCTCCGATTTCGGCAGCGGCAGATTCTGCCCAATCGGCGAGAGCCTGAAGGGAAGAGGCATTGCGGAGCATGCCGAGCCCGTCTGCCATCCTGCGGCCGAGTTCTGTGCACAGGGCAGGCAAATTCCCTTTCCCCGCGGGCAAAAAGGAAAGAGCTTTTATTTCCCCACGGGACGAGTGGCTCTGAACGTAGGAACGCGCACTTTGTCCCGCGATAGCGCCAAACACGAGCGTTTCCAACCCGGCATTGCCCCCGATGCGGTTGGCGCCGTGTATCCCGCCCGCCGCTTCGCCGCATACAAACAACCCTTCCACGTTCGTGGAGCAATCCGGCGCAATGACTGCGCCGCCGAGTGTCGTATGCGGAGCGGGCGCCACTTCAAACCATTGTTTCGCGATATCGATCCCGACGCGCGCGTAACGCTGCACATAGGAGGCGTATACCTCTTCGAGGCGGGCGCGGCCGACGGCCGTCGCGTCGAACCAGACGCCCCCGTGCCCGGTCCCGCCCCCGGAGGCGATCTCTCGGCCGATGTCCTTGGCGAGCACATCCTTTTCCGCCGTCTCATCGCAGAACCGTTCGCCCTTTGCATTGCGCAGGACCGCCCCTTCATGAAAAAGGGTGGTGATCATTCCTTTGCCCCGCAGAGGCGCGGGCCAGACTGCTACGCACGGTTCAAACTGGATAAATTCAAGATCCCGCAGGGTGACCCCCGCCTCGTGCAGCATACCGACGCCGCTGCCGCTGCTGCCGGGCGGATTGGTGTTGAAGGGAAACATCCCCGCAAAGCCGCCCCATGCCCCGATGACCGCCGATGCGGCGATCGAAACGATCTTTCCGCCGACGCTGGCGACGGCTCCCTCCGCACGCGAATCCTCGACGCAAAGGCGCAGTGCCCGGCCGTGTAAAAAAACGGTATTGCCGCGGCGGCCGATCCGTTCCTGCAATCGCTCCAACAGGACGGCGCCGGCTTCGTTCCCGATGCTGACCACGCGCGGATACGAGCAACCTACGGCGCGGATCAGCTGGATGTTTCCGTCCCTGTCGCGGTTGGGCCTGCTCCCCAGCCATTCGATGTCTTCCAGGGCGCGCATGCTGCTGCGGCACAGGATCCTGACCAGCGCCGGATCACTCTGGTCGCAGCCGCTGCGCACGGTATCTTCGTAAAAACACTCGACGCTGTCTCCGGGGGCGAGGGGAACGTTGAAGCCATGGATAAAAGGCGAAGCACCCCTGCCAGTGCCGAGCAGGACTACGCGCAGCCCGGCCGCAGAGCATTCTTCCGCCGCCCGCATCCCGGCAAGGCCGCATCCAATGATCAGGACGTCGCACGCGACGTGTTCGGCGCCGCGCACGTTCATTCCCAAATCCCGCCTTTCGCCATCGAACCCACGTTCTTAACGAACAGGCGGAGATACCGGGGGTATTCCTCTTCGTTGAATTTCCACGAGAACGCTTCTCTCCGTTTGGCCAGCTCTTCATCGGATACATTCAGATGAATGGAGCGGTTCGGGATATCGATCTCGATCTCGTCGCCGTTTTTGACCAGCCCGAGCGGGCCTTTCAGCGCCGCCTCGGGCGAGACATAGCCGACAGACAGCCCGGACGTTCCGCCCGAAAAGCGCCCGTCTGTGATGATCGCGCAGGAGTTGTACAGCTCCGGCCGGCCCTTCAGTTCTTCCTGGAAAGTGAAGGCCGTCGTACCGAAGCGGCCTTTCAGCCCCATAAAGCGCAAGATGAGCGCATCTCCTTCGTGCACCTGCCCGCCGCGCAGAGCTTTCAATCCCTCGTCGAGGGAGTCGAACACTTTGGCCTTGCCCTTAAAGGTCATCAATTGTTCCGGAACTGCCGCAATTTTGATGATCGAGCCTTCGGGCGCCAGATTGCCGTATAACACGCCGATGCCGGGCTCGGTCATCACGGGATCCTCGAGAGTATGGATGACGTCCGCATTGTAGCACACAGCGTTCTGCACATTTTCGCGCAGTGTTTTGCCCGTCACGGTCAGGACGTCGCCATATAACTTGGGCAAAAGATTTTTCAGCAGCAGCGGCATGCCGCCTGCCAGGTCAAAATCTTTGAGCGAATACGGCCCGCTGGGCGCCAGATGAGAAAGAAGAGGGATCTCGTTGGAAAATTCGTCAAAATATTTCCACCAGGGCAGATCATAACCGGCCTCGTGCGCGATGGCGGGGATGTGCAGGATCAGATTGGATGAAGCCGCCACGGCCATGTCGACCATGATCGCATTTTTGATCGCCTCGACGGTCATGACCTTGCGCGCGGTGATCCCCTCCTCGACCAATCGCACGATCTGCCTGCCCGCCTCGTAAGAGAGATTGCGAATCTCTGAGCTGACGGCGGACATGGAAGAATTGCCGGGAAGGGTCATGCCCAGTGCTTCGGCAACCATGCACATGCTGTTAGCCGTAGTCATCGAAGTGCACGCCCCGCAGATCCCCCATGACTTAGAGATGAGGTCGTCGTATTCCTGCGGGTCGATTTTTCCGGCTTTCATCGTGCCGACTTTGTCCTGCGCGTGGATATGCACGACCTCTTTGCCGCGGCACTGCCCGAGCGGCATATAGCCGCCTGTCACCACGATGGTGGGGATATCCAGGCGCGCCGCCGCCATCAGATGGCCGGGAACGATGGAATCGCAGGTCGAAAGCATGACCATACCGTCAAAAAAATTTCCTTCAACGGTGATCTCGGCCTGGTCCGCAATGGAGTTGCGGCTGGGAATTTCGATGTATTTCGGGTCTTTGAGCACCATGCCGTCGCAGATGGCTGTGGTCATGACTTCGACGGGAAGCCCGCCTGCCTCGCGTACGCCCTGTTTGACGCGCTCGGCCAGTTGATTCAGGTGGATATGGCCCGGGTTGTATTCATTCCAGGAATTGACGACGCCGATCAAGGGGCGCTTCAATTCTTCTTCCGTATAGCCCATGCCGCGCATAAGACCGCGGCGGCACTCCGATGCTTCGCCAAACTCCCATTGGCTGCGTAGTTGTCTTTTCATGATCCTTCTCCTTATAAAAATAATTCGTTTTCCACAGGGCGGTATACTTTTCAGATCTCTTCGTCGAGCATGTAATCGATGGCGCCGTCGATCGACTGCCCTCCGTCGACCGTAAATGTCTGACCGACGATAAAACTCGACTTTTCGTCGTCCGCCAAAAACAGCATGAGCGGAACGATGTCCTCCACTTTGCCGAGGCGGCCCGCAGGAATTTTCCGCAGAAATGCATTCATCTCTTTTTCGTCGTAACGGGTCGTCGCTTTGGTCATGATAAAGCCCGGTGCGATGCAATTGACGTTGATGCCGTATCGGATCGCTTCGACACCGAGCGCCTTTGTAAACATGATCAGCCCGGCTTTGGCCGCGCAATACGGGAGCGCCTTGCGGCGGACATAGGTGACCAAACCGTGTACCGAGCTGACGTTGATGATCTTGCCGCCCTGTCCGCGCGCGATCATATCCTGCATGGCGATGCGGGAGCAGTATGCCGCGGCACTCAGGTTCAGGCGGATCTGGCTGTCCCAATATTCGACCGGCATCTTTTCAAATCCGCCCTGCGGCATTTTCAGCGCTCCGCCCGCATTGTTGACGAGCACATCGATCTTTCCGAACGAGGAAAGAAAGTCATGCATCATTGTTTCGCACTGTGCGCTTTCTGACACGTCCGCCTGGAACAATACTGCCCGGCGGCCCTGCGCACGGACGGCTGCCGCTGTCTGTTCGGCGCCGTCCGGCGTTTTGAAATAGTTGATACCGACGTCGTAACCCGCCGCGGCAAAACCGACGGCCGCCGCCGCCCCGATGCCATGCGAAGCACCCGTGATCAGAACCGATTTGTTCATTGCGATACTTTCTCCTTTCTCTTCATGTTTGTACAGCTGTAATGTGCGTCTACGGTATACATGGCCAGAAAGAGGTATTCCGGCATCTTTCCGCCTGTCCGTTCGATAAGGATCTCGGCCGCCTTCGGCGTCCCTGTGCTGCCGATCTCATGCAGGATCCGGTCGTACTCTTCGGTCACAGCCCGGCAACAGTCGATGTAGGCACGGCAGGCGGCGCTGCTTTCGGCCTGCGCGCCCGCAAGACGGAAATCGTGTGCCGCTAAAATGCGTTCGGCCCCGATTTTTTCCATACGTTCCAACGTTTTTCGGTATGCATCCAGATCAAAATACAATGCGATGCCCTGCGTCTCCGTGCCGCCGCCCTGCAACGCATCGCCGCTGATGAGCGTCCCGCTCGCCTCATGCAGCCAGCCGACGCAGTCGTCATCATGTCCGGCCGCCGGGACAGAGACAAGCCCTGCGACCCTTTCCCCTTCCATCAACACCCTGTCCGCGGCAACGCCACGCAGCCCGTACGAAGGAGGGGCGCTGTATGCGGGGTACACGCTGCGGATACGGATATTGTACAACAGCGGATCGGCCACCTTGGGCGCCTGCCGCTCGGTGACGACGATCTCCATATCCGGAAAGAGCTGTTTGAGCATGAAATGGCCGCCGATATGATCCCCGTGTGTATGCGTGCAGAGGAGACGGCGCATATCCCGCCCGTCTGCGCCGAATTCCCGCAAAGCGGGCAGAATGCAGCTGCGCACCGTTTCATCGTTTGCACCGCTGTCGATCAGCGTGCATCCCTCTTTACCTTCCACGAGCGTGACGGCACTCGTCACTGCGCCGAACGGCGTCCGCAAAACGTGGATATGATCGCAAAAGCGTTCAAACTTCATGGCTGCCTCCGCAAAAGGATTTTCAGCTGCGCGGCGGCCTCGCGCACGTCTTGCCCTTTGGGAGCCAGCCCCGCCCCGATGCCGACGCCGACAGCTCCCGCTTCCAGCCAGACCGATGCATTGTCTGCATTGACGCCGCCCACGGCAACGATGCGGCAGCCGGGCAACGGCGCAAGCACCGCCCGAACGAAGCCCGGGCCATAGACCGAAGCCGGAAACAGCTTGACTGCCCGTGCCCCCGCGCGGAGTGCACGGAAAATTTCGCTCGCGGTCGCCACCCCGGGCAGGATGGGGATCTCCTGCGCGTCAAAAAACCGCACGACCTCCTCGTCGAGGTTGGGGGTAACGATGAAATGCGCTCCGGCAGCGGCCGCTTCGGCTGCACGGGAAAGATCGGTCACCGTTCCGGCCCCGATAAGCGCCTCCGGATATTCCTTTTGCAGCACTTGCATTGCATGCAGAGCCCCGGGCGTTGTCATGGCTATCTCCACAAGGCGTACCCCGCCGTCCAACACGGCGCGCGCATACAGCAAAGCGCTTTTCTCCTCGTTTTCTCGGACGATGGCGATCAGCCGCTCACTGTCGAGCAGCGCGTCAAACCGAGCGCCGAGCCGTTGATTGTTCATACTTTCTGCTCCTCCGGATCAATTTCTGCTTTCACGCCCGGCACCTGATCCTTTCTGTTTTCAGAAAAGGCAAGCCATGCTGACAGCCCGGCCAGCACAGCCTGGCCCGAACTGGCGCCACAGCGACTGAGCGCAACCGCCGCGGCCGGCGCGCGCGGGCCGAACACCTCTTCGAGAGCGGAGAAAATTTCTCCCTGTGCGGCTGCAGATAAAAAAATGGCTGATATGACATTCGTACGGTCTGTCAACGCGGAAACGGCTTGCGCAAGCGGATAGGCAGAACCCGTTTTATGCAGTGCGTACAACACGCCGACGAGCGCATCGTCTCCGGAAGGCGTAAGCCCCGGTCCGCGGCCAATGAGAGACGCCGCGAGTTCTTCCGGCCCCGCATACAGCCCACGCAGCACTTCCGCCTGCAGCCGAATGCTTTCCCGGCTCTGAGCCGCCCGGACGGCCGAAGATACGGCAGCGAGATCGAAGTGCCGATACGGCGTCTCCCGTTCGGGGGCCAGCCTCCACGGATGAAACCCGTCATCATCTTCCAGCCCCGTAAGGCCGAGCACGACTTCGCCGCGGGGGCGGAGCGACGTCCGCACCCCGAACGGAAGGGCCGGGCCCTCTGCATACAGAGCCAAAGTCTGCCCGCCGCAAAATATGTAGGCGCACTTTGAAAGCAAGACGGCGCGCCCGCGCATTCCTCCCTGCAGCCAGCGGAGAGCCATGGAACCCGCACAGGCCGCGTTCACAGTTGCAAAAACGCCGCGGTCTTTGCGGCGACGACAAGCTCTTCATCCGCCGGGACGACAAACACGCGGACGGCAGACGATTCTGCGGTGATGTCCTGCGCGTTCTCTTCGTTTTTCGCCGCATCGATACGGATGCCGAAATGGCGGACCGCTTCGCACACGCGGCGGCGGATGAAAGGCGCGTTTTCACCGATCCCTCCGGAAAAGGTGAGCGCGTCCAGGCCGCCCAACTCTGCGTAAAAGGCGCCGACGTAACGTACGATCGAAGCGACATAGGCATCGACGGCCAATCGGGACCGCGTAGAACCATCCGCCAGGATCTCGCGCATGTCTCCCCGGATTCCGGCAATGCCGCGCAACCCGCCGTTCACAGAAAAGCCCTTTTCGATTTCTTCTTCCGAAAGTCCGCATTGCCGCAGCCAGGGGACAATGGCGTTGTCGGTATCGCCGGCGCGATACAATTGTATGACGCCCGACTGCGGGCTGAACCCGAAACTTACGTCGAGGCTGGTTCCGCCCGAAACGGCGCAGACCGAACTGCTGCCGCCCAGATGGCAGCAGATCACTTTATCGCATCCGCGCGCGGCGGCAACGGAAGACGCGTATTCGTGCGAAGCACCGTGGAATCCGTTTTTCTGCACGCCGTATTTTTTCGCCCATTCGTACGGTAACCCGTAAATACGGTTACACAGCGGGATAGTACGATGAAAATTGGTTTCGAAACACCCAACCAGCGGCACGCCCGGCAATGCGCTGCGGCACTGTTCGACCGCGTCGGCGTACGGCGGGTTGTGCGCAGGGCACACGATGGCAAGCGAACGCATATCGGCAACAAGTTCATCGGTGAGCATGGCGACGGTGCGCTCACGGGAGGAAAGCACCGTCTTGAAACCGACGGCGGCGATGCAGGAAGCATCGACGCGGCGCAAAAGGAACCCGACGGCATCGCGGTAGGTGTTTACCCCGCGGCATGGTACCTCCTGCCGGCCACCGCCCTCAAAAAGGGTGCACGTAGCCCCCTCTTCTGCGCCGAGGCACTCGAAACGCAGTGAAAAAACCTCGGCCAGCTCCGGAAGGACAAAAAATTTCATCTTGCAGGATGTGCTTCCCACATTCATAACAAGAATGCCGCGCTGTTGTTCGTTTTTCATGCCGCCATTATATCCGCCACCCGCACGATCCGTCAAGATTCCTTTTTTCAATGGACACCCGGCCTGTTTTTTCAACGAAAATTTTCGTAATAAAAGCGAAGAGGATACAAAAGAAAAAAGTGCAGCTTGCCGCCGCACTTTCTGATTGTTATAATAAAATTATGATCTCGACACTCCGAAATGAAACCATCACGATTTGCGCCGACACATGTGGAGCCGAGCTGAAAAGTCTTTTTTTCGGCGGCCGTGAATATCTGTGGCAGGGAGGCCCTGCCTGGGGATCCAGTTCCCCCGTGCTCTTTCCCTTTGCCGGGCGGCGGAAAAATTTTTCCTATCTCTGCGGCGGGAAAACCTATCCCATGCCGCTCAACGGTTTTGCCAAAGACATGGTCTTTGAGCGGATCCGGGCGCCCGAATCTTTGGCCTATACCCTGACCGACAGCGAAAAGACGCGCGCCCAATACCCTTACCGCTTCCGTTTTGATGTGTGCTATGCGCTGGAAAACGGCGGCATCAAAGCGGAATTTTCGCTCGAAAACCGCAACGACAGGCCGATGCCCTACATGTGGGGGCTGCACCCCGGTTTCCGGATCGAAGGACCACAAAACTGGGAGCTCTCTTTCGAACGGCGGCCGACCGAATACCTTTTGGACAAATCCCTCTTACTGACGGGGGAAAAAACGCTCTTTCCGCAAAGATACAAGATCGGGCCGGCCTTCGCGCATGCGCGCATATTGGCAGACTATGGAAACTTTTGTCGTCTCAGCAACGCCGGCACGGGCCGCGCCGTCACGCTTTTCAGTTCCGATCCCGATGTCGTCGTATTGTGGCGACCGCCGATCGATGACGTACCGCTGATCGCCATCGAACCATGGTGCGGCATTTCGGATACTCAGACACCGGGCGACATCCTGCAAAATCCGCATGTGCGCATTCTTGCCCCGAACCGGACAGAAAAGGCTCATTGGATGATCGTCCCCGAATAATCATCGCACACGCCATCTTCTGACTCAAAGCGGGCGCCGCGGCCATATGGCCGCGGCGCCCGCTTTGAGTCAGAAATGCTAAAACCGTGACAGATAGTCGTAATAAATGACGATATCCTGTTTGTAGTCCCCGAATCCCTTGCCAAAAATATTGAATCCTCCACAGGATCTCGCATTTTCTTTTACCCCGATCTTCAATTCAAAACAATCCCCCTTCCCCAACTTTAACTGGCCGAGTACACAATCCGATACGCGCGTATTGTTCAGATACGTTCCCTCGTTTGTAACGGATACTGTAACAAGCTGCCCATACTGTGACATATGGCCCTGCCACCACTCCGGGTTGTTCATCCCGCGGCGGCCGCCGAAATCGCCGGGCGAATGGTATGCGCACAATTCGACACCGTTGAGCCAAAATGTAATATCGCTCTCCCAACGATTGTTATATGTCGACGTTTCCGAACACAGTTCAAGCGAAAAACTGAAATTGGTCAGTTCCTTTTTTTTCAGCCCGAGGTTGGAGATCTTATAGCTCACATAGCCGCAGCCTGCGATCCACAAAAGCTCGGCTTCGCCCCGGTTGGGCACCCAAAGTCCGCTGCCCGCCCCCGCGAGCACCCCCGACGGACTTGCCAACCCATAATAGGTCGATGTGGCGCAATCGCAAAACGAGCCGATCGGCACATTGATCGATTGCCGTTTTTGCTGATTTTCGGAAGAATCCTGATTGTCCCGCAAATCCATTACGACATAGGCGCATTTAATAACCATCGGCCGCGCATTGCCGCGCCCGCGCGCTTCAAGCATCATAATCAGCCCTGCGCGCTCAAGCATCTTGACGTTCGTCGCAATGGTCGAAACGGGTTCGTTCAGTTTTTCAGCGATCTCGACCGTCGTAAGCGCCTTTTTGCTGAGCAAAAGAAGAATGTCTCTGCGAAGTTTCAATGAAAGGCAGACTGCTACTTTTTCAAACTCCGGGTCATTGATGTTTACGACGTTTTTACGCACCACGCGGACGACTTTTTTTCTGCCGCTGCTGTTTTCGCGATGATCCATATCCCACCCCCGCAATACGTTTTCGTTTGGACGATCGATCCCCCAATTCTCGGCCCGCCCCAGCAGATCGGCAACATTATAGCAAATCTTCTGCTTTTTTTCAATCTGTTGCATTCATTATTCTCATATTGAATGATCCATTCTACCTTTCGTCCTCGATCGACCGCTCAGAAAGCAGCGCAGGAACCTGCTCCGAAAATTTTCTTCTGAGCGATAACGATTTTTGAAACCGAATCACCCGCGGCTCTTTTATGCGTCCTGGCCGGTTTCGGAATCTTTTTTGCGCCGTTTCAGCAACGGGCGGTCCGCGGAAGACAGCCACGCCCCCGCCGCCATGAGCGCAAGGGCGATAAAGTAAGTAAAATGCGGCATTTCGCGGAACAAAGCCAGCGAAAGCAGCGTTCCGATGAACGGCGAAACGGCGTAATAAGCGCTCGTGCGCGCCGCACCCAGCCGCCTTTGCGCGTGCACATAAAAGAAAATGCTCAGCCCGTAGGCGACGAATCCCACGCCGAGAACGGCAAACACGCTCCACAGCGCCCCCACGCGTTCCCCGGCGATGAGCCCGATGACGATTGAGCCGAGGCCCGAAAAAATCCCCTTCAGAACGACGATCTGCATCGGGTCTTTGGAAGAGATCTTGCGGGTGCAGTTGTTTTCAACCCCCCAGCAGACGCAGGCGGCCAGAATCAGCAGCGAGCCGGCCGAAAACCGGAAGCTCGAGACGTCTTCCAGCGAAAGCAGCGCGCAGGACAAGGTGATCAGCAGAATGCCGAGCCAGAGCCGCCCGCCGATCTTTTCTTTGAACACCGCCAGCGCGATGATCGCCGTCGCGACGATCTCAAAATTGTTCAGAAGAGACGCATTCGCCGCCGACGTGGACCGCAGGCCGAACAACAGGCAGATCGGCGCGGCGATGTCGAGCAAAATCATGGCGACGGTATACGGAAGTTCGCGCCGGGTGAGCTTTGCCTCGGCCGTTGCCGTCTTTCTGCAGCGGCGGAAAAGGGCGATCGTGCCCATCCCGAGCCCCGCACCGATGTACAAAAAGCCCGCCATCAGCGTCGGCGGCAGTTCGTCGAGCAGCACTTTGGAAAGGGGCGAACTGACCGCATAGAGCGCCGCCGCGAGGACGGCGAAAAAGATCCCCGTCTTTATGGGTGCCTCTTTCATAGCAGCCGGTCAATCGCGGACTGCAGCTGCCGGATCGCCTGTTCGTCGTCCTCTTTGACGGCCCGCACGATGCAGTGCGCCAGGTGGTCTTTCAAGACGACTTTGCTCGTGTTGACGATCTCCGCCCGCACCGCCGACAGCTGGATCAGAACGTCGCTGCAATCCCGGCCGCTTTCGACCATCTTTTTGATGGCGTTCAGATGCCCGACGGCCCTCGAGAGCCTGTTCAGGACCGCCTTTATATGTTCGTGGTTTTCCATGACTGTATTCCCCTCCGTATCCCCCATAGGGGGATATTTTGATTATACAGCCCGGAAATCGGTTTGTCAAATCTTTTGCCCGTTTTGCGGGCGATGCCGCACGGCCGGCAAGAAGCCGCGCCCGAAAGGGAACACAGCAAAGAACCCGCGTCGGATCCTCCCGATGCGGGTTCTTACTTTGGCTTCCGTGCCCCTACCGAAAATATTTCATTCAATCTCCTTGAACAACTCTGCCTCAGCGAAATAGTTTACCTTGTATATTCATTTTATATCAATTATACCCTCATTATCTTTTTTGTCAATAGGGAAATAAAAAATCGATGCGGGATTCCAATAGACGGGAGACAAAAAATCGAACGTAACGCCCAAAGG
>CALVHP010000030.1 GCA_944328405.1 uncultured Clostridia bacterium
CGCCTGCCGTGTCTGCGGCTGTGCCGCGGGGCAAAACGGTCTTGGAAAGCAGAAAGGTCCTTATATTCAACGAACAGAAAGAAAACAAAAAGGGCCCGACGGAAAAACAGCAAAAGGGGCGCGCGCCGGCCCGGCGCGCGCCCCTTTTGCGTTGGTTTATGATTGAGGCCGGCCTGCCGGGTCGGCGCCGGGCGCGGCTTCGGCTGCCTGCGGGGCGGTTTGCGGTTCGGCCGCGGGCGGCGGGAGCGCCTCGGCGGCCGCAAAGTAGCGGCGGTAGGCCTTGTTGCAGTAACGGCAGATCTCCCCGTCGGCGGCGGGAGCGCCTTCGAAAGAATAGGCCCCGTTCACGCGCCAGCCGTTCAGAAGGCCGGTTTTGACCGCGTCGGCGGGGCAGTAGAAGGCGCACGCCATACACCCGACGCAGGATCTGCCGAACACGGGCCGCCCGTCTTCCATGCGGATGTTGCCCTGCGGGCAGACCTTGGCGCACTTGCCGCAGCCGACGCACCGTTCGGTCGCGCGGAAGTGCCGGCCGATGTGGGGCATGGCCGCCTGTTCGATGCGCAGCGCGAACGAAAAGGCGCGCTTGAACGGCCCGTGCGGCCAGGGCGTCTTCTTTCCTTCCGCCATGGCCGCGGCGTCGCCGGGGATGCGGCGCAGCGCCGCCTGCCACATGCGCGCCGCCATGCCGTCGCTGTGGCGGAAGATGATGTTGTAGGGCATCACGTAGTGGAATTCTCCCGCCACGGTAAAGCCCCGCTTCTGGGCGAGGGCGGCGGGCCGGGCGCACGAACAGTCGTTCAGGCGGACGGGTTCGCCAGACGTCTTGACAAAGTAGAGGAGCGTGCCGTCGGCGCGTTCCCAGCGTTTGAGCAGATCGAGGACGGGTTCGGGCGCGTTGAAGGCGTGCACGGGATACCCCACCGCGACGCGGTCAAAACCGCGCGGATCGGGCGACGGTTCGCCCCGCCGCAGGCGCACGTAGGTCGTTTCGACGCCCCGTTTCTGCCATTCGTCGGCGAGGGCGCGGCACACCTTGTCGGTGTTTCCGGTGCCCGAAAAGACGTAAAAAATGCCTTTCATGACGCTTTTTCCGCCTCCGTCCCGTCGCCCGGGTCGACGGCGCAGCCTCCCTGTTCATCGTAATAATAACGCGCATTTTCTTCCGGGCTGTGCGAATCGTACCACACCTGCGCGTAGTAGGGGATGTGCTTGGCGAGGCGGTCGAAGTCCCACGGCGAAGGGAAGGTGCGCTCGGGGTCCCAGAACCCGCCTTTGAGCACGGCGTAGGGCGTCATTGCAAAGGTCTGGCCCGCATGGTTTTCCCACAGCGCCGGGGCGTAGGGATCGCCGCCGGAGAGGAACTTTCCGCCGCGGAACGCCGCCGCGCTGCGGTAATCTTCCTCCGTCCATCCGGAAACGGCTTTGGAATCTTCGTACCCGTGCGAAAGCAGCAGCCCGTCCTCGGCGGCGTGCGCGGGATCGCGCAAACGGTCGTAGCGCTCGCTCTTGGCCAGCAGCGGGAACGCGTCCCAGCGGTCGGGCAGGGCGTCGGCCGCCTCCTTCCCGCCGAAATAGGCCAGCACGCGCGCCGAATCGCCGTCGTTCAGCCACTGCCGCGGCGAATTGGGGTGGTGCAGAAGCGGTTTGAGCGCCACCGCCGCGATCAGTTTGGAGGGCACGACTTTCGCCGCGCGGTAAATTTTATGGCAGTCGGCGATGGCCTTCCAATACTCCTTCACGCCGTCGCGCTGGTAATGGAAGAGCGATTCGAGCCTGTCCGAATCGTAAAACCACAGCCCGTGGAAATTGCGGGTAGCGCACCAGTCGGGGCGGAAAAATTTTTCGGTGCCGCCGCCGATGATCGAAAAGCCGTCTTCAAAGGTGTCGTAGCCGGTCACGCGGCCGGCCGCGCCGCCGCCGATGTTGTAGATCTGTTTCCAGAACCCGTCGATCTCGCCCGCGGCGTCGCGCTCGATGAGGTGGCGGATCAGGTACCCGCTGTCGCGCGAGCTGACCCATTCGAGGGGCGTGTTGAAGGGCGTGTGGTACATCAGCCCGTCGCTCATGTTGTCTTTGAGCATGTTCGGGTGCAGCATCGCCGTCTGCCGCAGCACCGCCCAGCATTGCAGGCCGCTTTCCAGCACCGCAAATTCGCCGCGCAGTTTGTGCATGGCGTAGGCGTCGAACACGCTGGGCAGCAGGGGGTCGCCCACCCGCCCCCAGGGGTGTTTTTCGTTGCGGTTGCCGTACAGGGCCATCGTCGAGACGTGAACGAACTTCGCCTGTTTCGGCATGGCCAGAACCGCCCGTACGAGCGATTTGGTCCCCAGGTCGTTGCAGCGCAGGCTCGCCTGCGGGTCGCTGTCCGACCTGGGCGGGATGACCGCCGCCATGTGTACGACGAGGTCCGCGCCCTGCACGAGCGCGGCGCAGGCGGCGTCGTCGTCGACGTTTCCGCGCACGATTTGCACGCGCCCGCCGTATTCGCGGCGCAGTTTTTCGGCCAGCTTGTCGTTTTTCGGCCGCTTGGTCAAAAGCACGCGCACCGCCGCGACGCAGTCGCTTTCCAGCGTCTGGCGCAGCGCCTCTCTTCCCATGTTGCCGCTCGTGCCCGTCATGGCGACGAGCAGCCCGTGTTTTGCCGGATTTTCCATGATTCTCCCTTTCCGCCTCGGCTGACCGGCCGCAGGCGGTTTTTCCGCTGTACCGGTTTATTATAGCGGCTTTGCGCGGAAAAGTCAATGCGCCGCGGCCGTACGCAAAAAAGAGAAGATTTTTCCAAAGCCAAAAAAATCCCCGAAAGCGCGCAAGAAATGGTGCAAAAACCCGCCGCATATGGTACAATAAGCTGGACTGGGGATTGGCGCGGCGTCCGAACGTCCGCACCCGCCCCGGAAGGAGCAGTTATGGATTTTTCACCCGAAACGCGGCGGAAGCTCAAAAACGGCGCCTCGCTGCTGTCGTTTTGCGCGCCGCACCTGCATTCGGTCGCCTTTTCGGTCGTGCTGCCCTTCGTGCCCGAAGGCACGGCGGGGGTGCACCACCTCGTGGAGCACATGTTTTTCGAGCGGGCGGGCAAGATGCGCGCGCCGGAGATCAACGCGGCGATGAACGCGAACGGGTCCGAGATCGACGGCTACACCTCTTCCGGCTATATGTGCTTCCGCTTCTGCTGCCGCAAAGAGGTGTTCGAAAGCCAGCTCGGCCTCCTCTTTTCCATGCTCTCGCAGCGCGATTACGGCCGCGAAGAGTTTGAAAAGGTGCTGCCCGTCATCCGCAACGAGATCTTCGAATACCACTTCTACGACGACCGCGCCGGCGACGTGCTGCGCGAACTGTGGTTCGACAGCCGCTACATTTCGCCCATCCTCGGCGAGATCGGCTACCTCGAACGGCTGGAAGAGGACGAGATCGACGGCGTGCGCGAAAAGCTGTTCACGGACGGCATGTGCCTGTTCCTGGCGGGCGCGTTTTCCGACAGGGACGTGCGCGCGGTGGAGGCGAGTTTCGGCTCCATGCGGCTGGAACCGTTTTCGCCCGACCCGCCCCGCGAGGAAGAAAAGGTCACCGCGCCGTACAGCCGCTGGGGCCGCGGCCGCGAATGGCAGGCGCTGGTGACGTATCACGTCGAAAAGGCGGATACCGAGCTGAAAATGGCGGCCCACTGGCTGCGCAGCGGCCTGTTCGACGGGCTGGACGCCGCCTTTTTCCGCTACTTCGGCGACAACGGCTTTCAGTTCTATTCGGTGGACGGCAGCTACAACGTCCGCGGCGACGAGCTCGTGTTTTCCTATCTGTGCTACATCAAAAAGCGGGAGCGCGCGCTGTTCGAGGGGCTGATCGACGGGTTCGAAAAATACGCCGAAAAGACGGACTTTCTGCGCCTGGTGCGGCCGTATCTGTACGACAACATCGTGCTGCTGTGCGACAATCCCGAACGCCTTTGCTCGCACTACGTCGACGCCTGGGCGGACCATTCCGCGCCCGTCACCCTGCGCGAAGAATACGAATTCTGCGGCCGCTTCGACAACGCGCGGCTGGTGCGCAACTGGAAAAAGATCGCCTCGTCTCTGCGGCGGGTGTTCTATCTGGGGAAGTAAACGGCGGAGCGGCGCCCGCTGCTGCGGGCGGAAAACAGGCGGAACGTACGCCGAAAACGCGGTACGTTCGCGAAAAAATGCGCCATAGACCGGCAAGGAGCGCGTATGAAAGGTCTGATTCTGACCAATGCCTATTACGACGCGGAGGCGGCGCTGTATCCCGCCCGCCGCATCAGGGAAGAGCTGGAAGCGCTGGGTGCGGCGGCGGACGTGCGCCGCAACGATTTTTTTCCTTTCGCGGTGGAAGGCGGCGCTTTGCGCTCTTCGCTGGAAGGGTACGGCTTCTGCGTGTATCTGGATAAGGACAAGTACGTTCTGCGGGCGCTCGGGCTGGCGGGCGTGCCCGTTTTTGATAAACCCGAGGCGATCGTGACCTGCGACGACAAGATGCTCACCTTTTTCGCGCTGGCGGGGCAGGGGGTGCCCATGCCGGACACGCTGCCCGGCCTGTTGTGCTATACGCCTTCCGCTTCCGTGCGCGAAGAGACGCTGCGCGCCGTCGAAGAGCGGTTCGGCTATCCCGTGATCGTGAAGGAGTCGTACGGCTCCCTCGGCAAGGGCGTGTATTTGGCCGAAAACCGCGCGCAGCTCGCTTCCGTCGCCGAAAAAGTCAAGTGTTCGGCGCACCTGTACCAGCGCTTTATTGCCGAAAGCCGCGGGCGGGACGTGCGCGCCATCGTCGTCGGCGGGCGGTGCGTCGGCGCGATGCTGCGCCGCTCCGGCGGCGATTTCCGCTCCAACATCGGGGCGGGCGGCCGGGGGGAGCCTTATCCGGTCGGGGAGGAGCTGCGGGCGGTCGCCGAGCGCGCCGCGCGGGCGCTCGATCTGGATTTCTGCGGCGTCGATCTGCTCTTCGGGCCGGAGGGGTGGCTGGTGTGCGAAGTCAATTCCAACGCCTTTTTCGGCGAATTCGAGCGGGTGACGGGCATCAACGTGGCCCGCGCATATGCCGCGCACATCCTGCAAACGCTCCGCGGCTGAGCGCCGGCGCGGCGGATGACCTGAAAACGGACGGAAATACGCGTTTTTGCGGCGGGCGATTGCTTTTTGCCCGCCCGCGTGGTATACTGGAAGAAAAGAAGGAAAACGAGGAATGCGGCCGCCGGTGCGGCGGGAGGATGCGTGTGCAAGGGAATCTGCAGGGGCTGAAAGAGCCTTCCAAAACCGGGCGGGCGGCCGTGCCGCTGCTGTATGCCGCGCTCGGCACGGCGGTGGGCGTCGCGGTGGGCGCGGTGGTCGGCCTGTTCGGCAAGGGCGTCGAATTTTTCAGCGCTTACGGCGCCGCGCATTTTTCGCTGTACGTCTGGTTTCTGCCCGCCGTCGGGGCGCTGACCGTATTCATGCTCCGCCGCTGGGGGCACGGCGGCATCGGGATGGAGGCGGCCTTCCGCGCCAGCCGCGGCGAAACGCGCGGCTTTGCGCTGCGCAACGCCCTGTTTCAGTTCGCGGGGACGTGGGGCGCCCATCTGTTCTGCGCCAGCGTCGGGCGCGAGGGCGCCGCGATGCAGATCGGCGCGGCCGTGGGCGACGGCATCGGCCGCTGCCTGCCCCTGCCCGGCGCGCGCAAAAACCTCATCGTCGCGGGCATGGCCGCGGGCTTTTCGGCTCTGTTCGGCACGCCCGCCTGCGCCCTGCTGTTCGCGCTGGAAGTGACCGTCGTGGGCAGCATCCGCCTGCGCGCGCTCGTCGCGGCGGCGTTCGCTTCGTTCGCCGCCTATTTTACGGCCGGCCTGTGCGGGCTGAGCCATTTCACGGCGGAGATCGCCTTTTCCTCGTTCAGCCTTTCCCTGCTGTGGCGGCTGTTCGTGCTCGGCGCGCTGTGCGGGCTGGCGGGGCTGCTGTTCTGCCTCATCCGCAAATTTTCACAATATTTCTTCGCCCGCCTGGTCGCAAACGCCTACGTGCGGGCGCTGACCGTGGGGCTGCTGCTGTCCTGCCTGCTGTATCTGTGCGGCGGTCGGTATGCGGGGCTGGGGACCAACCTGGTGGAGCTGGCCGTTTCGGGCGGCCGGGTGTACGCGCTGGATTGGCTGGTCAAGATCGTCTTTACGGCCGTCACGCTGTCCGTCGGGTTTTTGGGCGGAGAAGTGACCACCTTTTTCGCGGCGGGCGCCTGCCTGGGCGCCGTCGCGGGGGAGTGGCTGGGCATCCCCGCCGCCGAGGCGGCCTGCCTGGGGTACGCCGCCGTGTTCGGCGCTGCGACCAACACGTTCATCGCCCCCGTCATCCTGTGCTGCGAAGTGTTCGGCGGCGGTGCCGCCGTGCCGGCGGCCGTCGTCTGCGTGACGGCGTATCTGTTCAATTTCGGCCATTCCGTATACAACCAGCGCGTCCGCGAGGACGTCTGGACGCGCGTTTTGCGCCGCTACCGCGCGCGCAGCGGGGCGCTGCCGCTACCGCGGCGGCTGTACTGAGGAGGGGAGAGCATGGCGCTGCGCATCGATCTGTCGCCCTATGCGGGCAAGCGCGTCTGCGTCGCCCTGTCGGGCGGGGCGGATTCGGTCGCGCTCTTTCTGCTGCTGCGGGAAGGCGCGGAACGCTTTTCGATCTCCCTGTCCGCCGTCCACGTCGAACACGGCATCCGCGGGGAGCAAAGCCTTGCCGACACCGCGTTCGTGCGGGAACTCTGCGCGCAGGCGGGGGTGCCGCTCTTCTGCTTTTCGGCGCAGATCCCCGCCCTCGCCGCCAAGAGCGGCCGGGGTCTGGAAGAGGAGGCGCGCGCCTTCCGCTACGAGGTGTTCGCCCGCCTCATCCGCGAAGATAAGACGGACTTCGTCGCCACCGCGCACCATGCGGGCGACAATGCCGAAAGCGTCCTGTTCCATCTCTTCCGCGGCGCGTCCCTCACGGGCGCGGGCGGCGTCCGGCCCTTTCTCCCGGTCGAAGGGGAGAGGGGCGTCGTGCGGCCGCTGCTTGCCTTCACGAAAGAAGAGATCCTCGCCGATCTGCGCGAACGCGGCGCGGCCTGGCGGGAGGACGCGACCAACGCCGACACGGCGTACGCGCGCAATTTCCTGCGGCACCGGGTGCTCAAGCCTGCGAAAGAGGCGTTTCCCGCCTGCGAAAAGAACGTGTACGGGTTTTCGCGCCTGGCGCGCGAGGACGACGACTTTCTGTATTCGCTGGCCGAAGGGTGCTGGCGGGAGGAAGACGGCGCCTGCCTGGTCGACGCCGCCGCGCCGCGGCCGCTGTTTTTGCGCGCCTGCGTGCGCGCCCTGGCCCGCCTCGGTGTGGAAAAAGATTACACGTATGCCAATTTTCAGGCTCTCTTTTCGCTGATCGGCGGCGAAAACGGCACATCGGTCGACCTCCCGCGCGGCGTGCGCGCCGTGCGCGAATACGGCAAGATCGCGCTGTACCGCCCGCAGCCTTTCGCCGCGGCGGAATATGCGTTTGCGGAAGGGGAATTTCCCTTCGTCGGCTGGGCCGTGCGCGTGGGGCGCGCCGCGCCGCCCGCCGCGTTCCGAAAAGAGGCGTTCCCGCGCCGGCTGTATCTGGACGGGGCGAAGCTGCCGCCCGGCTGCGTGCTGCGCCCGCGGCGGGACGGCGACGTGTTCGCGAAGTTCGGCGGCGGGACGCGCAAGCTCAAAGAATTTTTCATCGACGAGAAGATCCCGCGGCGCGAACGCGGTGCGATCCCCGTGCTGGCCGCGGGGGGCGAAGTGTTCGCCGTGTGCGGCGCGGAGATCTCGGAAAAGGCGAAACTCGACAAAGACACCCGCGAAGCGGACGTCTTTTCGATCGAAATGATACGCAAAGGAGAAAACGAATGCATCCCGACTTAGAGAGCATCATGCTTTCGCAAGAAACGATCGGCGCGCGCGTGCAGGAACTCGCCGCCAGGCTCGACGCCGACTACGCGGGCAAAAACCCGCTGATGGTCTGCATCCTCAAAGGCAGCGTCTTCTTTTACACCGACCTGCTGCGCGCGATGAAAGAACCCGTCGAACTGGATTTTATGTCCATCTCTTCGTACGGCGCGTCTGCCAACACCTCGGGCGAGGTGCGCCTGCTGAAAGACCTCGGCTGCAAGATCGAGGGCCGCGACGTCGTGGTCGTGGAGGATATCGTCGATTCGGGCTATACCCTCTCGTACCTGAAGCGCCTGCTGCATTCGCGCGGCCCGGCCTCGGTGCGCATCTGCGCGCTGCTCGACAAAGTCTCCCGCCGCGTGGTGCCCCTCGACGTCGATTATAAGGGGTTCGACTGCGCCGACGAGTTCGTCGTCGGCTACGGGCTCGATTACGCCGAGCGCTACCGCACGCTGCCCTATATCGGCATCCTCAAACGTTCGGTCTACGAAAAGTAAAATTCCCCGGCGGGCGGTCTCTCGGGTCCGGCGCGCCGGGCGGGCATTTTCCCTGTGCCCGCGCCCGCACGGGCCGCAGAAGCGCTGCGGCCCGTTTTTGCGTCGGCGCGGTGAACGCCGATCACGCCGTTTTTACGCGCGCCGTCGGCAAAAGGATTGCAATGCGCGCGCGCGTATGGTATAATAGACAAAATATGGGCATACTTTCGGGAGAGGAACAGGCATGAAAGTGGTGGTCAACGCGCTGCAATACAAAAAGAACAGCTCCGGGATCGGGGTCCAGATCCGCGGGCTGTTTTCGGCGTTCGCCGCCCTTTCCGAACAGCCCTGCGAGATCGTGCTTTCGGCCGACAGCCCCGAGCTCCCCGTGCCCGAAGGCGGAAACGTGCGCGTCGTGCGCGCGCCCTGCCGCTACGGGCAGAGCCTGCGCCGCATGCGCTACCAGAGCTTCGGGCTTTCGCGCCGCCTCAAAGGCGCGATGCTGCTGACCGTCGATTCCAAGATCCCGCTCTTTCCGCCGAAGTCCTGCTGCGTGGTGCCGCTGATCAGCGATCTGGCGCTGTTCCGCCTGCGCGGCATCTATCCGCGTTCGCGCGCGCTGTGGTGGAAATTCCAGTACCGCCTGCTGCGCCGCCGGGCGTTCCGCTGGCTGGCCGTCTCCGAATTCACGAAGCGGGACATCGCGCAGCTGTTTCACATTCCGCCGGAGCGGATCGACGTCGTGCCCAACGCCTGCGCGGAGCATTTCCGCCGCGTCGGGGATCCCGCCGCGCTGGCCGCGGTGCGCGAAAAATACGGCCTGCCCGAGCGCTACGTGCTGTTCATCGGCAATTTCAACCCGCGCAAGAACCTGCGCCGCATCATCGAGGCGTTCGACCTCGCCAAAACGCGCGCCGATCTGCCGCACAAACTGGCGATCTGCGGCGGAACCGGCTGGCGCTTCGACCCCGAAAAGGCGCTCGAAGGCGTCGCGCACCGCGAAGACGTGCTCTTTTGCGACTACATCGCCGACGAGGACATGCCCGCGCTGTATTCCGCGGCCGATCTGTTCGTGTTCGCGACGCTGTACGAAGGCTTCGGCATCCCCATTCTCGAAGCGCAGAACTGCGGCACGCCCGTGCTGGCGGGCAGCGTCACCGCCATGCCCGAAGCGGGGGGCGAGGGCGCGCTGTACGCCGACCCGCTGAATGTGGAAGAGATCGCCGCGGGGATGCTGCGCATCCTGCAGAGCGAAGAAGAGGCGGCCCGCCTGCGCGCGGCCGGGTACCGCAACGCCGCCCGCTTTTCGTGGGAGAATTCGGCCCGCCTGCTGCAGCAGGCCGTCACGCGCGCGAGAGAGGAATGGGAGGCGCGCTGAGCGCCCGATGCGAGGATCGCCTATGAAGAAAGTTGCGCTGGATCTGCAGCCCTGCGTCGGCAATCGGGCGGGGATCGGCACCTATACGTACGAGATCGCCCGCCGCATCCGCGGCGAGGGCATGCAGTTCTGCGGCCACGTGTTCGCCCGCGGCGCCCTGCCCGAGCTGGAAGCGCTCGGCCTGCCGCTCGCGCGCTGCGGAAAATTTCCTTACGGGGTCTACCGCCGCGTCTGGCACCTGCTGCCCCTTTCTTACGAAAAACTGTTCCCGGACGGCGCCGACCTGAAGATCTTTTTCGACTACATCGTGCCGCCGCGCGTCACGGGGAAGGTCATTTCCGTCGTGCACGATATGACGTACAAGCGTTTCCCCGAGACCATGCTGGCGCGCAACCGCCGCCGCATAGAGCGCGACATCTGCGCGAGCGTGGAGCGCAGCGACCGCGTCGTGACCGTTTCCCGTTTTTCCGCGGACGAGATCGTGCAGTTGCTCGGCGTTCCGCGCGAAAAGATCTGCATCGTCTCCAACGCCCCCGCCGCGCAGGCCGAGGCCGCGCCGCGCGCCGCGCTGGAAGAGCGGTTCGGGCTGAAAGGGGAATACATCCTCTATGTCGGCACGATCGAGGCGCGCAAAAATCTCGACTTCCTCCTGCGCGCGTTCGACCGCTTCAAACGCGAAACGGGCCTGCCGCACAAGCTCGTGCTCGCGGGCGGCGACGGCTGGGAAAACCGTGCGGTCTACGAGCGCGCCGCATCCGTTTCCTGCGCCGCGGACGTGCGCTTTTTGGGGTACGTTTCCGGTCCGGTCAAGAGCGCGCTGTACGACAACGCTTCGCTGTTCGTCTTCCCTTCGCTGTACGAGGGGTTCGGGATCCCGCCGCTGGAGGCGATGGAGCACGGCTGCCCCGTCGTGTGTTCGGACGCGGCGTCTCTGCCCGAAGTGGTCGGCGACGCGGCGCTCACGGTCGGCGTTTCGGACGAGGTCGGCCTGGCCGGGGCGATGCACCGCGTTCTGACGGACGCGTCGCTGGCGCATTCGCTCGCCGAGCGCGGTAGGGCGCGTGCGCGCGCCTTTTCATGGGACGATTCGGCGGCAAAGCTGGCGGCCGTCTGCCGGGAGGTGCTCGATGAAGCTCGTTAAACGGTTCCGGGCCGTCGCCAAAAAAATGGTGCCCTTCTCTCTGCGCGAATCGCTCCGCTACCGAAAGGGTGCGCGGCAGTTCCGCCGCATCGCCGCCACGCGCCGGCCCGTCGCCGACCTGCCCTGGGGCGTCAACGTCTACGGCAACGTCGGAGGGGCGTTCGGCCTGTCCGAATCCTGCCGCGGCGTCGCGGCGGGCCTGCAGGCGGCGGGGATCCCCGTCGCCGTGCACGACAGTTCTCTCCCGACCGAGGGGGAGGCTGCGTCGCCGTACCGCGTCAATCTCATCCACGCAAACCCCAACCACCTGCCCGCCCTCCGTAAAAACATCGCCGAGCCGCTGTGGAAGCGCCGCTACAACATCGGCTACTGGATGTGGGAGCAGGAGCGCCTGCCGAAGCAGTGGCTGCGCTTTTTGCCGTTGTTCGACGAACTCTGGACGATGTCCGAATTTGTGGCTGACGCCATCCGCAAAGACTGCGACCTGCCCGTCACGGTCATTCCCCATGCGGTGGACCCGAAGCTCGATCCTTCCTGCGGGCGAGCGTTTTTCGGCCTGCCGGAAGGCCTCTTTCTGGTCCTGATCGCCTTCGATTATTTCAGCGCGATCGAGCGCAAAAACCCCGAAGGCGCGATCGACGCGTTCTGCCGCGCCTTTCCGCCGGAGGAGCGGGGCGTCGGCCTGGTCATCAAGGCGCGCAACCTGCCGCCGCGCGAACAGGCGCGCCTGCGCGCGCTGCTCGGCGGGCGGAAAAACGTGTTTTTCCTGACAGAGGACTACGAAAAAACGGCGGTCAACAGCCTGCTGCGCGCCGTCGACGTGTACGTATCGCTGCACCGCGCGGAGGGCTTCGGGCTGATTTTGGCGGAGGCGATGAAGCTGGGTACGCCCGTCGTAGCGACGGACTGGTCGGCCAATACCGAATTCATGGACGCTTCTTCGGCGTGCATGGTGCCCGCGCGGCTCGTAACGCTGCAGAAAAATTATTACCCGTTTTTGAAGGGCAGCCGCTGGGCGGAGCCGGATACGGCGGCCGCGGCGGGATTTTTGCGCCGGCTCAGAGACGACGCGGCCTACCGCGGCGCGATCGCCGCGGGCGGCGCCGAACACATCGGCCGCATTTTGAACCGGGAGGCCGTCTGCGCGGCGCTCACTCGGCGAATGGAACAGATCGCGTCTTTGTCGGACGAAAGGAAGAATGGATAACGATGGAAGAAGAAAAGAAAACGAACGGCGGGCCCGTCCTGCCGCAGGAAGATCCGCACGTCGAAGAGGATACGCGCGTCGACGTCCGCGCGATCGTCGAAGAGATCCGCGCGCAGCTGCGCGCGGAGGGCGCTGCCGACGACCTGCCGCGCTTTGAAGAGATCCCGTTTGCGGGCTCCGAGGGCGTGCCCGTCCTCGGAGACGCGTTTTCCGTCGCCTTCGGGCGGATGTGCGAGGAGTGCCGCGTGGCATATTACCGCGAAGCGGGCGGCGGCCTCAAAGGAAAACTCCGCCGTTTCATCCGCAGAGGCGTCAAACCGGTCGTCTATCCGATCGTGGAAGACCAGAACACCCAGAACGCGAACGTGGCCGAAGCGATGCGCGCCCTCGCCGAGATCGTGGCGCAGCAGCAGGTGCGCATCGCCGTTTTGGAACGCGCTCTCGCCGAAAAAGAGAGACCGGCGGCAGACAAAGCGGACCGCGAAAACGGGGGGCGGGAATGAAGATCGTACAGGCAATGCCCACCCTCGCTTACGGCGACGCCATCGGCAATACGGCGCTCGCGCTCGACGCTCTCCTTCGGGGGATGGGGCTGCGCACCGGGATCTATGCCGAAAACATCGACGTCCGTCTGCCGAAGGGAACGGCACGCCCGGCCGCAAAGCTGCGTACCGAGGCGGAGGACATCCTTCTCTACCACGGGGCGGTCACGTCGGGGTTTGTGGAAAAACTGGCGAAACAGCCCGGGCGCAAGGTGCTCATTTACCACAACATCACGCCGCCCCGGTTCTTTGACCCGTATTCGGCAAAATCGGCCGATCTGTGCGCCAAGGGGCTGGAACAGATGCGCTTTCTCGCCGGCAAGGTGGAGCGCTGCATCGCCGATTCGCAGTTCAACGCAGTCGATCTGCGGCGGCTGGGCTATACCTGCCCCGTCGACGTATGCCCCGTGTTCATCCGGTTCGAAGACTACCAAAAACCCGCCGACGAAGCGACGCTGCGCGCCCTGCGCGAAGACGGGCGCACCAACCTTCTGTTCGTGGGGCGGCTGGCGCCCAACAAGAAGATCGAGGACGTCATCCGTACCTTCTGTCTGTACAAGCGGCGGTACAACGCCCGGGCCCGCCTGATCTTGGCGGGATCGGATGCGGTTCCCAATTATACGAAGCGGCTGCACGCCTACGCCCAAGTGCTCGGCGCGGAGGACGACATCGTCTTTACGGGGCACATCTCCTTTGCCAAACTGCTCGCCTGTTACCGCGCCGCCGACGCCTTCGTCTGCATGAGCGCGCACGAGGGCTTCTGCGTTCCGCTGTTGGAAGCGATGGTGTTCGATCTCCCCGTCGTGGCCGCGGCGCACGCCGCCGTGCCCGAAACGATGGGCGGCAGCGGCATTCTGCTGCCCGAACATTCGCCCGCCCTCGCGGCGGCGGCCGTCGACCGCGTTTTGCGCGACGATTCGCTGCGCGCGGCCGTCCTCGCGGGCCAGCGCGCCCGCCTGCGTGATTTTTCCACCGAAAACGTCGCGGCGCGGTGGCAGAAAATTTTCCGCAGGCTGACCGGAGGGGAACGGGGATGAAAAAGATCGCGTTTGTCTGCCAGAGATACGGAAAAGAAGTCAACGGCGGGTCCGAGGCGGAGTGCCGCATGCTGGCCGAACATCTGTGCGGCCTGTACGACGTGACCGTCTACACGACGTGCGCCAAAAGTTACATCACCTGGAAAAACGAGTACGCCCCCGGCACCGAACAGATCGGCGGGGTAACGGTGCGTCGTTTCCGGAGCGCCAGAAGCCGCAATGCGCGGCGGTTCCGCAAGCTGACGGGGGCGGCCTTCGGCGATTCTGCCAGCCCGGAAGCGCTGCA
>CALVHP010000031.1 GCA_944328405.1 uncultured Clostridia bacterium
TCATATCAACGTGACTGTTGAGTTCGGCGAAGGAGAGGGGCAAATCTCTCTGAAAGAAGTAGAAAAACGGGCAGAAGCTCGTAAGCCGAAAGAAAAAGTAACCTATAAGATGATACAGCAGTACATAGAAGAAAACTATGGCTTCAAAGTGCATACGGCATATATTGCGGAGGTTAAGCGTAATTTGGGGTTGCCAATGTATGATGCTCCCAACGCAGTTGAAGAATTAAAACGTCCGCGATCGCATCCGACAGAAAAGATGGTTTTGGCTATTAAAGAAACTCTGGCTCATTTTGAAATAATATAATAGGGAAAAGCGCAAGCCTGTCACTTGCGCTTTTCTTGTATAAGTCCAACAAGCGGAGCCATTCCGGTGATAATGGCGATGAGGATCCACCTGTTCCCATTCCAAACACAGAAGTTAAGCTCTCTTACGCCGAAAGTACTTTGGGCTCACCCACGGGAGGATAGGTAGTTGCCGCTTCCAAAACAAGCACTCGACTTTGTCGGGTGCTTTTTCCTTTGTTCGCGGGCGCCCTCTCCGCCGGCAGCGGCGCGGACGGCGGGGGGATTCTGACAGCGGGAACGGCGCCCGCCCGGCGCGGAGGAACGGGCCGTCCGCATTTTCGGACCGCCGGACAAAAAGGCGACGGGGAACGCGCCCGCACGGGCGTGTCCGGCAGCAGCTTGCGGCGAAAGAATGCAGAGGCTTGCAATTTTAAGCCGGGTGCCGTATAATAGGGGCGAGGAGAACGGCATGATCAGACTGTTTATAAGCCACAACCAGAAGGACAAAGAGCTCGTCGGCAAATTCATCCGCGCGCTGGGTCGGGTGCTGCCCGAAAAAGACAAGGCGGGAGAGCTTTCGCTGTTTTGCTCGTCGGTCGCCGGGCTCGGCATCGAAGCCGGCGGCGACCTGACCGCCCGCCTGCGCGCGGAGCTGAAAGACAGCGATTTCGTCGTCGTGTTCGTGACGGCGAATTATCTGCGCAGCGTCTACTGCCTGGCGGAGTGGTCGGTGTGCTGGTATGCGGAAAAGAAAGTCCTTCCCCTCGTCTACGACAGGGCCGCCTACGAGGAGCTGCTCAAAATCGTCGGGCGCACGCTCATCTGCGTGGATATGGATAACAGGGCGAACCGGGCGGAGGAACTGTTCGCGGCGCTGAAAAAACTTCTGACTCTCCCCGAGGACAGAGAGCGGTTTTACAAGGCGTTCGGCAGTTTTATCAAGGTGGGCGCGCAGGACGCGCACCTGCCGTACGTCGGGAGCGGCGAAGAATACGGCAAGATCAACGCCTATTGCGAAAAATACGGCATCCGCCGCTTCGGCAACACCCAGATCCCGGCGGAAGAATGGCGAAAAAATCTGCGGGACGCCGGGGAGCTGAAGATCCTTTCCACGACGGGCGCGGGGCTTCTCGGCCTGCTGTGGGATTCGATCCTGCCCGACCTGCTCGCCTCCGGCACGGACGTGAAGATTCTGGTGCCGGACAAAGGCTCGCCCTTTTGCCGCGACGTGGCTGAGGTGGAGCGCCCCGACGGCAAAGAGGGCAACTTCGAGCGGCTGAAAAAGGAATTTGAGACGAACCTGTACCGCCTGCAATCCGCCTGGAAAGCGGCCGAAAAGCTCTGCCCCGGCGGCGTTCCCGGCCACATCTACCTGGCCTGCTGCGAGACGGTGCTGCGGCAGACCCTCACGATCGCCAACAAGCGCGGCGGCGCCGGCTGGGCGTGGGTCTCCATGACCATCCCGCCCTATATGACGCGCGACGGCACGCCGTCCTTCGAGGTCGCCTGCGCGGACTGCGGCGACGGCCTGATGAAGCTGCTCAACGGCCATTTCGACGCGATCTTCGCGTTTGCGCAGCGGCACGGCAACGTGGTCGAGATCCGGGGCGAAACGGCGTTTGCCGAATTCCATCCGGACGAAGAAAAGAAGGAGACTGCCCTCGCCGCGTGGGAAAAGGCGTACCGCGCGGCGCAGCAGGAAGAGCAGTACCGCGACGAAACCGCCGGGGTCCTCATCGAAGTGGCGGCGCAGCATCCCCTGCGCGGCGGCCGGCGGCCCAATCCGGAGTTCTGCCGCCGCCTCGACTTTGCGAAAGACCTGTTCGACCGCTGTGCGCAGCGCGGCATCCCGGCGAAGATCTACGTGCCGGGGAGCCGCCACCGCTGCGAAAAGATCGTCGACAAGATCAGCCTCAGCGAGGCGGGAACGCAGTACCTGCGCGAAAAGGGCGTCCCGCCGGACTGCCTGTTCGGGGAAGAGAGCAACCGGAAATACAAGGGGAAGCAGGGCGTATACAACAGCGCAGACGAGTGTTACGTGGCGGCGCAGCTGTTCCGCGACGGCGAATTCGGGCGGCTGGTGTGCGTCTGTTCGCCCTCGCAGACGCTGAAAAAGGAACTGTTTTATCTGCAGTACGGCATTCTGGCGCTCTGTTACGGCATCCCGGACGAAAAAATGTACCACAGCCCCGTGTACGAAGCGGCCGCGATCCTCCCCAACATCCTCTACGACGACCATGACTGGCAGGGAGAAGACTCCTATTACGGCAACCGCACACGGGCGGAGCGCCGCGTCGAAGAAGATTGAAAGAAGCGGGCCTGCGCCGCCCGCGATGCCGCGCTTTTCCGCGGTATGGAAAAAAGTGAATGAAACAAGAGCCGCCGCAGACCTTTTCAGGTCTGCGGCGGCTCTTTCCGACGGTCGGCGCGGTCAGCCCTTTGTCTGCCTGTTCATGCGACGACGGGCCGGCCGTCGGGGTTCCAGCCCGCTTCCCAGCCGTCGGTGCTGCCCGAAAAGCGGATGGTCAGGCGGTCGCAGCCGGCAAAGGCGGCGTATCCCGCGCCTTCCACTCCGGAGGGCAGAGCGATCTCTTCGAGGGAAGAGCAGTCCGCAAAGGCCATCTGCCCGATGTACGTCAGGCTTTCGGGCAGAGAAATTTCTGTCAGAGAGGTGCAGCCGCGGAAGGTCAGTTCTTCGATTTGTCCGACGCCCTCGGGCAGAACGATCTTTTCCAGCGCCGTACAGCCGTCGAAGGCCCCGGCGCCCAGTGCGGTCAGCTTGTCGGATAGGGAAATGGTTTTGAGCGCGGCGCACTCGGCAAAGGCACTCTGTCCGACGGCCGTCACGTTCGGCAGGCTCACGCTTTCCGCCGCGCCGCCGAAGAAGGCGGCCGCGCCGATCTCCGTCACTGCAGCCGGAGCCTCGTAGGCCCCCGTCTTCCCGGCGGGGAAGGCGACGAGCGTCTGGCCGGCCCGGTCGAAAAGCACGCCGCCTGCGGCGGAAAAGGCGGTGTTCCCGGTCTCCACCGCAAAGGCTTGCAGCGCCGTGCACCCGGCAAAGGCCATGCGGCCGATCTCCGTCAGGGCCGCCGGAAGTTCTGCGCGCTCCAGCGCCGTGCAGTCGGCGAAGGCGCGCTCGCCGAGCGCCGCCGCGGCGCCCAGATCGATCTCTTTCAGCGCGGTGCAACCGCGGAAGGTTGAATCGCCCAGGGCGGTGATCCCGCCGATGTCGGCGCGTTCCAGCGCCGTGCAGCCATAAAAGGCGTACTCTCCCAGCGTGCGCACGCTCGCCGGCAGGGCGATCGCGGTCAGATCAGAACCGCGGAAAGCCTGCGCGCCGATCTCCGTCACGCTGCCGAGCGTTACGGCGGTCAGGCCTGCGCATTCGGCAAAGGCGAAATCTTCGACCGTCCGCACGCCGGCGGGCACGCTGTACGTTCCCGTCCGCCCTGCGGGGAAGGCGATGAGCGTCTGCCCCGATTTGTTGAAGAGCACGCCGTCCACGGCCCGGTACGAAGGGTTTTGCCCGTCGACGGAAAAAGCCGTCAGACCCGTGCAGCCGTAGAAGGCCTGCGCGCCCACTTCGGCGAGCCGCGCCGGGATCGCCGCCTCCGTCAGGGCGCGGCACTGCGCGAAAGCGCCGCTGCCGAGAACGGTCAGCTCTTCGGGGAGAGACAGCCCGGTCAGGCTTCGGCAGCCGTAAAACGCCGCGTTCCCGATCGCCGTCAAGCGCTCCGGCAGGCGGACTTCCTCCAAGGCAGAACAGCCGTAAAACGCCCCGTCGCCCAAGGTCGTCACGGTGTCGGGCAAAAAGACGTACGTCACCGTTTCCTGCCCGCGGAAGGCTTCGGCCGCCACCTCGGTCACGCTGATCCCGTCTTTGGCGGCGGGCACCGCGACGGTGGGAGAGCTGCCGGTGTATCCGGTCACGGCGTAGCTGTCGCCGTGCAGCGTTAGGATCACGCCGTCGGAAGAGGCGTCGAGTTCCCACAGGGCATAAAACACTGTATCGCCGCGGAGAGTATAGGGGAATTCCGCGCGCGACCCGGCGGAAAACGCGGGGTCGGTATACCAGCCCGCCAGCGCGTATCCCTCCCGTTCCGAAACGGGCGCTTCGGCGATGACGGACGCCTCGACGGGATCCACCGGGCTGCCGCCGTTGGTCTCAAAGGTGGCTGTGTAGCGCTGTTCCGGTTCCGGTCCGGGCGTGTCGCCGGGGTCATCGGGCGCGCAGGCCGCGGCCAGCCCGGCAACGAGGCAGAAAACGAGCAGTCCCGTCAGGGACAGCAGCCATTTTTTGAACATGAAAAGACTCCTTGCAAAACGAGAGTTTTTGCGCGCGTACGGGGGTGCGCGCGCAAATATACTGAACAAAGTATAGCGGAAAAGCCGCCGCAAGACTATTTGTTTTTGGCTATCTGCGCCAAATTCTGTTATAAGTCAACCAAAAACAAATAGTCAACCGCGCGCACAGCGGGTATACTGTTGAACGGGATACTACGAATAAGGAGACCCTCATGAAACTTTTCCGACGGATGTTTGCGCTCGTCGCCGCCCTGGCCATGGCGCTTTCGGTCCAGACAGTGTTCGCCTCGGCGCCCGTACAGGCGGCAACGCTTTCCGACTGGCAGTGCGACGCCGCCACCGAAGGCCCGGACGGCGTTACGCTCGCGGCCAACGCCTACCTGCGCGGCGGCCTGTTGCCGAACTATCTCTGCGTTACGCTGCGTTTCGATCAGCTGGCGCCGGCAAGCGATCTGAACGACTGGAGTTCTTATGTCTATTTCTGTCTGTCCGACGAGGAAGGGTTCCCCGACCCCAATTTCATGAACGAACAGAACGACAAACTGCCCAGCCTGAACCTGACGCTGCGCAGCTACAACGGAAGCCTGCTCGCGGGCATCAACGGTTACGACCTGCCCGACGGAACGCGCGCCTACAGCTATTCCCCCGAACGCACCCTCGCGGTGTCGGCTTCGGGCGAGGTGCGCATCGAGGTTTCCTGGCGCGCCGCCAGGAGCGCCTGGGAATTCTACATCAACGGCCTGCCCGTCCACACCCAGACCGTCGGCCTGCCCCTGGAAAACGTCGCCCGGGACGGGAAGATGTATCTCAGCTTTCTGACGTCCGGCAACGTGACGATGACCGTTTCCGACGTCACGGACGCGGCCGAACACGCGTGGTATGAAGACGATCTCGTCTACCCCGTGCAGCCCTATCCCGAAACGACGTACGACGAGCCCTACCGCAACCAGTTTCATTTCAGTTCGCAGGGCGGCTGGATGTACGACATCAACGGCCTGCTGTATCTGGACGGCGAATACCACATGTTCTACCAGCACCACATGGACGATCCCGAACTGGCGGGCCGCTCGCACATCGGCCACGCGGTCAGCCGCGATCTCGTGCACTGGACGCAGCTGCCCGTGGCGACGCAGCCGGGCGCGTTCCCCGGGCTGAACAACTGGTCGGGAACGGCCGTCGTCGATTCCGAAAACACCAGCGGGTTCCAGAGCGGCGATACGCCGCCCATCGTCATGTTCTACACCGGAACGGACTACGGCATTTGCATCGCATACAGCAACGACCGCGGCCGGACGTTTGAAAGCTACGCCGGTAACCCCGTGATTCCCTGCTTGAGCACCGACAACCTGCGCCCGCGCGACCCGAAGGTCTTTTACCACGAAGAATCCGGCCGGTGGGTGATGGTCCTTTTTGAAAACGGAAGCACCTTCTACGTCTCCGACGATCTGCGCAACTGGGAACAGGTCTATTCCAACGACTTCGGTTTCGAGTGCCCCGACCTGTACCGCCTTCCCCTCGACGGAGACGAAAACAACCAGAAGTGGGTGCTTGCCGACGCTTCGGGTTCGTACCTCGTCGGCGAGTTCGACGGGACGGCCTTCTATCCGGAAGGGGAAGCCGTGCACAAGCTGGACTACGGCACCGACTACTATGCCGGGCAGACCTTTACGGTCGCCGGGTTCCCGGACGAGCGCATCATACAGATCGCCTGGATGCACAACTGGAACCAGCCCGAGCTGCCCACCGTCGGCTGGACCAACGGCGCCACCTTCCCCACAGAGCTCAGGCTCGTCACCACGGAAGAGGGCGTCCGCCTCGTGCGCAACCCCATCGACGAAATCGAACTGCTTTACGAAGACACACAGCAGATGCGTGTCGGGCTGTGGGCGGCGGACGAAGACCCCCTCGCCGGGATCGAGGGCGACGCCTTCGACATCACGCTGACCGTCGACCTCGCCCGTTCGGAAGCGACGTCCTTCGGCTTCGCGTTTTCCAACAACTTCGAAGTGCGGTTCGACGCCGCCGCGGGCACCGTGTCGTACACGGCGGACACCGTCCCGGCGGACGCCGTCTCCGTCCCCGGGGCGGGAGAATCGTCGCTGGTCACGCTGCGCGTCCTGCGAGACGCCGGTTCCGTCGAACTCTTCGTCAACGGAGGGCGGTTCTGCTCGACCAACGAAGTCCCGTTCGACCTGTCAGACCTCTCCGCCTCCCTCGTCAAAAACGGCGACCTGTGGATCGAAGAGCTGACCGTGCACACCGTCGGGCGGGCGTGGGATACCTCTTCGCACGCCTATCCCGGGCCGCAGACCCATTTCGATACCAACCTTTCCGGGAACTGGCAGGTGCTTTCCGGCAGCTGGAACCCCTCGATGCGCGGCATCCAGGGCGAATCGGACGGGGCGGACGCCTTCTACCGCTACGACGGAGCGGAGACCGCGGATCTGACGAACTTCGCATTCGAGGCCGATATTTCGGTCAACCAGGGGCTGGGCGGGCTGATCTTCCGCGCCGACGAGACCTTCAGCACCTTCTATTGCGCGAACATCCAGCGCTGTTATCCCGACGGAAATCTCATGAACCGGCTGCGTTTGTGGCGCAGGAACGCCGACGGCAGCGTGACCGATCTGGACGTCTGCGACATGCCCGCCGACGGCGGCAAGGTCGTCACCGGCAAGGCGTACCACTACAAAGTGGTCTGCCGCGGCGACGAAATTGAGGTCTGGCTCGGCAGCGAGCTCGTGCTCAGCGCTACAGACTCCGTCTGCCAGGGCAATTTCCTCGGCCTCAACGTGTTTGGAAGCAACGAGTTCAACCCCGCTTCGCCGGGCGGGTACGCCTGCTTCGACAACGTGACCTTTTCGCAGGCGGACGCTTCCGAACTCGGCGACCGCTGGCGGGCGGAATCCGGCGCGTGGAGCGCGCGCATTGACGGAATGGAAGTTCGGCTTTCGGGCGCGTTCCCGCGGTCGGTGCTGCTGTCCGAGACCCGCGTATCCGACTTTGTGTTTGAAACGAGCATCCTGCACGATCAGAACGCCGCGGGGCTGCTTTTCCGTGCCGACGCCGACGGGCGGGGCCTTGCCGTGCTCGCCGACCGGCGCGCGCAGCAGATCCGCCTGTACGACGGCGACGCCCTCGTGCGCTCCTTCCCGATCTATCTGGACAGCACGCTGGCGACGCGCCTGAAAGTGGTGGCGAGCGGATCGGCGATCCGCGTGTACGCCAACGGCCAGTTCTGCTTTTCGTACGAAGACGGCGGCGGGGCCGGGTACGTCGGGCTGGTCGCCGAAGGGTATACGGGGAGCGCGCTCTTCAACGGCACCACGCTGCGCGCGCCCGGCACGGAGGCGGCGCTCGGGCAGCTGTGGCTGTATGACGAAGCGCTCGAATTCGACCCCGCGGCAGACGAGATCGTCGTCGATCTGCCCGCGGATTTCCCGCTGCATTATCTGCCGCTCGTCACCGCCCGGGCGACGGACCGCCATGCGACGGTGTCGGTGATCCAGGCCGATATGGAGAGCCGGACCGCCCTTGTCGCCGTCACGTCGGAAAACGGGCTCGTGACAAAGACCTATCGCGTCGTCTTCCGCCTGGCCGGCGGCACGGGAGGCGACGCGTGAAGAACATTTCCTTCGAATACTTTTACACCTTTTCGCACCCGCGGGATTCGGCGGTCACCCCGCACGGGCATCCCTGTTTCGAAATGGTGTATTATCTCCGGGGGAAGGGGAGCAGCCGCGCGGGCGAAGCAGACTTTTCTTACGAGGCCGGAGACATTCTCCTGTACCCGCCCGGCGTCGAGCACAACGAGATCCACGCAGAGGATACCTCGGTCATCTGCATCGCCTTCGGCGGCGAGGACCCGGGTCTGCTCGCCGCTCCCTGCCGGTTTACGGACGAAGACGGCGCCGTCCTGGAGCTCGTGCAGAAGATCCGTTCGGAGATCCGCCTGCATCGCTTTCAGTTCCGGCAGATGGCGGAAGCCTACATCGCGCAGCTGCTCGTCGTCCTCGGGCGGCTGGGCGAATGCGGCCGTGAGAACGAAGACTGCCTGAGCTTCGTGCCGCGCATCATCGCCGAAAATCTTATGTTCGACATCGATCTGCAGGCGCTGGCCGACCAGTCGGGGTACAGTTACCACCGGTTCCGCCATCTGTTCAAAGAGCGTTTCGGCACTTCGCCCAAACAGTACATTCTGGACTGTCGCGTCGCGGCAGCAAAAAAAATGCTGCGGGAAGGGAAGATGAGCGTCAGCGACGTGGCGTTTGCCTGCGGGTTCGCCTCGTTTTCGGCCTTTTCGCAGATCTTCAAACAGCACGTCGGCGTTTCGCCCAGCGCCTATATGCGCGGCTGAGCGGCCGGCAAAACAGCCCGGAAGGTACGCTTTTATGCTCCTTTCGGGCCGTTTTTATGAATTCAGTCAGACGCCGGCGCACTGTTTTTTCGGGGCGCCGCGCGCCGTTCCGCCGGACGGCGCCGGCGAAGGAAGCGATTCCGAACGAAAGGCCTGAACCGCTTACAACGAGTTGCCAAAAAAGACCGCGCCGCCTGTCTGAAGGCGGCGCGGTCTGCGCTTGTTTCGCCGGGGGGCCGGCGGTGCGTTTCGGCGGGGCTCAGTCGAGATTCTGCCGCTCGACGGTCGCCACGGGGTCGAGGTTTTCCCCCGAAAGGGAGAAGCCGTCGCGGATGCGCGCCAGGATCTCCGCGTCGGTCAGCTTGCAGTCGAAGGGCACCGCCACTTCGAAGATCAGGTTGGCGTGCGTCTGCCCGCCCACCATGCGGAAGTCGTGCACGCGCAGCGCCGGGTCGATGCCCGCCACGATCTGTTCGGTCAGGCTGCGGCAGCTTTCCACCTTCGGGTCGTCGAATACGAGCGGGTCGATGTGCACGGTCATGGCGATGTCGGTATCGGCGGCAAAGCTCTTTTCGATCGCGTCGGCCAGGTCGTGCGCGTCCATGATGGGCATGGAGGCGTCCACTTCCACGTGGACGGTCGCAAATTTTCTGCTGTTTCCGTAGCTGTGCACGGTCAGATCGTGCAGCCCGCGCACGCCCGCAAACGAGAGCACCTTCTCTTCGATGGCGTGCACGGTCTCCGCGTCGGGCGCGCGGCCCAGCAGGCGGGAGATCGTCTCTTTCACGAGCGAGCCGCCCGTAAAGGCGATGAACGCCGCCACCGCCACGCCCATGTACCCGTCCAGGCTGAACCCCGTCCAGTGCGAGATGAGCAGCGAAAGGAGCACCGCGGCCGTCGCGATCGCGTCCGAAACGCTGTCGGCGGCGGTCGCTTTGAGCGCTTCCGAGCCGATCGCCCGGGCGAAACCGCGGTTGAGGAAGAACATGAACAGCTTGACGGCCGCCGAAACGGCGAGTACCCCCACCAGCCAGTAAGAAAATTCGCTCTCCGCCGGCGAGAGGATCTTTTCGACCGACTGCACCGCCAGCTCGACGGCGACCACGAGCACGATGAGCGCGATGACGAGCGCCGAGATCGACTCGGCGCGCTGGTGGCCGAAGGGGTGCTCCTTGTCGGCGGGCTTGCCGCTCATCTTGAACCCGATGACGGAAACGACGTTGCTCCCGCAGTCGGTCAGGTTGTTCAGGCCGTCGGCAAGCACGGAGATCATGCCGGAGAGCGCCCCGGCGGCGATCTTTCCCGCGGCGAGCAGGGTGTTGAGCGCGATGCCGAGGATGCCCGAAAATTTTCCGATGCGCTCGCGGGCGGCGGGCGATGCGGGCGTTTCGCCCGGCCGCAGCAGCGGTTTGACGAATGCGTTCATGGCTCGTTTACCGGACGGGCGTGTAGTCGATTTCCGACTCGATGTCCGTCGTTTCCAGTTTGAAGATGACGGGCCGCAGGCCGTCGTTGCACGCGCAGATCGCCACGCCCGGCGTGCGGATCCAGTCTCCGTAATAGAACGGCTCTCTGCCGCTCCCGTGGGCGAGGGCGAACACATACTGGTAGATCGCCTTCCACGCCTCGTCGCAGAGGCCTTCGGGCTTGGCATAGTCGGCGTAGAACACCTGCCCTTCGCGCAGCATGGGGCAGGGCCCCAGCCCCGCGGCGCCGTATTCTTCGGCCAGGTCTTCCTGCAGGGTCTTCCGCAGAACGGTGATCTTCACTTTTTTCATGATACAGGGCTTCCTCCCAAAAAATCTTTTCAAAAGCCGTTGACAAACCGGCGCCGCCCGTTTTATAATGGGGGACGTAAAGGCGGAAGCCTTTGCGGTTTGACGTGGCGTTTATAGCGATATAAACGAGTGCGCGCTCCTGTTACGGCGGGGGCGCAATTTTTTTGCCCTGCGCGGGCGCGCCGCCTTCGGACGGGCATCCGCTTTTGTTCCCGCGCGGGGAAGAGGCGCTTTGTTTTTTCAGAACGGCGCCGCATTGAAAAGTTTTTGACAAAACCGCACGGGCGTGGTACAATGTTTCCGCAAAGGCAAGGCCTTTGCACAATGACGAACGTTTCCGGCCCGGAAACGAGGCGCGCTCCTGTTGCGACGGGGCGCAATTTTTTTCCCTGCGCGGGCGCACCTCAGCGGAGCAGCGTTTTCAGCGCGGAGAGGTCTGTGACCCATTCGTGCCGGCTGCGCTCGGCGTGGACGCGGTTCGCCTCGCCCAGCGCCGCGTGGTACTCGCTCTGCGTGCAGCCGTTCACCTTCATAAAATGCGCCTGCGCCTCCGGTTCCCGGCCCAGCAGCGCCGTCCGGCCGATGTGGATCACGGCGTGGCAGGCGGGGCAGACGGCCACGACGTCTTTGAGCCGCTGGATGTGCTTTTCGTCGTCGTATTCCCAAACCTCGTGCGCTTCCAGCCGCCCGGGCCGCCCGCAGATCGCGCACTTGCCGCCCGCGCGGGCGTACGCGGCGCGGCGCAGTTTGTCCCACGCCTCTCTGGGCAGGGCCGAGCGCAGGTTCGCGTACCAGCATCCGTCGGGCACGAGCTGAAAATTCAGTTTGTATTCTTTTTCCGCCATAGCCGTATTATACCACAAACCGCGCGGTTTGGCAACGCGCCGCGAAAAACATACAACATTTTGCGGCGGGGTATTGCCGAACGCACAATTGTGTGCTATAATGGGGCCAGGGAGGAAAATGACCGATGGACTATGCAAATGCGGCCCGGTTCCTGAAAAGCTACAACCGGATCGAGAGCCAACTGAAAATTCTGTACAGCGAACGGCCGACGCAGACCTTTACCGACCTCGTCAAGCGCTGTTCCGACCGCAACATCACCGTGCGCCGCTACGAGAACGAGCTCGTCGACTACGGCAAACTGCGCAACGCCATCGTGCACCGCGCGGGCGCGGCGGACGAGATGTTCATCGCCAACCCCAGCGACGAGGTCGTCGAAAACATTGAATACATCGAGCGCCAGCTCTGCCGCCCGCCGCTCGTGACCGATGTGTTCCGCGCCCGCAAACTGTCGGCCGTGTTTGCCGACAAGCCCCTTCTGACCGCCGTGCAGGCCTTTGCCGATACCGAAAAAAAGACGCTCGTCGTCTACGACCACGGCAAGATGGCCGGCGTGCTCAACTCGTATTCGCTGTACCGCCTGATCGCCGAACGCGCCGCCGCGGGGGAAGACGTGACCGCCTTTCTGACCGGCACGTCCTGCGGCGACGTGCTCGACGGGGCGCTGCTCGCCAAATACGTCCTGTTGTCCGGCGACGCCACGGTGTTCGAAGTTTTCGAGGCGTTCGAGACGCGCAAAGACATTTACGCCGTCATCGTCACCGAGCACGGCGTGCCGGGCGAAAAAGTTCTTGCCCTGCTCACGCCCTCCGACTTCCCCGCCATCAACCGCTATCTCGAAGCGTACTGCGCCAAAACGTTTTGAGCGCCCGCAGGCACCGCATCTTGCGTTTTTGCGGCAAAAGGCACACAACCGCTTGCGTCCGCATACAATGATATTGGTGATAACGTTCACCGAAACAGTAAGCCGCAAACAAAAAATTAAAAATTTTTTCAATTTTTTTGAAAAAAGGTATTGACAAACCCCGAAAACGTGGTATAATAGGGGTACAAAACAAGGAAGCCCCGAAGCGATACACGGGCGGGGTCGACCGGACAGAACGCAAAAGTTTCATTGGCCGGATCGGAAGGTTTTTCCGGATCGGAAGGAAAGGAATCTGCGCGACCAAATCTGTACAGGGTTTTATTCGGATCGGTTTCTCAGCGGGAAGAGTAGAACAGGTCAGACAGAGAAATTTCCGGAAGGGAAGAAAAAATTCGGAAGAAAAGGCCGGCGGAGCGGATGCGGGCTGCCAGGTAATCGCAGAGCGTGCCGCACTGAGAACGCAGCCCGGGCCGTAAGGCAGGGGAAGCGGGCATGGCAAAGGGATGTACCGGACGGGCGGAAAGGTTTTCTTGGATTGTGGGTTTTTCAAAACGGCACACAGGTTCGAAGCGCCTCAGGAACGATTATAAGCTCAGCAGGCTCCGATTCTTTGCGCAATTTCTACACAGGGCGTAAAAATCCGACCGGGAACCTATAAACAGAACTGAAACGCAGAAGGCCGAAAATCCCATTCGGCGAAGGCATGATTTGCAGAAAGTGAATTGTGAAGCAACGCAGGCAGATTCGGCCGAAGGTGTTGGCTGTTCGGTAAAAAAAAAGAAATTTTTTCGCGAACCGAAGATTTGACCGACGGAATGTCACAAAAAGGTTAAAAAGCGTAAGTTCCGGTTCAAAGCGGAAAACTTTTTGGAATATCCGAAAAGCGGTTTGAAAAATCAGTAAAACGGGCGGCGTTCCTATCGGGCGCCGCCTTGGTTTACCGAAAGCGCAGGAGGGAAATCCTGCCGTTGGCGGAAAAAAAGAGCGCGCAGGCGCTCTTTTTTTGTGTTGCGGATGGCCCTTATAGGGCCCGCGCGGCGCGGCCCGGTCCTTGTATGACTTGTCCGCCGCGGCCTGGCACGGCGCAAAAGCGCCGTGCCGCTGTTTTTGTGTAAGCGCCCCGCGAGTTTCGTGGGGGGCAGAAAAGGCTTAGCCAAAGAACAAATAACCGCCTTTCCCCTAAGGGGGCAAGGAAAATCGCTGCCGCGGGCGCTCTTGCAAAGGCAAAATTCAGGCTGCGGCGCGGCCCGTTTTTGCGGGGCGGCGTATTTCGGCCGGCGCTTTTTGCGGGTCAGTCTGTTTCGTTCCGCGCGGCGGCGATCACCGCGTCTGCCGAGGCGGGGTCGAAAAAATCGACCTTGCCGCCGTAGGTGGCCAACAGCTGCCGATCTTCTTCCGAAGGGTCTTTTTTCCGCCGCAGAAAGTGCGCGAGCATCGCCATCATCACGCGGTGCTTCGTGCGCAGTTTCGGGTAATCGATGCCCCCGCGCAGGCAAAACACGGGCGGTTTGCCCGCAAGGGCTGCGGGCAGGCGCTTTTCAAAGAGCATGCGCGCCTCGTTCTGCGTCTTTTCTTTGGCGGGGTCGGCCAGGCCGCACACGAACAGGATCCAGCCCCGTCCGCCCGCCGCAGCGCATTGCGGCGCGATCTTTTTCCACCCCGCGACCGACCCCGCATACACGCCCCCGCCGAATACGACGGTCCGATACCCCGCCAGCTGCCCCTTGCGGATGCGGTCGGCGGGCACGGTTTCGCAGCCCAGCCCTTCGGCGATGCGCCGGGCATACCGTTCGGTGGCGCCGTACTGCGAGCCGTACACCACGATGCTTTTATCCATAAAAACCTCCGTTCGGATGTGCCCGGACCGCGCGTTCCGCAAAGGCGCGGCGGGCTTTTTTCTTTTTTGCAGGGAATTTGCCCCGCGGCTGCGGAAAATTTGTCCCGCGTTTCAGTCTGGGGTGCCGAAAATGCGTTCCAGGGCGCGCACGTCTTCGATCGCCTCGTCGATGCGCGCCGCCGTCACGTTCGGCGCGGGTGTGGGCTTTCGCCGCCCGTACTGCTCGCACACGTCCTCCCGCAGGACCGCCGCCTGCCGCCGGATGCAGTACCCCATCCGGTGTTTTTTGAACTGAAAGGCAAATTCGCCGTAAAAATCCCAACTGTAGCGGCAGTTTTTGCACGCGCGCGTAGCCGTTTTGCCCTTCATTCCGTCCGCTCCTTTTCTTCCTGCTCTTCTTCCAAAATCTGCCGGATCGCGGACAAATTCTCCAAGATCTCGTTCAGCGCGCGCGCCGCGATCAGTTTGCGGCTGCAATACCGCCGCCCGCCCGGTTTCCAGTTTTCGCACCCGTCCCCGTTGCTTACGACTTTGCCGAGCCTGTAACAGTACCCGCGGTCGGCGCGCTCGAAGCGCCGCGGCCCCTTTACGTAATATCCCTCGTATAAGTTGCAGTACACACACTTTTTGCTCTTCCCGTCCGTTCCGTCTTCCATGTGTAACTCCTTTATAGGAATGATTGCTGAGAATATTTGCATTATACTACCCAAAATGGGTATAGTCAACTCATTTTGGGTATAAATGCTATAATAAACACAGGAAGAGTTTATGGCGGAATTCAAAGATATATTGAAATCAATTCGCAAAGAAAGAGGAATGACGCAGCGGGATGTCTACGAGTTGCTGAACATTTCCGCCAACGGTTATGCGAGTTGGGAGCAGGGAAGAACAGAACCGGACATCAACACGATCAAAAAACTTTGCAAAATTTTCGATGTAAGCGCCGACTATCTGCTTGGATTAGAAGATGAAAGCGGCGCCAAATTATAGGAACAGAAACCAAAATTCCAAACGCTGCCCATCAAAGAAAATTGACGGGCAGCGTTTTTGAAAATTCAAATCAGCGACAGCCCGTTTTACCGGGATGGGAAAATGACCGGTCGGCGCCCAAGGCGCCCGTATTCATAGTATAACAGGAAAGCGCGGCGGCGTAAAGGCCGCGCGTGTCATAAATTTGTAATATTTCGCGGCGGCGGGCACCTCTGTCGGGGGCGCCCGCCGCCGAACGCTTGCCAGCGCCCGCCGCGGGGTGGTATAATGGCCGCAGAAACCAGACGTGAGGGAACTATGCAAAAAGACTTCGTCCGGGCCGAAGGCCTGACCAAATCGTACGGCGCGGTGCAGGCGGTCAAGGGGATCTCCTTCGCTGTGGAACGGGGGAGCCTGTTTTCCTTTCTCGGGGTGAACGGCGCCGGCAAAAGCACGACCATCAACATCCTCTGTTCCATCCTCAAAAAGGACGCGGGGCGGGTCACGATCGGCGGGTACGACCTCGATTCCGAGGCGGCGAAGATCAAGCCCCTGCTCGGCATCGTGTTCCAGGGCACCGTGCTGGACGACCTTCTCACCGTCAAAGACAATCTCACCGTCCGTGCCAGTTTCTATGGTCTGCAAGGGAAGGCCTGGGCGCAGCGGCTCGCGGTGCTGTGCCGCCTGCTCGATCTGAAAGACCTGCTGCGCCGGCCCTTCGGCAAACTTTCGGGCGGGCAGCGGCGGCGGGTCGATATCGCCCGCGCCCTGGTGGGCAGCCCTTCGCTGCTCGTGTTGGACGAGCCGACGACCGGCCTCGACCCCAAGACCCGCCAAACGGTGTGGGAGATCGTGCGCCGGCTGCAAAAAGACGAGGGTATGACGGTCTTCCTTACGACGCATTATATGGAAGAGGCGGACGGCTCTGACCGCGTGGTGATCATCGACGACGGCGCCATCGCCGCCGGCGGCACGCCCGTGCAGCTGAAAAACGCCTATTCGCGCAACTATCTGCGCCTGTACGGCGACGCGCCCGCCCTGGCGGAGCGCGCCCGCGCGCTGGGGCTGGACGCCCGCGCGGAGGGCGGGGCGTGCGTGGCGGCGGTCGCCTCGGCCGAAGAGGCTCGCGCCTTCCTGCTCCGAAACCCCGAACTCTGCCGCGATTTCGAGTTCGTCAAGGGCAACATGGACGACGTATTCCTCGCCGTCACGGGCAAGCAATTGCAGGGAGGGAACGCCGTATGAACGCCCTTTGGCAGATGACCCTGCGCAACCTGAAAATTTTTCTGAAGGATAAGGCCAACATCTTCTTTTCGCTGCTGTGCCCGCTCATCGTCCTGGCGCTGTACGTGCTGTTTTTGGGCGACGTACAGGCGGACGGGATCCTCGCGTCGCTTGCCGAAGCGGGCGTGGCCGGCGCCGAAGGCGCCGTACAGGCCTTTTGCGACAGCTGGATGCTGGCGGGGGTGCTTTCCAGCGCCTGCATCACCGTGCCGCTGTGCGCGTGCGGGGTGATGGTGCAGGACAAAAAGCGGGGCATTGCGGGCGATCTCGCCGCCTCGCCCGTGTCTTCGTGGCTCGCGCCCGCCTCGTACTTTTTATCCGTCGCGGCGGCGGGGCTGGTCTTGTGCACGGGCGTGTTCGGGCTGGTGCTGCTGTGGCTGGCCGTTTCGGGCAGCTGGTGCCTTTCCTTCCTCGACGTGCTCGGCTCGTTCGGCGTGCTGGCGCTTTCGGTGCTCAGCGCCACCGCGTTGCTGGTGTTCGTCGTCGGCTTCGTCAGAACGGAAGGCGCGTTCATGGGCATCAACGTCATTCTGGGCACGGTGGTCGGCTTTCTCATCGGCGCGTACATGCCCCTTTCGATGTTCCCCGCGGGCGTCCAGTATTTTACCGCGTTCATCCCCGGCGCCCATTCGGCGGGGCTGTTCCGCAACCTGATCATGGGCGGCGCGCTCGACGAACTGGCGGCGCTCTCTTCGCCCGCTTTTGCCGACGAACTGGCGCGGCAGTTTTCGTTGGACCTCAACTTTTTCGGCCGGGCGGTGCCGCCCGCGGCCATGGCCTGCGTGGTGGCGGGCGCGGCGGTTCTCTTTACCGCGCTCACCCTCGCCGTGCAGTGGCTCAAAAACCGGCCCGCGCGCCGCGTGATTGCAAAAAAACTTCCGGAGGATGTGCAATGATCGTAGACTCCATAACCCGGCTGATCGGCAAAACGCCCCTTCTGCGGATGCACGGGTATGAAAAAAAGCACGGCCTGTGCGCCGCGCTGTTGGCAAAACTCGAATATTTCAACCCCACGGGCAGCGTAAAAGACCGCCCCGCGCTGGCCATCATCGAACAGCTCGAAGCGGAGGGCCGCATCGGCAGAAACACTCTTCTCATCGAGCCGACCAGCGGCAACACGGGCATCGGCCTGGCCGCCGTGTGCGCGGTCAAGGGCTATACCCTCGTGCTCACCATGCCCGAAACGATGAGCGTCGAGCGGCGCAAACTTCTCGCCGCCTTCGGGGCGAAGATCGTCCTCACCGAGGGGAAAAAGGGCATGGCGGGCGCCATCGCCCGCGCGGAAGAACTGCACGCGCAGAACCCGGACAGCGTCATCTGCGGCCAGTTCGTCAACCCCGCCAACCCCGCCGCGCATTACCGCACCACCGGCCCCGAGCTGTGGGCGGACGCGGAAGGCAAACTCGACTTCCTCGTCGCGGGCGTGGGTACGGGCGGCACTCTCGGCGGCGCGGCGAAATTCCTCAAAGAACAGAACCCCGCGCTGAAAGTCGTCGCGGTCGAGCCGAGCGGCTCGCCCGTGCTCTCGGGCGGGGCGGCCGGCCCGCACGGCCTGCAGGGCATCGGCGCGGGCTTCGTGCCCGAAATTTTGGATACGTCTGTCCTCGACGAGGTCATCCGCGTGACCGAAGCCGAAGCGTTCGCCGCCGCCCGCGAGGCCGCCGTCACCGACGGCGTGTTTGCGGGCATTTCGGCGGGCGCGGCGCTGCACGCGGCGCGCCTCGTCGCCGCCCGCCCCGAAAACGCGGGCAAAACGGTGGCGGTCATCATCCCCGATACGGGCATGCGCTACCTCTCGACCGACCTGTTCGGCGCGGGGGAATGACCGTGCGCGCGCAGGGCGGCCGCAGCCGCCGGGAAAAAAAGCGCGCCCGCGAAGAGGCGCGCTTTGCGCGGTTCGAGGCGTACCGCGCAGAACTCATCGCGCAGGGCTTTGCCGAAAAAGACTGCACGGTGAGCATTTTGCGCGCCAATCTGCTCGGCCTTGCCTGCGCGCTGCCCTTCCTTGCGGCGGCGATCGTCGGGGCGGTGCTGCTGCCCGATAAGATCCTCATGTGCACGGGCAGCCTCTTTACCGAACTGTTTCTGCTCGCGGCCGTTTTTCTCGTCAGCCTCCCGGCGCACGAGGGGCTGCACGCCCTCGGCTGGGCGGCCGTGCGCGGCTCGTTCCGCGGCATCCGGTTCGGCATTCTGGGCCGCTCTCTCTCGCCGTACTGCGCGGTCGAGGCGCCCTTTACGCGGGGGCGGTACCTCGTCGGATCTCTCGCGCCCTTCGCCGTACTGGGCGTGGGGCTGTGCGCCGCCGGGCTGGGCACGGGGCTTGTGCCCCTCGTCGTATATGGCGCGTACAACATCGCGTGTGCGGGCGGCGATCTCCTCGTCGCGCTGAAAGTTCTGTGCAGCCGCGCCGAGCGCGTGCTCGACCACCCCGTGCGGTGCGGGTTTTATGCCTACCGCCGCGCGGAAAACGCGCGCGTCCCCGGCTCCGGATAACGGAAAAAACAGCGGCGCGGAGAGCCATGGCTCTCCGCGCCGGGGATTTTTCATAAAATTTGCCTTGCCCCCCCCGCGCCGGCGTGCCGCGCGCGGGTGCCCGGATCCGGCGGCCGCAGAAGGCGCCCGGCGGGCTCAGATGACGACGATGTTTTTGGCTTCGAATTTTTCTTTGACGTTCTGCGGGAAGCTGTCGTCCGTGATCAGTACGTCGATGTTTTCGGGCGTGGCGAAGGTATAGGGCATGATCTTGCCGATCTTGGAAGTATCGAGCATCATGTAGACCATCTTGGCGCGCGCGAGGATGAATTTGAGCAGTTCCGATTCCACCTGCGACACGCACGAAAATCCCTGCTCGAACGAAAACGCCGAGGCGGAGATGATCGCCAGTTCGAAGTTGGTGTTTTCGAGGAACACCTTCGTATAGGGCGAGGCGGTGGAAAGGTTGTCTTTGATGAGCGTGCCGCCCACCAGGATCACTTCGGGCTGTTTTTTGTGCGCCAGCTCTTCGGCGACGACCAGCCCGTTGGTGAAGATGTGACAGGGGCGGTCGGGCAGTTCTTTGGCCAGGGCGAGCGCCGTCGTGCCGCCGTCGAGGAACAGGCTCACACCTTCGTCGATGAGCGAGACCGCCTTTTTGGCAATCACCTTTTTGGCGTCGGTGTTGATGGTCGATTTCTGCGCGTAGGCCTCGCCCGAGCGCTTCTGCACTTCGAGCACGGACATCGCGCCGCCGCGGATGCGGATGACCTTATTTTCCTTTTCCAGTTCCAAAAGGTCACGGCGCAGCGTCATGTCGGATACGTCCGGGAACTGGACGGCGAGTTCTTCCAGGCTCATTTTTCCGTTCTTTTCGATTAAGAGAGCGATCTCTTCGATGCGGGTGCGTTTCGTGGCTTTGTCCTCCTGAAAATGTTTGTCGTAAACATTGTAACATATTTCACAAAGTTTTGCAACAGGTTTTTCAATTCATGTGAAAGATTTACAAGTTTTTTAAAAAATTTTTTTTAGCCTTTGAAAACGCATTGCGTTTTCCACAGAAAAACGCTATAATCGTAGAAAGCTGTGAAACCACGGAAGGAGGTCGTGCATGAGCGACGATTTTTTGAAGGACCTGGACGACTTTTTCGGCAAGACGTACACCGACTTTGATCTCATCAGCGCGATGCCGTCGTACGAATCGGTCACCATTTCCATGATCCTGAAAAACAAAAACCGCATCGAAGAGGGGCAGATCGCCTCCAACGAGATGCGCAAAATCGCCTGGCAGCCCCAAAAGGACGCCGTGCTCGCCGAGCTGAAGGAGCGCCTGGTCGACAATTCTTTTTCCTTCTCCTTCCGCCCCGCGCGCC